>CALVUS010000102.1 GCA_944363665.1 uncultured Bacilli bacterium | reverse complement strand
ATAAAGAAGATAGAGCTAAAGAGCTAAAAAATAATTTTCAAAATACTAATATGTTAACAATGATGTTGGAAACAGAAGCAGGAACTGGTAATTATGAAGAAGTAACTCAAAGTGAGTGGTTGCAGGAAGGCTATGAATTTAATGCATCTTTAAGTAGATGTGAAAATGGTAGTAAACTTACTTGGGATAAAGATTTCAAAAAATTAGTATTAACTGCAAATGTATCAGATAAATGCTATGCATATTTTGATAAAATTTCTTTAATTAATTTTACTATTGATTCAGTGCAATATAGTGCTGAAAAAGATATGACGTGGGAAGAATGGATAGAAAGTAAATATAATACAGGCAATTATGGTAAATACTGTGGTATATCTGTAACTCCAAATGGTGGTTATATTGGACGTGATCCAATAGCATATTCTGACGGTAACAGAGTCAAAGTATCAGACATCATTTTAGAAAATTATGATTACATACCTTGGAATGGTTGGTTAGAACCATGTTGAATTTAATTTTGAATAATTTCCCTTTATAATCGCATAATTAGTCATTGACATTCAGTAAAAACTTTTTATATAATTTATTTGTGGATAATTTATCTGAAAATATGGAGGGAAAATGAATAGTATTTCACAAATTTACGATGAAGTCGTAAAGAAAACTAAAATGGGAAAAGAAATTCCTGTTGTGGATAAAAATGGGGTTAAAGTTCACAAACTTACAATATTTGAAGATATTGTTTTGCGAAACTTGGATAATTTAGACACAAGATCTATTGAAATTACTCGCAGTGATACTAAAATGACTTTTTTAAAATTTTTTAAAGAAGTCGAAAAATATATGAGTGCCTACAAAAATATGGGATTAAAAGAACATGATGTAGTCAGTTTATGCTTACCTGTTGGAGTAGAATTTTTAGCTTCTTATTTTGCTCTTACGACACTAGGTGTAACGGTAAATGCATTAAATATAATGTTCATTTTATCACATGGACTAGAAGATTATGTTGCTAAAAAATGTTCCGAAACATTTGTGTGCGATGAAAATTACTTTAATTTAATTAAAGCTAAAGGAGCATCTAATGATCCTAATTTAAAAAACTTAATTATTACTGGAGATGCATCTTATAATCATTATAAAGATAGTGATAAGTTTATGATGCCTGCAGGGTTACAAGGTGTAAATGTTTTATCCTTTAATGATTTTTTAAAGACTGCAAACTTGCATGATAAATTAAATGCAGTGCCTTATAATGAAGAAAGGATTGCAACCTTAAATTATACTAGTGGTACAACTGGCAAACCAAAATGTATGGGACATTCTGATTTAGCACCACTTTTCTTAGTTGCTGCTCATGATACGATAAAAAGGGATGAAAATCGTGGGGATAGGACATTAGTAACAATTCCATTGCAACATCCAACAGGTTTATTTTATTCAGCAGTTTTTCAACTTGCTCAAGGAAAAACTTTAGTATTAGAACCGCGATATGATAAAACTTTGTTTGCTGAAGATATAAAAAAATATGAAATAAATCATGCAGTACAAGCTAAACCATTTTATGCTCAATTGATTCAAGATCGAGCAGACGGAAAATTAAAACCAGGAGATTTTGAACGTTTTAAAAATCCTTATAGTGGTGGCGAAGGTATTCCTTATGCCAATTGGAAACAAATAGATGAAACTTTAAAATATGCTGGTTGTCCAAATGATTTAATATTAGGTTATGGCCGAAGTGAAGAAGGCTCATCAACTATTGCTCCTTATAATATTGAAGGACGGAAAAATACTGTTGGAGTACCACTTCCTGGAATTAAAATGAAAATTGTGGAACCAGGAACTTTGAAAGATTTACCACAAGAAGCAGGTGTTAAGGGGGAAATACTAGTTCAATGCCCTGTTCATCCAATACATCATTGCTATTTAGATGATTATAATAAAGAAGGTAAATCAGATAATTCTTATGTCGATCCAGAAGGTATAAGATGGGCAAGATCAGAAGATATTGGTACTTTAGTTGAAATGCCAAATGGTAGTTTATCTTTATTAGCCTTAGGTAGAGCAAAAGATTATGCAATTAAAGATAATCAAAAATACTATTTATTTGATTTAAAAGAAGCTATAAATGGCATATCTGGAGTTCAAGAATGTGAAGTTGTTAAAATCAAAAATGGTGATCAAGATTACATAACAGCTCATTTATTGTTAACAGAAGAAGGAAAAATGAAAAAGCAAGAAATAGTTAAAGAAATATGTAATTTAACTAATGCTATAGATGGAGTTAAATATCATGATATTTTTGGTATTAATGCAACATCCGGAAAATGTGATAGAGAAGCTATGAGCGAAGACTTTGAAAATTATTACAAGTATCAAGATAACAATATGTATGAATTTAATTTTGAAAAAAGTGATAATCAAGTATTAAAAAGAGTGAAAAAAGGGGCTGTTGAATAATTAAGTAATTAATTATTTGACAGTCTCTTTTCTTTTGGCTTTACATAAGGAAATTT
>CALVUS010000101.1 GCA_944363665.1 uncultured Bacilli bacterium | reverse complement strand
TTTTCTTACACAATGGAATGATTATTCGTAATGAACTAGAAAATTTCTGGTATAAAGAACATACTAAAGAAGGTTATGAATTTATTAAAACTCCAATAATGCTTAATAAAGATTTATGGGAATTATCAGGACACTGGTACAATTATCGCGAAAATATGTATACAAGTGAAATTGATGATAAAGTGTTTGCGATTAAGCCAATGAACTGTCCAGGAGGAATGCTTGTTTATAAAAATTCCTTGCATTCTTATAAGGATTTACCACTTCGTATCGGAGAACTTGGTCAAGTACACAGGCATGAAGCAAGTGGAGCATTAAATGGTTTATTTAGAGTTAGGACATTTACCCAAGATGATGCCCATATATTTATGAGAGAAGATCAAATCGAAGAAGAAGTTATTAGACTAATTAATTTCATTGACCGAATTTATTCGGTATTTGGCCTAACTTATTCAATTGAATTATCTACAAGACCAGAAGAAAAATACATCGGTGATATTGCTATTTGGGATAGATCAGAAAAAGCTTTACAAGAAGCTTGTGAAAAATCCGGACATTCTTGTAAGATTAATCCAGGAGATGGTGCATTTTATGGGCCTAAACTAGATTTCCACATTAGAGATTCTTTAGGTCGTGTTTGGCAATGTGGTACAATTCAATTAGATATGAACTTGCCCGAAAGATTCGATTTAACTTATATTGATTCTGATGGATCTAAAAAAAGACCTGTCATGCTTCATAGAGTTATCTATGGATCTATCGAAAGATTTATTGGTATATTAATTGAACACTATGCGGGAGCTTTTCCACTTTGGCTTGCTCCAGTTCAAGTAAATATTATCCCAGTAAGTAATGAAAATCACTTAGAATATGCTCAAAATCTTGCTAAACAGTTAGATGATGCTGGAGTGAGAGTAAAAATTGATGATCGCGATGAAAAAATGGGATATAAGATGCGGGAAAGTCAAACTAAGAAAATACCACTTACTTTAGTTTTAGGAGATAAAGAAGTGGAAGACAACGGAGTAAGTTATCGTGAGTTTGGGAAGACTGAAACAACTACTATATCTAGTGAAGAATTTATAAATTTGATAACTAAATGTATTGCAGATAAGAAGTATAATATCTAATATATTAGGAAAAGGTGTATTTGCTTTTTCCTTTCTTTTATGTTACAATATTTCTCGATTTAAAAAAGAGGGGTGGTTTTGGTGAAAGTTGTAAACGTAACTAAAAGACAACTTAGAAAAATGCCGTTACTTAATTTAAGCAGAAATATAGTCAATACTGAAGCCAAACTATACATACATAATTTTAAAAGAGATTATGGTCATTTAAATGAATTATTAAAAATTTATTACAATCAAAGCGAAGGATATATTGCTGATAAAATTGCTGTTATAACAAGACTTATTGCTACGTTTGAAAAAAATCCCATGCCAGAATTAGTTACTCCAACATCTTTAGTTTCTCTAGATGGGGAAATTTCTGGCTTTGCTATGCCATATATTGAAGATAATGTTAATTTAGCATTGTTTTTAAATAATCCTAAGATTAAACTTGAGCTGAAATTGCAATGGTTAAAAGAAATATTAACTATTTTAATAAAAATAAATGATTCTCATGAACTTGATGGAAAATTCTTTTTAGGAGATATTCATGAAGCTAATTTTATTTGGGATATAACTGATCAAATAGTTAAAGTAGTTGATATGGATAGCTCCTATTTTATTGGGGGTCCTATACCGATTTCTAAAGTAACAACATTTAATAATTTGTTGGAAAGATTTCCTAATAAATATGTAATTGATGAAGAAAGTGGCAAATTTATTCCAAATAAGGATATTACTAGTGTTTCCTTTTTATATATGCTTTTAAATGTTTTAAGTGGTTGTAAAGACTCGTATCGCTGGAGCTATAATGAATTTTATAGTTATTTGAGTTTTTTGAAGAAAAAAGAAGTTTCTAAAGAATTGCTAGATATAATAGCTAATATTTATACAGGAGGAAATATAGATATTTATAATCCTGAATTGTTGCAAGGGTTAAATGCAGATAAAGATTACACCATGGTTAGAGCCAGAATTCACAAAACTAATGGTGGTTATTATAAAAATGCAGAATAATTTATGGAATAATATTAATCAAAAAATGAAAATATCAAAAAATTAAAAAGTGTTTAAAATTATTTGACAAACATAGAATAATAGTGTACACTATTAGTGTTATTAAAAAAGGAAAGCGATTTGTATCCACCTGATTACCAAAGGTAATGGGTAAAATGCCAGATAAAAGTTAAAATATGGTTTTTTAATGGATACAAATATTGTATCCATTTTTAATTTTTGGAGGTGCTTAACATAGCAAAAATAGAAGAATTAGCAATCAACGAAAATATCAAAATTCCTGAAGTAATGGTTATCGGGCCAAATGGTGAAAAAATGGGCTTAAAGAAAATTGAAGATGCATTAACTTTAGCAAATTATGCTGGATTAGATTTAGTGTTAATGAGTGGAAATTCGACTCCTGCGGTTGTTAAAATTATGGATTATAATAAATACCGTTATGAAAAGCAAAAAAAGTTGAAAGAAGCTCAAAAGAAACATCGAGAAACTAATAAAGAATTAAAAGAATATCGACTTTCATTAACTATTGATGTTGGAGATTTTGAAACTAGACGTAAAAATGCAGAAGCATATCTCATAAAGGGACATAAAATTAGAGCTTTTATTCGTCTTAAGGGACGAGAAATGGCTAAAGCAGAAATTGGCAAAGAAATTTTGCTGCGATTTGCAGCTGGTTTAGCTGACAATTCGACGATAGAGACTGATCCAAAACTTGAAGGAAGACAAATTGCAATGATTTTAGCACCAAAAAGTAAAGAAGGGAAGTAATAATATGGCAAAATGTAAACAAAAGACTCATAAATCAAGTGCAAAAGTATTTATGAAGAAGAAAAATGGTGAACTTACTTATATGAAAAGCGGAAGTAACCATAAAACTGGAAAAGATACAGCTAAAGAAGTAAGACAAAGAAGAAATAAAGGTACTTTAAGTAAAGGAGATAGAAACAGATTAAAATCTGTTATC
>CALVUS010000100.1 GCA_944363665.1 uncultured Bacilli bacterium | reverse complement strand
TCTATGGAGAGTCTGAAGGACTCTATGAAGTAGAAATGCCTTGTAGTGATGCAAGGATAGTCAAACTTGTTTGGCTTATAATAAATATAAATGAATATGTTATAAATTGGGTATGGTGGTAATAATGGCTAATTTGACTTTATATTATGGAACGATGGAAACTGGCAAAACAACTAAATTAATACAAGATCATTACAACTATTCACGGTACTTAATTAAACTTATTTTAATGAAACCCAAAGTGGATACAAAGGGTAAAAATACAGTTATAACCAGAACTGGAGAAAATGTAAATGTCGATATAATAATTCCTAAAAGTGCGAATTTACTTAGTAAAAAGTACTTTAATAAGTATAAATATGCCCAATTTATATTGGTTGATGAAGCACAATTTTTAAGCAAAAATCAAATAAATCAATTATGGTATATTGCTCATAAATATAATATATCTGTTGTTTGTTATGCTTTAAAAAGTAATTTTAAAGGCAATTTATTTGAAGGCAGTTCGCAACTTTTTGCTAGAAGTGATGAAAAACACGAACTTACTGTTAATTGTTCATGTGGAAAGTCAGCTATGTTTAATGCTCGAAGAGTCAATGGCAAATATATTTTTAGTGGAAAAGAAGTTGTTATTGATGGCGAACATGATGAAATTGAATATATACCCTTATGTAGCGATTGTTATTTAAATTTTGTTTTAAACAATAAATGTAATTAAAAATAAATTGTCAAACATACTTTAGTTATGTATAATATAGAAAAAAGGAATGTGATTTAAATGAAAGTAACAATGGAAGAATTAGTAAATTATGCTAAACAATATGGTTTTATATTTCAAGGAAGTGAAATATATAATGGACTTTCTAATACATGGGATTATGGTCCAGTTGGAACTAATTTAAAGGAAAATATTAGATGGGCTTGGAAGAAAAAATTTATTCAAGAAAATCCTTATAATGTTGGCTTAGATGCTGCAATTCTTATGAATCCTAATGTTTGGGTTGCATCAGGACATGTGGCATCATTCGCCGACCCTTTAATTGATTGCAAAAAGTGTAAAAGTAGACATCGGGCCGATAAATTAATTGAAGATTTTACTAATGGAGAAATTACTGGCGATGGCTGGGATAATGAAAAATTAGAACAATTTATTAAAGATAACACTATTAAGTGTCCAGTATGTGGTGCTAGTGATTTTACTCCAATTAGAAAGTTTAATTTGTTATTTGAAACTTCTATTGGTGTAACAGATGATACTAAAAATACCGTTTATTTACGGGGAGAAACTGCCCAAGGAATTTTTGTCAATTTTAAAAATGTTGAACGTAGTATGCGACTTAAACTTCCTTTTGGCATTGGCCAAACTGGAAAAGCTTTCCGTAATGAAATTACACCTGGCAATTTTATTTTTAGAACTCGAGAATTTGAACAAATGGAACTGGAATTTTTTTGTAAGCCAAATACCGATCTAGAATGGTTTGGCTATTGGAAAAATTTTTGCATGGATTTTTTGAAAAGCATTGGTTTAAGAAAAGAAAATTTGCGATTTAGAGATCATGCTAAAGAAGAGTTGTCTTTTTATAGTAAAGCAACAACTGATATAGAATTTTTATATCCAATGGGATGGGGAGAACTGTGGGGTATAGCAGATCGAACTGACTATGATTTAGGTGTTCATCAAAATAAAAGTGGAGTAGATCTTCGTTATTTGGATTCTGAAACTAATGAAAAATATTTGCCATTTGTAATAGAACCATCAGTAGGACTAGATCGTTTACTTTTAGCTGTTATGGCTGATGCCTATACTAAAGAAGTAATTGAAGGAGAAGAAAGAGTGGTATTAAAAGTTCATCCTGCATTGGCACCATTTAAAGTAACGATACTTCCTCTTATTAAGAAAATTCATGCGGATAAAGCTAATGATGTATATGCTCGTCTTTGCAAACATTTTGCTTGTTCCTATGATGAATCTGGTTCTATAGGTAAAAGATATCGTAGAAGTGATGCAATAGGAACTCCGTTTGCAATAACAATTGATGATGCAACTTTAGAAAATGATACTGTAACATTAAGAGACCGTGATACAATGGAACAAATCACTTTAAAAATTGACGAATTAATAGATTACATAAATCGAAAAATTGATTTTTAAGTATTGCTAAACTATTAAAAGTTTGATACAATGAGATAGTAAACTAGGAGGAATCACAATGGGCTTTAATATTAAAAATATCTTTAAGTACGATGGTGATGATGATAATTTAGTTGGTACTGAGGATGAATATTATAATATGAGTGAAGAAGAAGCAATTAAAGAAGCGGATAAATCAGGAAACAAGATGATTCTTTTAGAACCGAGAGCTTATTCTGAGTCTCAACAAATAGCAGATCATTTAAAAAATCGTAATAGTGTTGTTGTCAATTTAAAAAGAGTTACTTCAGATCAAGCCAAAAGAATTATTGACTTTTTAAGTGGAGTTATTTATGCCATTGGTGGTTCAATGCAAAAAATAGGAGTAGGCATATATTTATGTACTCCAAAAAATGTTAATGTTCAAGGGAAAATTAGCGACGAATCAGAAAAAGTAAGTAAAAATAATACTGATGAAGAACTAGATTGGTAGTTTAGAGGTGGCCTTATGGTAAATAAGTTTAGTACAAGTATTCAAGGCTATAAAAAAGAAGAAGTTAATGAGTTTGTTAAAGAAGTAACTAGTGAATATGAAAGTATGTTAAAAAAATTAAAAAGTAGTTGTGAAATAATAGATTCATTAAAAAAAGAGCTCAAACATTATAAAGACATGGAAAGTACTTTAAATAGAGCTATATTAGTAGCTGAAGAATCGACAAGTAATATTAAAAAAGCCGCTTATGATGAATCGAAGGTTATTATTGAAGATGCTAAAAGAAATGCAACAAAAGTAATAAATAATGCACTTGCAAAAGCTGAAAGAATAGAAGCTGATGCGGAAAGTTTAAGAAGAAAAGTTTCAGTATTTAAAAGAAGGTTTAGAGCTTTAGTTGAAGATCAACTTGATAGTATCGAACAATTTGATGATCGAATGTAAATAATGGATAAGTCTTGTATAGGAACAAGACTTTTTATTTTTGCTTTTTAAATAAATGAATATTTCATTATTTATCTCTTTATAATCATAAACAATATAATTGTTGTT
>CALVUS010000099.1 GCA_944363665.1 uncultured Bacilli bacterium | reverse complement strand
CCATGCAGGAAATAAATAGGAGGTAACATGGAAGCTTATGCAATTCACAAAAATGCTTTAATTAAACCAAGACTTGCTCGTATGACAATGGATTTAATTAGAGGAAAAGATGTTGAAACTGCTAGAGGTATTTTAGAAAATACTAATACTAAAGCAAGTAGATTAATCTTAAAAGTTTTAAATTCAGCTGTAGCAAATGCTGTAAATAACTACGGAGCTAATGAAACAAGTTTACGAATAAGTGAATGTTATATTAATCCAGGACCTATTTACAAAAGAATTAAATTTGCTAGTCGTGGGAATGTAGATCGCCATGATAAGAGAAGTAGTCACATTACAGTATGTGTCAGTGATACAAAGAAAGGAGTAAAATAGTATGGGACAAAAAGTTAATCCAATTGGTTATCGACTTGGTGTCAATAAAGATTGGCAATCAAAATGGTATGCAGATGATGAATATGCTAAATATTTAATCAACGATATTAAAATCAGAGAATATTTAGCTAAGAATATGAAAGATGCTGCCATTGCTAGTGTCATTATTGAACGTAAAAAAGGCAGATGCGAAGTTACTATTTATACTGCTAAACCTGGAGTTATCATTGGCCGCGGCGGTGAAGATATTGAAAAGTTAAGAAAGAAAATTGCCAAATTAGTTGGTGAAGAAATTTATATTAATATTGTAGAAGAAAAAAAACCAGATTTAAATGCTCAATTGGTAGCAAATAATATTGCTGCACAAATTGAAGCTCGTGCACCATTTAGATCAGCTCAAAAAAGAGCTATTAGAAATGTTATGAAGGCTGGGGCTAAGGGGTGTAAAACTAGTGTATCAGGTAGACTAGGTGGAGCTGAAATGGCTAGAACTGAAGGTTATACCGAAGGAACTGTGCCATTACACACAATTAGAGCTGATGTTGATTATGCTTTAGCTGAAGCTGACACTACATATGGAAAAATTGGAGTAAAAGTTTGGATTTATAAAAATGAAATTCTTCCTGCTAAAAAAACAGTGAAGGGAGCTGATAAAAATGTTGATGCCAAAAAGAACTAAATATCGTAAGAGTCATCGTATAAGTTATGATGGAAAAGCTAAAGGTAATTTAGAATTACGTTTTGGTGAATATGGCCTAAAAGCCGTTGAAGGCGGTTGGGTATCTGCAAGACAAATTGAAGCAGCTCGTATTGCTATGACAAGATTTATGAAACGTGGCGGAAAAGTGTTTATAAATATTTTCCCACATATGCCAAGAACGAAAAAACCTCTTGAAACTCGTCAAGGTAAAGGTAAAGGTTCAGTAGATGAATGGGTAGCAGTAGTAAAGACAGGAAAAATTATGTTTGAAGTTAGTGGAGTTAGTGAAGAAATTGCTCGTGAAGCACTTAGACTAGCTTCTCACAAATTATCAGTTAAAACAAAATTTGTAAAAAAAGAAAATGTAAAGGATGGTGATTCTCTTGAAAATTGAAGATTTAAGAAAATTAACCAATGAAGAATTGCAAAAGAAAATTGTTGAAGCAAAAGAAGAGCTATTTGCTAAGAGAATGCAACAAGCAAATGGTACTTTAGAAAAACCTTCTCAACTTAGAAGTTTAAGAAGAGAAGTTGCTAGAATGAAAACAATTATTAAAGAAAGAGAATTAAATGGAGGTAACGAATAATGGCTGATATTAAACCAGAATTAATTGGTAAAGTTGTCAGTGCTGCTGGCAATAAAACAATTATTGTAAACGTGGAAACTTCAAAAAGACATCCTTTATATAATAAACGTGTTAAATATTCTAAAAGATATGCGGCACATGATGAAGAAAATAAAGCTAAAGTAGGAGATACAGTAAAAATTAGAATGACTAGACCACTATCTAAAACTAAAAGATATGAACTAGTGGAAATTCTAATAGAAGCTGTAATCCTTTAGGAGGTATTATTATGGTAATGCAAGAAAGTAGACTTAAAGTCGCTGATAATAGTGGTGCTCGTGAACTTTTAGTTATAAGAGTTATGGGTGGCTCTAAAGTTAAATATGGTAATATTGGCGATGTTGTAGTTGGTACTGTAAAAAAAGCTATTCCTAATAGTCCAATCAAAAAAGGAAAAGTAGTAAAAGCTGTTATCGTTAGAAGTGTAGAAGGTGTAAGAAGAAAGGATGGATCTTACATTAAATTTGATGACAATGCATGTGTTTTAATTAAAGATGACAAATCACCAATTGGAACACGTGTTTTAGGACCAGTAGCAAGAGAATTAAGAGAAAAAGATTATATGAAAATAGTATCTCTTGCTCCCGAAGTATTATAGGAGGTACTTATGAAAGTTAAAGTTGGAGATACAGTTAAAGTAATTGCTGGTGCTTATAAAGGCAAAGATGGAAAAGTTTTAAGAACATTAAAAAAAGAATCTAAGGTAGTAGTTGAAGGAATTAATATTGTAAAAAAGCATAGTAAACCAAGAACTACTAATGACAAAGGTGGAATATTTGAAATTGAGGCTCCTATACATGTTTCAAATGTAAAAGTTATTACAGAAGCTGAGGCAAAAGCAATGAAAAAGGCTGCGAAAGAAGCAGAAAAAAAAGAAAAAGTAGAAGCTCAGGAAGGTAAAGATACTAAAAAAGCTTCTAAGAAAGCGAGTAAGTAGTTATGAGTAATTTTAAAGAAAAGTATAATAAGGAAATAGTTCCTAATTTAATAAAAGAATACAATTATACTACTATAATGGCAGTTCCTAAACTTGAAAAAATAGTTGTTAATATAGGAGTGGGAGATGGTAGTAAAGATGAAAAATTTATTACTGCAGCTGTAAAAGATTTAGAAACAATTACAGGCCAAAAACCGATAATTACAAAAGCTCGTAAATCAATTGCAGGTTTTAAGATTCGTGAAGGTCAACCAGTTGGTGTTAAAGTTACTTTAAGAGGAGAAAATATGTACTATTTTTTTGAAAAATTGGTACGTGTTGGTCTTCCTAGAGTTCGTGATTTTCACGGAGTATCTGCCCATTCATTCGATGGAAATGGTAATTATACATTAGGAATTAAAGAACAATTAATATTTCCAGAAATTGAATATGATGATGTCGTAAAAGTTCGTGGTATGGATATAATATTCGTTACTACCGCAAAAAGCAATGAAGAAGCTAAAAGTTTGCTTGCAGGCTTCGGAATGCCTTTCAAGAATTAAGGAGGACTTATGGCAAAGAAAAGTATGATTGTTAAAAATAATAGAGCACCTAAATTTTCAACTCGTGCTTACACAAGATGCAATCGTTGTGGAAGACCTCATGGAGTATTAAGAAAATATGGTATTTGTCGTATTTGTTTTAGGGAACTTGCAAATGAAGGTAAATTACCAGGTGTAAAAAAATCTAGTTGGTAGAAGGAGGAATAAAATGTTTGTACAAGATAAAATAGCAGATATGTTAACTCGTATTCGTAATGCTAATCAAATGAAATACAATACTGTTG
>CALVUS010000098.1 GCA_944363665.1 uncultured Bacilli bacterium | reverse complement strand
GGAACTTCAAGTGATCCTTACAGATTATCAGTGGATTAATATTATCAGGGCTTTTTATTTTGTTTTCAACGATAATATTGTTTAGTGATGTAAGCAGCGAAGTTAAATTTTCTTTGCGGGATCTTTACTGCAAATGCAAAAGTTTATTATAAAATTCTTTTCAATACGTCAAATGTCAAATATTTTGTCAAATATATTGACTTTAAAAAAATAACTATTATATAATTTTTAGTGTAGATAAGAGGCGATTTTATGGATTGGTTGAGTATCCGCGAATTGTTAAAAGATTCACTGAAATTAATTTTAATAGTGTTTGTGATATTATTTTTGATGATATATATAGTATCTGTTACTCAAGTGGTTGGTAGTTCTATGAGTCCAACCCTCAGTGATGGAGAAGTATTAATTTTAAATAAATTTAATTATCGTATTTTCGATGTTAAACGTGGAGATATAATTTCTTTAGATTATGAAGATACAAAATATTTAATAAAAAGAATTATTGGTTTACCGGGGGAAACCGTAGAAATTAAAAATAATGAGCTTTATATTAATAATACATTATATGAAGAAGATTATTTACCTGATGATTTAGTATATCCTGACTTTTCACTTAGTGATTTAGGATATAGTGTTATTCCCGATGATATGTATCTAGTTTTAGGGGATAATCGTGAAGATTCTTTAGATAGTAGAGAAATTGGTTTGATAAAAAAAGAAGAGATAAATGGTAAAATTATTTTTAGATTATGGCCAATTAATAAAATAAGTATTTTTTAGAAAACTTTTACTTAACCTTACATAAAGTATTATGGGAGGTTATTTTTTTTATTTTGCTTGATTATCACTCAATATTGTGGTATATTATAGCTAGCTAGAAAGGGAGGATAAGATGGATAAGAGAAAAGGTATAATTTTAGCTGTTGTATTATTTCTTATCATTGGTCTAGGAACATTCGTGTTTGCTGGAAACAGTGAAAGTGGCCTTAAAAGTAATACAACTAATCCATCAGGTAATGATGGAAATGATGGCCAAACTCCTAGTGGTTCTGGTGAAGAAGTAAGTAATCCAGAAGGCAATGGAGAAATTGAAGGGGAAGGAGGAAAAGAAAATCCAGGAAGAGATACAGTTACTGATTTAACTGATGATTATACAAATAATCAAGCGCCAGATAGTGGTAACAATGATGATAATACTGGAGATGTTCAAACTATTAATTTTGCTGAATTATTAGCAAAACTTAGTCAAATGGTTGCTGATGCATCAAAAAGAAGTGATATTTTAGATGCAATAGACTATAGAGAAGAAAATAAAATTACGGCAGAAAATATTGCTACATTAAATGATGAACAAGCTAATAAATTACTTGAAACTGTCAATACAATTTTAAATGATAAAACTCCACCAACAGTAGATCCAGAAGATTTGGATGGTAAATATTTTAATGATACTGTAAGCATTAAAATTGATGATAGTGAAACAGCATATACTTATAAGTTAGAAAAATTAGATGGAGAAATGTCAGAAGATACTACTTTATCAAATATAGATGCTGATGGTATTTATAGATTAACTGTAACTGATGCTGCTTTTAATGAAGTAGTTGCTACATTTACTGTTGATAAGTCAGATGCTACATTTAATGTCAATAATTCTGAACATTTTACAGAAGCTCAAGAAATAATTATAACTGATAGTAATCTTGAAAAAGTAGAAGTGAAAAATCAAGATGATCCAGATAAAAATGCGATTTATACAGAAGTAGTAGATGGAAAAATAACATTTACTATAACTGAAGATGCTACATATCACATTTATGCTTATGATAAAGCTGGAAATGTGATAGATATTTGGGTTGCTAAAGATTCTAAGAAAGCTGATATTAAATTCTTAGATGAAGATGAAAATGAATTAAATGATATTACCAATAAAGATGTAACAATTGAAGTTTTTGATAAATTCTTAACTGAAGTGACAGTTAAATATCCAAATGGTGATGTAAAAACATTTACTTATGCTAATAAGAATGATGAATATTTCACTACTACAAATGGAACAGAATATAGAACATTTAGTTTAGAAGTTAGTGAAGAAGGAACTTATACTGTTATAGCTAAAGATAAGGCTGGAAATACTACTGAAGAACAATCTATAGAAATAGATAAAACAAAGATTGTTAAAGAATGGTTATATACTTTAAATAGTACATATCATACAACTGATATGATTGATAAACATTATCAAGTTATTGGCGATGGTCAAAAACTTTATGTTGAATTAGTATTTACTGAAGAATTTGTATCAACACCACAAATAAGTATAGGCGATAGTGAAGATGCAACAGATATGGTTTGTGGTTGGACAAATTGGGAAAATGTTTCAAGAAAATACTATAAATGTGATGCAACAATTACTATTGATGGTGAAAGTCAAGGGCTAGAAAATGGTCAAGAAATTCCTGTCAATATTACTAATATTAAAGATGCAGCGGGTAATGTTACTACACTAACTACTGATGATATTGATTCAACTACTTACGAAGATAAAACAACTCCAAAATATGGTAAAGTAGTTTATGATAATGCAGTTGATGTCGATTGGGTATATATTTTAAATAGTACTAATAAAGAAGATCGTCAAACAATTGGTGAAGGTCAAAAATTATTAGTGGAAATTAATGCTGGTGAAGAATTAATCGAAAATCCAGTATTTAAAGTAGGAGAATACGAAGTAGAATTACAACTTCGTGAAGATGATCCAAAACAACGTTATATTTATGATACATACATTACTCTTACTGAAGAAGTTATCAGTAAAATGGGACTAGTAGATGGTGAAAATATTGACTTTACTATCGATGTAAAAGATCCATCTGGAAATACTGTTACTTTAACAAAGGGTACAGTTCATGAAGAAGCTGGATATGGCGAAAGTGTTAAATTTGATGCATCAGCTCCAGAAGTTACTTTGTTAGGTATTTATAACCTTACTACTTATGGAACAGAAACACAACAATATGCTAAAAACGGTGATACTATTCGTGTATTAGTATATTTTGCTGAAGAATTAGGAACTGAACCTATAGTTAAAATAACTGGAACAGATGTTACAGAAACTGCAACATATCGTGAACAAAGTTCAAATCCTAGCGAAGGAAGATATGCATATTATGCAGATATTAAAATTACAGAAGATATGAATTTAGCAGATGGCCCAATAAAATTTACTGTTTATGGCTATGGTGATAAATTCAATAATACAGTAGCTGAAGACGAAGGTATTGATCAAAGTAAAACTAATATGTCTGAGAATTTAAGTGTTGTTCTTGATAATACTTTAGCTTCAGCTAAGTTCCAAGATGGACATAATTATAGTAAGTGGTATAATTTAGATTATATTACTGTAACTATTACCGAAAAGAATATTTCTGAAGTTTATTATGTATGGAATAATAAGACTAATAAGTATATCGATGCAACTAATCCAGTTGATTATATAGATAATGGGGATGGAACATACACAGTAAACGTTCCTACTATTGACGGAAGATATAAGTTGGATATTAAAGTTGTCGATAAAGCTGGTAATGTTGCAGAAATACATGGTGAAAATGAAAACTATAATATCGATACTACAGAAGCTAGTGTAGATGTTGAATATAGTACTACAGCTTTAACTAATGGTAATGTAGTAGTTACAATAAAAGCTAAAGAAAAAATAACAATGGATGATACTTCATGGACAAAAGTATCTGATACAGAATATACCAAAGAATATTCAGAAAATATAACTGAAGAAGTAATAGTAAAAGATAGAGCAGGAAATGAAACTGAAGTAGAAATTAATATTTCAAATATTGATAAAACTAATCCTCAAGTTGAATTTAAAGAAGCAACAGTTGGAAGCAATGGCAAGTATGTTAATATGCCTACTGCTACTGTAGTAATTACAGAAGAAAATCTTAAGGAAGTTTATTATGGTTGGTATTTTGGAAATAAAGGTTATCAAAATGCAACTACATTAGTACCAGAAAAAAATATAACTAAGAATAATGATGGAACATATACAGTGGAAGTTCCAACAATTGATGGTCGTATTAATTTAAGTATTAAAGCAGTTGACGAAGCAGGAAACGAAACTAAAATATCTCATAAAAAAGGATTTTATAATGTAGATAATACACCTGCTAAAGTTTATGTAGATTATGATCCAGAAAATGCAACAAATGAAACTGTAGTAGTTACAATAAAAGCCAATGAAAAAATAACAATGGATGATACTTCATGGACAAAAGTAACTGATACAGAATATACCAAAGAATATTCAGAAAATGCAACTGAAAAAGTAATAGTAAAAGATAGAGCAGGAAATGAAACTGAAGTAAAAATTGATTTTTCAAATATTGACAAATCAATACCAGTAGTAAAATTTAATGGTGCTAGAGATGTAAAAGTTGAACTAGGTACAACTTATTCTGAACTAGGAGCAACTGTTACAGATAATGGTGTAGTTGTAGAAGATAAATTACAACCCACTAAAATTACACTATATACTTTAGCAAATGTATTTGTTAAAGATGTTACTGAAACTGGTGTAGATCCAAATGTAGAAGGTAGATATTTACTTTATTATGATTATACTGATGCTGCTGGTAATTCATCAAAAGTAAATGGCGAAACTCCATATGATGCTAAAAGATGGGTTATTGTAGAAGACACTAAAGGACCTGATATTGAAGGTGTTGTTAGTGGTGGTGAATACTTTGTAAGTATTCCTTATAAAATGACAGATCCTAGTGGCATTGATAAAATTTACTACAATTTTAATGGTAATTATCAAACTTGCGAAGAATTGATGGAAAAAGCAAATAATTATGAAATTGTAGATGTAATGGGTAAAACAGAGTATAGTTCTGATAAAAATAGAGCATTTCAATATGGTAGTGATGCAACAGGAATTAGTGTTTGTGTAGTAGATATGAAAGGCAATAAAACATTTTTAAATAATATTTCATATCATGTTAATGCTAATAATATAGATGCAACAAGCATCGCAGAATTATCTAGTGAACCAGCTACTCAAACTATTGATTTAGATTCTTTAACTAGTAATGGAACTATTGTTGGTTCTGTTATCAATAGTTTAGTACAATCAGAAGATATTGTTGAATAAGCATAAAGGTTCAATGTCAAGTAGTGTTGGTAAAACCAAAAATTAATGATAAATGAACTGTATAAAGGAAGTGGTAAGTGCTTCCTTTTTTGGCTCTTCGAAATCTGCTGGGGAGATGATAGAGATATTTTATCATCTCTTTTTGTATGCAATAATGGATACAGAAAGAGGTGTTGAAGTGGATGAATTAAGAAAAATCATGGGGTTAGGAAATGGTTATAAAGTAGTTAGAATTGAAGAAGGAAGTGATGGCAAGGTAAAAGCAAAATATATTTATGTTGAAACTAAAAGTATTAAATGTAAGTGCCCTAAATGTGGAAAATATACTAAAAGTGTTCATGATAAATTAAAACCAGTAAAACTAAAATATGTAAAAGCATTTGAATATGTTACATATGTAATGCTTAGTAAAAAGAGGTTTATATGTCATAAATGCCATCATAAATTTACTGAGCAAGCTACAATTCAAGGAGAAAATAAAAGTGTATCAAATAAAGTAGAACAAAAAATATTAATTGATTTAAGAAATTATAATTTAAGTTTAAAATATATAACAGAAGAAAATAATGT
>CALVUS010000097.1 GCA_944363665.1 uncultured Bacilli bacterium | reverse complement strand
CTGGAAATAGGTGCGCAGTCCCATCATAAGCAGGCACGCCAGCGAGACATGATAGGTTTCGCAGAAATCCATCAGGCGCTTTGTCGGCTCCTCCTCCAGATGGAAAATATCGAGTGCGGAATCAACGCTGTCCGACACATTGATTGCCGCCCTGGCATTCGGATTGCCGGAACGCTCTCTCTCCTCCATCAGCTTCTGCGGTCCCCGCAAACCGTTGTAAATGGGCTCCGGGCTGTTGTCTATCAAATCCTGGAAAAACTTCTCATCCCGCTCCTTCGCCCTGCTGCCCGCTTCATATTCCAAATCCCTCTGAAGCTGCTCTATGTAGGATGCCATGTCCTTCGGATAGGGAACACCCTCATACATGGCATTGCAGTAAAGCTCAATCACATCCCTTAAAAAACAGATGAGGGACTGGGCGTCCGCCGTCATATGGTCAATCAGCAGATACACCCCGTTGTAGCCGTCCGGCATCTTTATCATGACGATTCGGTTCATCGGCGCGTCCGCCCGCGCGAACGGGACGCTTGTCCAGCGTCTCATCTCCGCCTCGGCTTCCTCCATGGTATGTCCCGTAAAATCTACAAATTCGATGTCGCGCTCCTCTTTTGCGACCACATACTGATACCAGGTTCCGTCCTTGTCCTTCGCGAAGCGCAGCCGCATAGACTCGCATCTTTCATACGCCTTGTATATCGATTGCTTTAAAACCTCCCAGTCCAGATCCGCCTCGATGGTCAGGCTGGTTCCGATATTTAAAACTTCCTTTTTGGGACAGAAGTTCTGGTAGAAAAAATGAAATTTCTGCGCATTCGTCAACGGATACACCGGATATCCAAATCTTGTTTTCATCCCGCAATCACTCCTCCAATAAAATCGTCGAGGGCCGCCTCGTAGGCCGCCGTGTCCTTATAGTAGCTCTCCGCATGGGCAGCGCCCTTTACAATCAGCTTCTTTTTGGGCGAAGCGCAGCTTTGATAAATCTTCTCACACATGCTGCTCGGCACGAAGGTATCCCTGTCTCCGTGAATCAGTAAAACAGGAACCCGTACCTTTGCCGCCTCCCTCGCCGCGTTGCACTCATCCAGCCCATAACCGGCCAGCCTGCGGTTGATCAAATCCGCAAGCGGAAGCATGGGGAACGCAGGCAGATGGTACATGGTGTGCAGAACATGCGTAAAGACCTCCCTGGGCGAGGTGAACCCGCAGTCCGAGATAATTCCCTTTACCTGCTCCGGCAAATCCAGGCTGCCCGTCATCAGCACCGTGGCACCTCCCATGGAAATTCCGTGCAGAAGAATCTGCACATTGCTGCCGCACTGCTCAATCAGCCAGTCAATCCATTTGCGGATATCGTAGCGGTCCAGACATCCAAAACCGATATACGTTCCTTCGCTCTGTCCGTGCGCCCGCGCATCCGGCAAAAGCATATGGTAGCCGCGCTTTAAATAGTAATCGGAAAGCCCGATAAAGTCGCTCATGCACTGGCTGGTATAGCCGTGACAGCAAATGACCGCCTTTACCGTTTCCCCGCTTCCCTCCGCCGCCGGAAAATAAACTCCGTGCAGCTTAAGCCCGTCATCTGACGTAATAAAAACATCCTCATGCGGCTGTGCCAGCATATATTCCTTTCGCGCTTTTAACAACGGCTGATACTGATTCCAGTCCGTACCCGCCATTTTCATCGTCCGTTCTACCTTCGCCCTGCTCCTTTTCATCGTGCGCCGGTAAAAATATGCCGTTCCTCCCGCCGTGGCCGCGGCTGCCGCACCGAGCAGCAGCGCAGCCGCTCTTACTGCAGATTTCATGCAATTCTCCTTTCCCTCATTCCCGATGAGTCGAGACAATTACCGGTGACTTTTTATCAAGTCCTTTAAACGCAGGGCTTTGTCGATATTGCCCTCCACCTTCAGCTTCTGAAGCGTCACCGCAAGAATCGGTTCCAGTTTGCCGTCCGCCAGCTTCCGCAGGGTATCCGCCGAGCAGGTGAACACGGCATCCCGGTCGAAGTACTCATACGGCTCCATCGAAAACACGCCGTCCTTCACTTCTATGTAGAAAATCCCCTGCTCCTCCCCTGTAATGTTAAACTGGAAGGCAAGATGCTCCTGTATGCCGCTCGCATCGGTGCCTGCAAACCTTCCTTTCATCTCCGCAAAAAAATCCGCATATGTCATATGGACCTCCTTTTTTCGACCGTTGGTCGAATTTCTTTTATAATTAAATTACCATTCCTTCGACCGCAGGTCAATATGCTTCGGCGCAAAAATTCCCCCAAAAGTGTAAAAAGCGGAGTACAGCTTAAAACACTGTACTCCGCTTTTTTGTCTGTTTCGTTTCTACTGCACACTGCCGTCCGTCTGTGTATTCGGGTCTGTCTGCGTATTTGCATCCGTCTGCGCGTTCGGGTCTGTCTGCGTATTTGCATCCGTCTGCGCGTTCGGGTCTGTCTGCGTATTTGCATCCGTCTGTGTATTCGGATCTGTCTGCCCCTTCAGCCCCGCAAGCGCCGCCTCCGCCGCCGTAAGGACATCATAATTGGTCACATACGCCTTTGCGCTGTCGGAAAGCGCATCGTAAAGATTCCTCGCCCCGGTAATTGCCGTCTCGCTCTCAAGCGTTACCTGACCAATGGCGTTAATCGCATTTACCACAGCCGCCGCGTCCTGCTGCTGCACCGCCTTGCTCTCCGTTCCCGGCAGCGTATATACAAGAACCGCATAGCCCGCATCTATCGTTTCATAAATCTTCTTTGCCACGGACAGCGGAAGATTGATACAGCCGTGCGAACCGTTCGTCTTATAAATACTTCCGCCGAAGCTGCTTCTCCA
>CALVUS010000096.1 GCA_944363665.1 uncultured Bacilli bacterium | reverse complement strand
ATGTTTACTTTGTACATTCTTACTATCTGAAAGCGGCAGAGGAAACGATTGTGAGAGCATCCACAGAGTACGGCGTTCATATCCATGCGTCGGTAGAAAAGGGCAATATTTTTGCATGTCAGTTCCATCCGGAAAAGAGCGGTACGGTCGGACTAGCAATCTTAAAAAATTTTGCCGCGTTGAAAAGGGAGGGCTGATATGTTTACCAAAAGGATTATCCCCTGTCTGGATGTAAATAACGGACGCGTGGTAAAAGGAGTTAATTTTGTAAATCTGCGGGATGCGGGAGATCCGGTTGAGATTGCCGCAGCGTATGATAAGGCGGGAGCGGATGAACTGGTATTTCTTGATATTACGGCGACATCGGATGCCCGCGGGACGGTTGTGGATATGGTGCGTAAGGTGGCGGAGAAGGTATTTATTCCGTTTACGGTCGGCGGAGGAATCCGTACCATCGATGATTTTAAGGCGCTGCTGCGTGAGGGTGCGGATAAAATATCCATCAATTCCTCCGCAATCAACCGTCCGGCGCTGATTGCGGAAGCGGCGGATAAGTTTGGGAGCCAGTGTGTGGTGGTCGCGATTGATGCAAGAAAAAGGCCGGACGGCACGGGCTGGAGCGTTTACCGGAACGGGGGACGTGTGGATACCGGGCTGGACGCGGTGGAATGGGCAATGGAGGCGGACCGCCTTGGAGCGGGCGAGATTCTGCTTACCAGTATGGACTGTGACGGAACAAAGGCGGGCTATGATATTGCACTGACACGGACGATTGCGGAGAATGTCTCCATTCCGGTGATTGCATCCGGAGGCGCGGGTACAAAAGAGCATTTCTATGAGGCCCTGACAGAGGGAAAGGCAGATGCGGCTTTGGCGGCATCTCTGTTTCATTATAAAGAGCTGGAAATCTGTGACGTAAAGGACTATCTGGCGGGATGCGGTGTCCCGATCAGAAGATGACGAAAGAATAGAGGGCTGCGGTTATGGCAATGATTACAAATGACTGGCTTGAAGCGGTTGAGGGAGAATTTCGGAAGCCCTACTATCGCCAGCTTTACAATTTTGTAAGAGAGGAATACGCGAGAACGGTGGTTTATCCGCCGGCGGACGATATTTTTAATGCGTTGCATTTCACCCCGCTCCATGAGGTGAAGGTTCTGATCCTGGGGCAGGATCCTTATCACAATGTGAATCAGGCGCATGGTTTAAGCTTTTCGGTGCCGCCGACGCAAAAAGAGATACCGCCTTCCCTGCAGAATATTTATGCGGAGCTGCACGATGATTTGGGCTGCTATATCCCGAATAACGGTTACCTGAAAAAATGGGCGGATCAGGGTGTGCTGCTTTTGAATACGGTTCTGACCGTTCGGGCGCATCAGGCAAATTCCCACCAGGGGAAGGGCTGGGAGCAGTTTACGGACGCGATTATTCAGGCAGTCAACGCACAGGAGCGTCCGATTGTATATATGCTTTGGGGCAGACCGGCGCAGAGTAAGATTCCGATGCTCACCAATCCGAAGCATTTGATTTTAAAAGCGCCGCATCCGAGCCCTCTTTCGGCTTACCGGGGATTTTTCGGCTGCAGGCATTTCAGTCAGGCAAATACATTTTTACAGGAGAACGGGGTTACGCCGATTGACTGGCAGATTGAGAATATTTAATTTTACTTGCCGTTATTAAGAATCGGGGGTAAAATGACGATATAAACAAAAACGAAAGTAATGGAAACGCAAAGCACTTCGGAAAGGAGGAGGCTTATGGCAGCTATTTCAGCATATGATTCATCGTCTATCGGTATATTATTTTCCAGTCTGAATACTTCAAGCACTTCAAAGACCGGAACATCGGACTGGCTGGGCATTAGTTACATTGATTACGCAACGATTCAGAGCGGGAGTTATTATAAGCTTTTGAGCGCTTATTATGACGAAAACAGAAACATCAGCGGCGTAACGCCGTCCACGTCCACGGCGAAGGACGACACAAAGACGCTGGCGTCGATTGAGAGTGCGGCAAACGATATGAAGGAATCCGCGGCTGCCTTGCAGACAAAGGGCAGTAAGTCCTTGTTTAACGAGGTGACGATCACAGACGAGGACGGAAACAAGACGACCGGGTATGATACGGATGCGATTTATAAGGCTGTAGAAAGCTTTGTATCGGATTATAACAGTTTGATCGACGCGGCAGCGGAGTCGGATACTACGAACATTTTGCGGGCCGCAAGGAATATGGTGAATTATTCCAGTGTGAATGAGAGGCTTTTGAATAAGATTGGTATTACCATCGGTTCGGACAATAAGCTTTCTGTGGATGAGGAGGCGTTCCGGAAGGCGGATATGTCTCAGGTGCAGTCGTTATTCCAGGATCGCGGCGGCTATGGCTATCAGGTCATGACGCAGGCATCTCTGATTGAGACCTACGCAAAGAGTGAAGCGATGAAAGCGAACACCTATGGAAGCACCGGAATGTATACCTACAACTATACGACGGGAGAGCTTTATAATTCTACGATTTAAGCAGCAGAGACGGTAATGGCTGCATACTATGGAAAAATCGCCACGAGGTGGCGATTTTTCTGCTTCATGGGAAATGGTGCGGCCGGATAGCGTGTATCGGCGGCGGAATTTTTTGGCAACAGGGAATGGAGAGTAAGATGGCAGGAAAAAAGGTAGTGGTCGGCATGTCCGGCGGTGTGGATTCATCGGTGGCGGCATATTTATTGAAAGAGCAGGGATATGAGGTCATCGGAGTGACCATGCAGATTTGGCAGGCCGAGGATGAGGCAGTGCAGGAGGAAAACGGAGGCTGCTGTGGGCTTTCTGCGGTGGAGGACGCAAGAAGGGTGGCGGAGCGTCTCGGCATACCGTACTATGTGATGAATTTTAAGAAAGAATTCCGTGCGCACGTTATGGATTATTTTTCCGCCGAGTATTTAAAGGGAAGGACACCCAATCCCTGTATTGCATGCAACCGTTATGTGAAGTGGGAGGCGCTGCTCAAACGGAGCCTTGCCATCGGTGCGGACTATATTGCGACGGGGCACTATGCGCGGGTGGAACGTCTTGCAAACGGCAGATATGCCATTCGAAATTCCGTCACTGCTGCGAAGGATCAGACCTATGCCCTTTACAGTCTGACGCAGGATCAGCTTTCCCGTACTCTGATGCCCGTGGGGGCTTACCGTAAGGATGAAATT
>CALVUS010000095.1 GCA_944363665.1 uncultured Bacilli bacterium | reverse complement strand
AAATTTGACAAAAGAAAACCTAGGTAACATCTAGGCAAAGTTATGTTTTTAAAAGAATGCAACTGTCAAACTCCGGAAAAAAAGAACTGAATAATATCAGTTTCTTAGAATGTAACACTTTTGCTTAAAATTAAATTGTAAAAGTGTAACATTTTCCCTTAATAGTCACATTAATGAAATTTATTTTGCTAATTAATGTTTACAAATGTTTGTTTGTGTGATAAACTTATAAAAGTGAGGTTAATATGATAGAATATATAATTATAGGTTTATTAGTAATAGTAATAATTTTACTTATTGTTTTGTTGGTAAGACGCAATAATAACAATGAAATGGTTGAGCGAATTGGACATTTTGAAGCAAATATTAATAAAGAAATTGGAGAGTTCAAATTTACATTTTCGAAAGATTTGATGGAAGATTTTGAGAAACTCAATGAACGAATTGAAAGAAAGCTAACACTAATTAATGATGCTGTTAATGAAAGATTAGATAAAAATTTTGAAAAAAGTAATAAAACATTTATGGATGTGTTAGAAAGGCTTTCCAAAATAGATGAAGCTCAAAAGAAAATTGATGGTTTAAATAGTGAAATAGTATCCCTCCAAAGTGTTTTAACTGATAAAAAAACTAGAGGTACATTTGGAGAAGTAAATTTAGAGTATATTTTAAATAATGCTTTTGGTAGTAGTCGTAGTGGAATTTATGAAACTCAACATAAATTTAGTAATGGTTATATAAGTGATGCTTTATTATATGCTCCAGCACCTTTGGGTACTATTGCTATTGATTCTAAATTTCCATTAGAAAACTATCAACGAATGACCGATAAAACTAAAGATAAAGCTATAAGAGATCAAGCAGAAAAAATGTTTGTTGCGGATATAAAAAAGCATATTAATGATATAAGTGAAAAATACATTATACCTGGTGAAACTAGTGATGAAGCAATTATGTTTTTACCAGCTGAAGCATTATTTGCAGAAATTAATGCATATCATCCAGAATTGCTTAATTATGCTTATAGCAAAAGAGTTTGGATAACAGGACCTACTACCTTGATAAGTACATTATCAATTATTAGTATGATTTTAAAAAATATGGAAAGAGATAAATATGCTAAGGTAATTCATGAAGAATTAAATAAATTAAGTATTGAATTTAGTCGTTATAAAGATCGCTGGGATAAACTAGCGCGAAGTGTTAAAACTGTTAATCAAAGTATTGATGAGTTGCATACAACTAGTGAAAAAATTACCAAACGTTTTGATTCTATTAATAGTGTGGATATAGATAAGTTGGCCAGTAAAGAAGATGAAAAAGTAGCAATTGGAAATTGATTGCTACTTTTTTTCTCTCATTAACATTTCTTGCTTTAAACGATTAGGTGATTTAGCTTTAAAATAAATTGTACGATATTCTCGACTATAATTTTTTAATTTGATTTTTAATTTAGATCCAATAAAAATTTTACTATGTTCCATTTTGTTTTCTAAAAATTGTGAATCAGCATTGTATTTATAATTGCCATCATCAATATCATCTAAATAAACTATTCCTTCAATTAATTCTGGTGTTTTAACAACAATATAATTATTATTGACATGACTTACATAACAATCAAATTCCCAATCAGGTCTTGCTGCTACATAATCGACCATGTATAAAAGATTAGCTTCATATTCCGCTTTATCGGCACATCGCTCTAAAGCGGAAGCACGTTCACACATTTTAATTAAATATTCTTTCCAAGAATTCATATCAAATTTTTCATCATAAAACATATTTATATTATCCAAAATATATTGGATTAATAGATCCAAAAATCTTCTTATTGGTGATGTAACTTGAGAATAGGCATGAAGAGCCAAACCAAAGTGACTTCTATTTTCAATACTAAAATAAGCTTTTTGCATACTTCTTAAAATTAAACTTGAAAGTATAAAAAATTCTTCTTTAGTTTTAAGGGTGTTAATAATTTTTTGAATTACGTGCGGGTCATCTAAATTTTGCAAATTTTGTAATTTTATTTTTGAACATTTTTTAGACTTATTGTCATCCATATTAGTATTATCACAATTTGCATCAATTTGATTAATAATTTTGATTGTTTCAGCAACTTTATCTTTAAATGGAATTTCATGATTACGATAAATAAATAAGAGACCTGTATTTAACATATATTCTGCTACAGCTTCATTGGCCATAATCATAAAATTTTCGATCAATTTTTCTGCTTGGCCACTTTTTTGGGCAGTAATATTTGCTATATTTTTATTATCATCGAGTTCAAAAACTATTTCTTTACTATCAAAATCAATTGAGCCATCTTTAATTCTGCGATTAGTTATGATTTGTGATAATTCATTCATTTTGATTAAATCATTTACAAATGGCTCATATCCTTCAGGAACATTTTGATTTTCTAAAATTTCATTAACTTCTTCATATGTCATTTTTTTTCGAGATTTTATAATTGAGTCAACAATGTCAAAATTAACAAGTTTTCCTTGTTGATCTATTTCCATCACAAAACTTTTAGTAAGTCTTAAAACATCAGGATTTAAAGAGCATATACCATTAGATATTTGAAAATTCAATAA
>CALVUS010000094.1 GCA_944363665.1 uncultured Bacilli bacterium | reverse complement strand
ATAACATGAAAATAGGCTTAATGTATGTAAGTGATTATGGATATGCAGCAGCCCCAAGTAACTGGACAACAGAATTATATAATTATGAAAGTGCAACAAGTACAAACTGGCTATATTTAGGTTCTGAGGAATGGACAATTTCCCGCAGAACAGGCAGTACGAATAGTGCCTTCAATGTGGACATCACAGGGTTTGTCGACTACAACGGTGTGACTGATACGTATGCGGTGTGTCCGTCCTTTTATCTAGAGTCTAGTGTTGGTATCAGTGGAGGAACTGGAAGTTCGAGTGATCCCTATCGTTTAGACATTAATAAATAAAAAAATTGAGAATGTGATGTATCTCAATTTTTTTAATTGAATTCTAAATAAAATAGCTTATTAAAGTTATGTTCCTCGATTACAGTTTCTCCTTTATCTGCTTCTTCCATAGCTTCAGTTGTTACTAAAAAGTAGGTATGGAATAAATAATCTTTTTGATCGCTACTAACTGGATCATCCCAAGTTAAATCGATATGTACCCAGCTATTATCATAATATAGCGCATTCCAAATATGTCCAGTTGAAGAATAAGATATTTCATCAGGAGTAGTTGCAACTTTATAATTATTAAATCCTAATTTAGTTAAGAAAATGGCCATTAAATCAGTGTATCCATTACAAGTAGCATATCCTTCAAATAATGGCCCATATGCGGTATAAGAGCTATAATCACTAGAATTTTCTTCATTTCTTTCTACATCATATTTTACATTGTTTATTATATAATCATGAATAGTTTTAAGTTTAGTATAATCATCCATATCAGAAGTAATTAAGTTATTTAAAAGTTCATCAGTTTTTTCATCAATAATTTTAATTTCATCTTCATTATATAAGTAATAAATATATAATGTTATTTCTCCATTTTCGTTTATGCTAGTTCTAATATTAGTAAAACTGTTAAATGGATGAATATAATTATTTAAATGAGTTAATATTAATTCATCTTCACTAATATTTGATATATCGTTTAGGCAATTAGTATATTCTTTAGGACAATAAAAAGTAAATTGATTCCAACCATTATTAATAACACTATAATAAATATTTAAAAGATCTTGATAAGAATAAGGTATATAATCTTTAGTTCTTTGAACATAAAGATAATCTGTGTCTTTAGTATATTCATTACTATTTTCAATAACTAAAGTTGGTTCATTACTAATTATTTTAGCAATACTATCTGTTAGAGGATCTAAAAAAATTAAAGATAATAATACAAAAAATATACATATTGTTGGAATTAATAATTTTTTCATTTGTTTCACCATACTTTAATAATATCAAAAAAAAATAAAGTAAACAATTGTTACTTCATATTTTTTACTTTTTGTGTCAATCTAGATTTTTCTCTATCAGCAGTATTTTTCTTAATTAACCCTTTACTAACTGCTTTATCAGCATATTTTTGTATATCCTTTAATAGTTTGTCTGCTTCTTCTTTATTATTAGCAGCAATTGCTTTTTCGCAGTTCTTAATAAGGTTTTGAACACGCATCTTTAGTTCATGATTATTAGCTGTTTTTTTAGCAATAACTTTTACAGCTTTTTTTGAACTTTTAATATTTGGCATAATTCAGCTCCTTCCTCATTTCCTAATAATTTTAACAAATATTTACTTATTTAGCAAGTACTATTCATAACTTTAAAAAATAAATACATTTAAATATTTAAAACAAAAAAGTAATTATTAATGGAAATATAAAACTTTTGTTAGAATTGTGGTGAATATCCTAAATGTGAAAAATGCAAGATAAGAAAATATTGTAATTATAATAAGAACTATTTAAATTCAGTATGTAAGGAAAACTTACATACTGAGTAATATATTGTTTAAAAACTATTATATTACATATATTAATAATAAGAATTTATTTGCATCAAATATATTGTTAATTGCATCATTTTGTGGTATAATGGTGCAAATAAAAGGAGAATGATGCAATTTGAGAAGATTTAATTTAATGGAAGAATATAATAGTATTATATCTAATAGTAATATTATTAACTTGATAAGTAAAATTCATGAATATAAAGGAAAACAATCTTATTTGTTAGATACTAAAAAAGACACATTAGAAACTTTATTAAAAGTTGCCAAAATTCAAAGTACTTCTTCATCAAATAAAATTGAAGGTATTTATACTACTGATAAAAGAATTAATGAAATAGTAAATCAAAAATTAGAACCCAAAAACAGAAACGAGGAAGAAATTGCTGGTTATAGAGATGTATTATCCTTAATACACGAAAATTATAACTTTATTGATATTAATAAAAATACAATCTTACAATTACACAGAGATTTATATAAATATACTGGTTGTAGTTATGGTGGTAAATTTAAGAATTCTCAAAACTATATTGAAGAAGAAAATGAAAAAGGAGAAAAGAAAATAAGATTTACACCACTATCTCCTGTGGAAACCCCAATTGCAATTGAAGAACTATGTAAAAATTATAACGAATTAGTTAATAATGAATCATGTGATTTACTAGTCTTAATTCCTATATTTATATTGGATTTTGCATCAATACACCCATTTAATGATGGTAATGGTAGAATGAGTAGATTACTTACTTTACTATTATTATATAAAGCAAAC
>CALVUS010000093.1 GCA_944363665.1 uncultured Bacilli bacterium | reverse complement strand
ATAATTGGAGTATTTGATGAGTCTTCACATGGTCAAAGTGGCCAAAATCTAGTTAAGATAATTAGAAATGAATCCATCGGAGGACTAGTATGGGATAAATCAAGTACAAATGATTGGAGTACGTCGAGTTTAAAAATATTATTAAATGAAAATTATTATAATGCAACAGATGGAACAGAAAGTGGTAATTGTTATGGATTTTTCGCAAGTGTACCAAGTAATTGTGATTATACAATAATTGGTATAAATAGTACATATCGCAGCATGATTAAAAATGTAACATGGTATTTGGGAGGATATTCGAGTACAAGTGCAACAGCTGATGATTTCTATGACTACGAAAGAGGGACATCATTATATGATGACAATCCAATAAGTACTGAAGGATATATAGGACTAATGTATCCAAGTGATTATGGGTATAGTGTACTAGCCAGTAGTTGTGCTAGAACTACAAATTTAAACGATTATGATTCATCCACATGTGCTGGAGAAAGTTGGATGTATGGTAAAGGTAATGAATGGACAATCACATCGTTTTCTTCGAACAGTAGCTCCGTGTTTTATATGCTCAACGGCTACTTGCACAACAACGATGCGCTCTACGGTTCTGCCGCCAGACCGGTCTTATATCTAGATTCTGGTGTGTATGTGGTTGATGGTAGTGGAACTATATCTGATCCATATATTATTGGAATGTGAGTTTCATCTCCGTGCTGGCGGACTCCAGCGCGGAGCAAAGTTATCAACAAAATAAAAGGAAGGAAAATGAAAATGATATTCAATAAATGTAAACTTGACGTCAAGTCGGTGGGGGGGTATTAAATGTAAACAAAGTTGACACTGATAATGTCAACGAGAAAGATTATGTTTTAATACATAAGCGAGCTGGAAAATTTTATTATGTTTATGATACTGATGCTTTAATCTTTAATTATCTTTTTGATTATAAAATAGTTCAAGGATTAAGATGTGGGTTTCCTGATAATTCTTTAGATAAAGTATTAAATAAATTAGAAGATGCCAAAATTTCTTATCGGGTAAAATATTCAGAAAAAATAATAAAACAAAAAAAATATAAAAATTTAAATGATTATGTCCGAATATCGATACTTGCTAAGAAATCTGCTGATGTTAAAAATAGATTAGATATTTTGATTAAAGTAATTAAAACTTCTAATCTAAAAACTTTAGAAGAAGTAATAGAAAGTATCGAAAAATGTTTAAAATTATAAGTAATGAATTTAAATTATTATATAAATATAAAGAATTCATTAAAGAATTAGATAATTTAATTGAAAATATTCCAAGAAAAGATTATTTTTATAAAGATAAAATTAGAAATGTATCTAATTATATTTTAGAATTAATTTTAAAATGTAATTATGAAAGTGAAAATTTTAATGTAATTTTTTATAAAAGTAATATTAAAGGAAATATTGCTTACTTAGATTTTTTATTAGATAGAATATATGATATGAAATATATAAATGAAAAAAATCTATATAAGATAACTACCAAATTAATAGAGATAAATAAAATGGCATCAGGATGGTTGAATAATAAAAATGAAAGTTAGCTTAAGGGATTTAAAAAGTATCTATGAACTAGAAGTAAGAAAAAATGTTAAAAATAAAGAGAAGATATTTAAATTTGAAACTCAAAAATTAGAATATCTTTTAGATATAAAAAGGATACTAGAAAATAATTTATATGATGGAGGAAAATATAATATATTTTTAGTATATAAACCAAAAATAAGAGTGGTGATGAGTCAAAGTATTTATGATAAAGTAATAAATCATTATGTATCAAGATTTATACTTATACCTAAGTTAAGTAAATATTTAAATAACAGAAATTGTGCAACTAGAAAAAATATGGGAATTGATTATGCTATAAAGTTATTTAAGAAAGATATTGAAAGTTTTAAAAAGTATAAAGAATTTTACTTTTTAAAACTAGATATCTCTAAATTCTTTTATAGCATAGATCATAATGTTTTACAAAATCTTATAAAAGAAGATTTAACAGATGAAGAATATAATTTAGTTAATGTAATTCTTGATAGTACTAATAGAAAATATGTAAATGTAATAATAAATAATTTTGAAAATAAAATAGGTAGTCCTTTACCAAAGTATGACTTAGGTAAAGGACTACCTATAGGAAATATGACTTCTCAATTTCTAGCTATATTTTATCTATCTAAATTACAACATTATATGATACATAATTTACACTTGAAGTTTGTCAATTATATGGATGATTATATAATTATTCACCAAGATAAAAAATATTTGAAAAATTGTTTAAATATTATTACTAGCAAATTGTATGATGAGTATAATTTGTTGGTAAATAAAAATAAAACATATATAGCTTCATCTAAAAATGGTGTACCATTTCTAGGCTATAATTTTAAAGTTATAAATAATAAGACAATAATCAAATTAAGTAAAAGCAGTAAGAAAAATATTAAAAAAGGAATCAAAAGAGCTAAATATTTATATAAATCTAAGAAAATAGATTTTAGTCAAATTTTTAGTAGTATTGAAAATTATAAACATAGTTATCCATATGCTAGTAAAAAAGAAGTGAAAAATATATTTGAATTATATTGGTAAAGGGTAGTTCTTTAGTAATCCGAATTCGTCGAACAGTAACAACGTGTTTAATATGAACAACAACGGCAACTTGAATTATCGGACTTTTCTTATAATTGACATTATCGGACAAATTTAGTTATTGGACAAAA
>CALVUS010000092.1 GCA_944363665.1 uncultured Bacilli bacterium | reverse complement strand
TCATATACTTGTTTTGGGAGGACAAGCATATGGGATTAAGTGATAAAGAAGTAGAAAAAAGTAGAATAGAATTTGGAACAAATGAAATAACAAAAGTAAAAAAGAATACATTTTTAAAATTATTACTTGAATCATTTGGAGATCCAATCATAAAAATACTTTTGATGGCTTTAGCAATTAAAGTAATTGTTTTGTTTCGTAATTTTGACTGGTACGAAACGATTGGAATATTAATTGCTATATTTTTAGCTTCATTTATTTCTACGTTATCAGAATATGGTTCGGAACAAGCTTTTAATAGATTACAAGAAGAATCAATTAAAACATTAGTAAAAGTAATTAGAAATAATAAAATAATTGAAATACCCTTAAACGAAATAGTAGTTGGAGATGTTGTAATACTAAATAGTGGTGATAAAGTTCCTGCAGATGGCTATTTAATTAAGGGAAACTTAAGTGTTGATGAGTCAGCATTAAATGGTGAAACTAAAGAAGCTAAAAAAGAAAGTTGCTTTGGAAGTAATATAAGTGATAAAAACAAAATATATCGTGGTTCTGTTGTTTATAATGGTGAAGCTCAAATGAAGGTCACGTTAGTAGGAGATAAAACCATTATAGGAAAAATTTCTCAAGAATTACAAGAGGATATACCAGAAAGTCCATTAAGACTTAAATTAAGAGGATTAGCTAAAACTATAAGTAAAATTGGTTATGTTGGAGCTATTTTAGCTAGTTTCTCATATTTATTTGCAAGTATTGTAATTGAAAATAATTTTGATTTAGATTTAATAAAAGCAACAATTACTGACTTTCCTGTAATGTTTAATCACTTGTTATATGCTTTAACTCTTTCAGTAACAATTATAGTAGTTGCAGTTCCAGAAGGATTACCAATGATGATTACTTTAGTGTTATCTAGTAATATGAAAAAAATGCTAAAGGATAATGTGTTAGTAAGAAAATTAGTGGGTATTGAAACAGCTGGTAGTTTAAACGTATTACTTACTGATAAAACTGGTACCCTTACTAAAGGAGTTTTAAAAGTTACAGAATTTATTAGTGGTGATGGAAAAGAATTTAAAAATTTTTCAGAATTAAAAAAATATCCAATTTATGATATAGTATATAATTCTTTAGTTTTAAATAATGCTAGTATAAAAAGTAATAATTCCATAATTGGAGGTAATTCAACGGATAGAGCATTATTAGATTATGTAAGTATTATAAATGAAAATGGATTAAAAGTAATAAAAAAAGAACCATTTGATAGTGCCAAGAAATATAGTAGTGTAACACTTGCAGATGGTACTATTTTATTCAAAGGAGCTGCAGAGGTAATATTACCAAAATGTACAAATATATTGTATAGTAATGGTAAAGTTAATAAATTGTTAAGTAAAAATTTAATAAATAACAAAATTAATATTTTTACTAAAAAAGCTGGTCGAGTATTAACTTTTGCTTATGGTAAAGACTCAAATAATTTAACTTATATTGGTTTTGTAAATATAAAAGATGAACTTAGACAAGAAGCTAAAGAAGGTATTAGTATTATTAAAGAGGCTGGTATAAAGACAATCATGATAACGGGGGATGCAATAGATACTGCTACAGCTATTGCTAAAGAGGTTGGTCTTATCACTGATAATAAATCATTAGTAATTAGTAGTAATGAACTTGCCAAAATGTCTGATGAAGAAATTACAAAAAAAATTTTTAATATTGCTGTTATAGCTAGAGCATTACCACAAGATAAAAGTAGACTTGTAAATATAATTGAAAATATGGGGTTAGTTGTGGGAATGACTGGCGATGGAGTAAATGATGCTCCAGCTTTAAAAAAAGCAAATGTTGGATTTGCAATGGGAAGTGGAACTGAAGTAGCTAAAGAAGCTGCTGATATAGTAATTTTGGATAATAACATATTATCAATTAGTAAAGCTATTTTATATGGTCGAACAATATTTAAAAGTATTCGTAAATTTATAATTTATCAATTAACAGTTAATACCTGTGCTCTTATTTTGTCTATTGTAGGATCACTTATTGGTATATCAACTCCAATTACAATAGTTCAGATGCTTTGGCTTAATATGATTATGGATACATTTTCTGGAATTGCCTTTTCTTTTGAACCACCACTAGCTGAATATATGAAAGAGCCACCTAAAAGTAAGAACACTCCAATTATGAATAAATATATGTATAGTCAAATTATTTGGACTGGACTTTACTGTGCTTTTATATGTATTTTGTTTTTAAAGCTGCCTATAGTAAAATCATTTATAAGAGTTGGAGAAAATAATAAATATTTGATGACTGCTTACTTTGCTATGTTCATATTTATGGGAATATTTAATGCATTTAATGCAAGAACTTCTAGAATTAATGTTTTCGCTAATTTATCTAAAAATAAAGTTTTTGTAGGAATATTTACATTTATTTTCATTACCCAGCTTTATATAATTTATAATGGTGGAGAAATATTTAGAACTTATGGCTTAGAATTAAATGAATTTTTATTAGCTATATTATTAGCTTTAACTGTGTTTCCAATTGATTGGTTAAGAAAATATATTTTAAAGAAAAAACATATTGCTATTGGAGTATAAAATTTAAGCAATATGTTTTTTCTTTAAAATAGTAAATTAGTAATTTATAAATCCATTATGTAACATTTTACTATCTATAATTTATAAAAAGATATCACAACTGTTAAATATCTTCTCTGATAAGTTCAGGTTTTGTTGAAGGAAACAACAATAAATTTAAACTTGGCTTTTTCCGTAACCAAAGATGATTTTGGTTTTTAATTTAATGTAAAAGTAGAATTCAAATAATCTTGCTTTACATCCATTATACTTAAATTTTCGAAAGAACCTAAAAAATGCTTGACTTTTTTTTTTTTTTTT
>CALVUS010000091.1 GCA_944363665.1 uncultured Bacilli bacterium | reverse complement strand
ATCTTGTTTTTTCCCTTATTATAAGGGCTAAAAAGTGTATGTAGTAAGTGGGTACCACGAAATGTTACACCTGTTACAGGTATTAATCCTATAACTACTGCTATATTTAAAAGTGATTGAATTATAATACCAAAACCTAAACCAAAAGAAAGATATTTTTTAAATAAATCATTTTGTCTTAAAGATATTTTAATAATTCGATAAAATATAAATATTAGAAAAGAAGTTACAATAAGTATTCCTAAAAATCCAAATTCCTCAGAAATAATAGAAAAGATAAAATCAGTTTGAGGTTCCGGCAAATAAAATTGTTTCTGACGGCTTTCTAAAAATCCTTGTCCCAACAATCCTCCTGGTCCAATGGCATATAAAGATTGAATTATTTGATATCCTGAACCTAAAGGATCAACCCATGGATTTAAAAAAGATACTATTCTTTGCATCCTATAAGGAGCAACAATAATTAAACCAACAATACCTAATAAGCCAATTAAACCAACTTTAACAAAAAAAGAAATTTTTACTCCTGAAATAAATATCATGACAACTAGTGTCAAAACTATAACCATAGCAGTTCCAAAATCGGGCTCTAACATAATAAGACAAAAAAATACTCCAATTACTAGTAATATTGGTAAAACTCCTTTTTTAATATCTTTAATAATTCTTTGATTAGTAGCTAAATATTTAGCTACATATATAATTAAACCAATTTTGGCAAATTCACTTGGTTGAATACCTAATCCTCCAAAACCGAACCAACTTCTACTACCATTACGAATACTACCAATACCGGGTATTAATACTAAAACTAATAAAATAAAACATAAAAGAAGTATTAAATTAGCTTTTTTATATAATATATTAATATCAATTTTAGAAATAATAAACATAATCAATAAACCGATAATAAAAAATGCTGTTTGTGCTTTTACAAACTTAAATGCATCATCATATTTGTACTCTGCCCAAATACTACTAGCAGAATATATCATGACTATCCCAAATATAGCAATAATTATAACTGCTATAAAGAGTAATTTATCATACTTTCTAGTCATAATATTCCCCCATTTAATTAATATTAAAAAAGGGCAAAAAAAATACGTTTAAAACGTATTATAACCACACACCATAGACAATTGCAGCCATTGCTAAAATAAAACCTACTACCCAAAACATTTTTATTATATCTTGTTCCGCCCAACCAAGTTCTTCAAAATGATGATGTAGCGGAGCTTTTAAAAATATTTTTTTGTTAAATTGTCTAATCGAAATTATTTGAATTAAACTACTTAAAGTTTCAATAACAAAAACACCACCGATTAAAACTAAAGATAATTCATGTCTTGAAACCACTGCCACACTAGCTAAAGCACCACCTAAAGCAAGGGATCCTAAATCCCCCATAAAAATACGAGCAGGATGAGTATTAAAAACTAAAAAGCCAATTAAAGCTCCGGTCAGTAAAAAACAAAATATTGCGATTTCTTGATATCCTTCCAGCCAACCAGCATTCCATGTAATAATACCATAAGCAAAAAAGGCAATTGCTGAAAGTCCTGCGGCTAGACCATCTAATCCATCTGTTATATTCACAGCATTTGTAGTACCAACTAGTAAAAATAATATAAATAAGCCAAACATCCATCCAAGTGGTATATAAATATTTAAAAAAGATAAACTTAAAGTTGGTTCGCCGCCACCTTTCATAAATAAGTAAAAGAAAATAAGGGCAATAACCATTTGAATTAAAAATTTAGTAACTAAACTAATACCATTATTATTATGATATTTTATTTTCAAAAAGTCATCCAAAAAACCTAACACAGCATAAGCTAAAAATACAAACACTACTATTATCAAATTATAGCTTATGCTAATACTCCCTTTTAAATAAAGTAAAATTAAAGACAATATAACTGGTATTATGAAAATAACTCCTCCCATTGTTGGAGTTCCTTCTTTTTTTAAATGTCTTTTGGATATTAACTTACTAACTGACTGACCAAAATGTAATTTTTTAAATAAAGGTATTACAAATAAACCAGTAATTAGTGAAAGCACAAATCCCAACATCAGAGCCATAGCTGCTTTAGCAAGAATTAACATAATTTCACCTCTTCTTTTTATTATTATACTATATATTTTATTTACTAATTTGCTTTCAAATTATTTTTTGACATCATTTGACATTAATTAAGCATTAATACTATAGTTCCACCTTCTTTTACATACATACCACCATTTGGAGTTTGATAAATTACTGTATCTCCATTGCCACTATATTCTATATTAAAACCTTTTAAAGCACTTTTAGCTTCATCTAAGCTTAAGCCTGTCACATCAGGTATCGTAATATATTTAGCATCAAGCCAAGTATATTCTTTAGGAATACCTTCAGTATCAGATTCTATATCTAGTATATCTATGGCACTTAAAAATATATTTCGAGCAATAGGAGCAGCAACTGTTCCTCCGTATTGCACAACGTTTTTAGCATTTTCAACCGCAACATATACCACGATTTCAGGATCATCCGCAGGCATAAAACCAATAAACGATAAAATATACTTAGAATCAGAATAAACACCATTTTCTACAGTTTGAGCAGTACCAGTTTTACCTCCTACTCGATAATTTTCGATATAAGCATTATGTCCACTACCCTTAGCAACCACACTTTCTAAAGCATATCTTACAAGTTCGGAAGTTTCAGTACTTATAACGTTTTTAACAGCCATTGGAGATATATTTTTTATTAGTGTATCAGTTTCAGACTCTAAAAAATTTTTGACAATATATGGAGTATATAAAGTTCCACCATTTACTACTGCACTAACTGCTCTTACTTGTTGTATAGTTGTCTATTAAATGAAACTTTCTGCCTAAATGATCGGAGAATGTATTTATACTTTCTCCTGTTTTAATATAGATATCTAGTTTTATCTTTTTATTCTCTTCTTTATAAACATAAACTCTATCAATTAATTCGCTAAATATATCGCTGAA
>CALVUS010000090.1 GCA_944363665.1 uncultured Bacilli bacterium | reverse complement strand
CCTGTAACAATTATATAACTAATTTGCTTTTTTGTTAAGAGATTTATTTGTTTTTTTGCTAAATTTAGTATTTCTTCAAGTCTACTCATAACTATTTCACTAGCACTATATTGATTTACTTTTATTTTATCACCATTTTTATTTTCTACAATTATTGCTTCATTTACTTGAGCAATATTTTTATCAGCTAAAGCAATTGTTTCTTTAATAAAAAGAGCATTTTCACGGTTAATCTTATACACATAACCTAAATCATAATCTATATTATCTCCACCTATATCGATAACTTCACAATTAGTTATAATTCCCCGATTAAATATAGCAACCGAAGTTTTAGATGCTCCAATATTTATAACGGCTCCAATTTCATTACTATTCTTATTATTTTTAAATTCATAATAATCACCCAAAGCTCCAATAGTTACATCTACTACTTCAACATTAATTTTTTCTAAACACTTGACTATCGGAGTTACATTTTTTTTAGGCACTGTAACAACGACAGCTTTTACTTTTAGTTTTTCGGCATGCATAGCTAAAGGAGAATCTGACACAATGCTATCATTTACTAAAAATTTGGTTGGTAAAATTGTCACTAACTCTCTATTATCCATAATTTTATTATAAACAGCAGCTTGCAAAGATCTAATAATATCATTACTAGTAATTATCTTTTCTTCATTATTAATAGATGTATAACCTTCGCTTAAAAAACATTCAAGACCATTACTAGGTACACTTACTATTACTTTTTTAATACTTAAGCCGATTTGTTCTTGAGCTCTTTTAAAAACGTCTTCTAAAGCTTCAATTGCACTTTCAGGATTTACAACAAATCCTTTTTTTATACCTCGTGCTGGTGTATCTACACATGCTAAAACGTTTAGTTTTCCCTTAACTATTTCCCCTACTACAAGTTTTATGGTATGGTTGCCAATATCTAAACTAGCCATAATTTTTCGCATTAAATACACTTCCTTATGCTTTAAAAATATTATACCCAAAATTACTTTAACGTGCAAGTATTTCTTGGTAATTTAAGAAAAGCAAAATTTAACAATTTTTTATTAATATATTTTGAAAGTGGACATATATTTTATTAGAGTTCAAATGGAGGGAAAAATGATAAACAAACAAAATTTATGGTTTGTAACACTATTTTCATTAATATTAGTATTAGGAATTTATTATGTGAGTATGGGAGATGAAACATTAAGTGTTCTAGCGGGAAATAATGATGTCAGTGAAGTTTTAGAAGTAAAAGAATCAGATGTAATAGTTGCCTTACAAGTTGAAGATGACGAAAATACCCTTAAGCAAATGAATGAATATCAAAACATTCTTTTAGATGAAGCAGCTACAATAGAAGAAAAAAATGATGCTTACAATGCTTTACAAGCACTTAGTGATTCCCAAAGTGAATGCGAAAAAATAGAAAAACTTATTAGTGATGAATTTAAATACGATAATTTTGTTAAAATTGAAGGAGATACAATCAGTATAATAATTGCTAATGAAGAACATAACAAAGAACTAGCTAATAAAATTATTAGAGCTGTTCAAGAGTTATACGATACTCAAAAATATATAACTGTTAAATTTGAATAACTAGGTTTTTGTCGGTACTAAAATAAAAATGCTTCATAAAATACTATGAAGTATTTTATTTTAGGAAGGGATAATATGAATAAAAAGATTTTAACTGATAGAGAGCAAGAAGTTTTTGAATTATTAGTAAATAATAAAACTACTAACGAAATATCTAAAATTTTACAAATTAGTGAAAAAACTGTTCGGAATCATATCTCTAATGCTATTCAAAAATTGGGAGTTAAAGGCCGAGCTCAAGCTGTTATCGAGCTTTTAAAACTCGGAGAACTAACAATTTAATAAAGACTTAGGTCTTTTTTATTTGGATATAAATATAATTAATCAGGGGGTTAATATGATAAAAAAATCTTCTTTTAGAAGGATAATGGTAGCTACTTTAGCCTTATTTATTTTATTAATAATTTATTTTTTCCCAACGACAACTCCAATCGAAGAATCACTTTCATATATTGAAAAACAAGAAATGCCAATATTTTTGGTGGATAGTATGGAATATGTTGCTAGAACAACTATTGTTAAAGAAAGTGATAAAACTGAAGATTTAATAATAGAAATAATTGAGTCTTTAACTATAAATAGTCAAAAATCTAATTATATTAGAGAAGGTTTTAAAGCGATCATACCAGAAAATACTAAAGTTTTAAATACCAAATTAGAAAATAATATTTTAACTATTAATTTTAGTAAAGAAATATTAAATGTCAAAAAAGAAGATGAAGAAAAAATGATTGAAGCCATTATTTATTCGTTAATGGAAATACCTGAAATAAAAAAAATTAAAATCTTAGTTGAAGGTAATACATTATCAGAATTACCTAATAGTAAAAAAAAGTTACCTGAAATATTAGACAAAAATTATGGTGTCAATAAAATATATAACCTTGATTCCATAAAAGATACAAGCAAAACTACTATATATTATTTAAGTAAATATAATGATTATTACTATTACGTCCCTGTTACTAAAGTTTCCAATGAATCTATGCAAAAAGCAGAAATAATAATAAAAGAATTAAAAACAACACCAATTTATCATACTAACTTAATCAGTTATCTTGCAGCATCCACAAATCTTACAAATTATGAACTGTTGGAAAATAGTATTGCTCTATCTTTTGATAATCATTTACTTGCTAATATTGATGACAAAGATATTTTAGAAGAAGTAAAGTATTCTATTGCTCTTTCATTAAGAGACAGCTATGATATAAAAGAAGTTTTATTTAATTATCCTAATGCTGATCAAGAAGTTATGGCTTTCAATTAATTTCTCGTTAGTAACGGGATTTTTTCATTTGGGGCTTGCAATTAGCCAAAATTTATACTATAATTTACTTGATGTCCTCGTAGCTCAGCTGGATAGAGCATACGCCTTCTAAGCGTACGGTCAAGTGTTCGAATCACTTCGGGGACACCATTAATTTAAATGTAAACTCAGAGTAATAAAAATCTGAGTTTTTTGTTGTAAATTTTAAAATAAAATGATATTATTATAATCTTTAGTTTTGCAGTAAAAATGAGCCAGTTTAGGTTGTACCTAGGCTGGCTCGGTTTTTTGTGTGTTGTG
>CALVUS010000089.1 GCA_944363665.1 uncultured Bacilli bacterium | reverse complement strand
AAATTTCCTTATGTAAAGCCAAAAGAAAAGAGACTGTCAAATAATTAATTACTTAATTATTCAACAGCCCCTTTTTTATGTATTACGATTGATATATTGTAGATTAATTTGATAAATGTTCATTCATTTTTTTGCTCTATTATATATCATATTATATGTGTAAATTGTAATATTATTGAGTGATGAGTTTAATAGTCTAAATGCATGATATTCTTTATCACCCCAATTTTGTGAGCTTCCATATATTAATGTACCCCTGGGTTTTAAAATTTTCCAAGTCTATTTGTGGTGTCTAAATCATTGGCTTTATGTTCAAGTGTTGATAAATAATTTGCTAATTGTGTAATCGCTCTTGTAAGTGATGACGATGGCACTAAATTTCCATGATCTTCTTTATCTTCAAAAAATTTTTTTGATTCTCCTATTTTTTTAATTTCTATAACATCAACAAATCCATCCATATTTTTAGCAATAAAGTCTGCAATATTTTTTACATCAATTCTTCTATCATCAGAAATATTCACAAAATCTGTTCCTAATACCCAACTGTTTTTTTCAAACCATTTTTGCCATACATTTTCATTCACATCATTTTTATAATTTTCTTTAAACTCTTTTAATGCTTTTTTTCTATTAGAAAAACTAATTAATTTATTAATGTCTGATAAATCAATATCATGATTGATAGCAGTAGTGATTAATAATGATATACTTTCTGGATGATCTTTTATTAATTCATTCATAGCATTATTATCAAGTGATAAATATTTTTTTTCATTATTTAATAATGGATAATAATTTTTGTTAATATATTTAACGAGCTTGTCTAATTCATCGTTATCAAGTGTTAATTCACTTTTAGGGTTTTTAACTTCTAGAATTCCCGTTTTTATATATTCTTCATACCATTTACTTTTTTGTATCTTCCAATTTTTAAAGATAGTTTGTTTTCATTTTCCCCAGTTTTGATTCTAACAAAATGTGCTTGTGAATATACTTGAGGTTTGTCTTTTAATTCAATTGGTTCAATATGTTCTATATTTTCATTACTTTTAGATTGCATTACTTCCGTATATGACATATAAATTTCATCTCCTAATGATAATTTAATATTTTCCGATTTTAAATGAAATTAGTAGTCGTAATATTGACAATAATGGAATCGATAATATATTGATTGAAGGGGATAATTTCCATTCCCTTTCGGTATTAAATTATACACATATTGATTCCGTTGATATAATCTATATAGATCCTCCATATAATAGAGGAAAAAATGATTTTATATATAATGATAAATTTGTAAATGCGGAAGATGGCTATAGGCATAGCAAGTGGCTAAACTTTATGCAAAAAAGATTAAAATTAGCTAGGACATTACTTAAGGAAGATGGTCTTATATTTATATCTATAGACGATTATGAATTTGCACAACTTAAAATGTTATGTGATAAAATTTTTGGAGAAGAACAAGTAAATTGGAATAAATTTATTAATTTCTGGGCAAGACATTTTGATAAACATAGTGTCGATAATATTTTAACTTTATATTCATATAATCCTAGTGGAACAGTATTTTATACATTTAATGAATGGAATAGTGAAAAGATTGATAGAAGAATCAAACCTAGAAGTAAAGGAATACCTATTTTAAATTTAGATTATAAATATTATGTGTTTGATATAAGACAAACTTATGGCAAAGAATATAAAGAATGGAAATATTATCATATAATTGATAACGAAATATTAGAATTTTATAAAGATAAATACAAAATATCTTTTGCAAATACTAATGTAAGAGATGATATATATAATGTATTTCATCAAATAATTGGCAATAAAATAAAAGATAATTACATAGATTTAAAAGATAATGAAGTGGAGTTTATTGTTGACACAATGACTTCACTTTTTTTGTCTAAAAATACTTTTAGTTTAAATCATTTAAAAAATAATTATAATAATATCTAATGAAGATATTTTAAAATGCATGCAAGTTGTTAATAAAGAAGTTAACGATTTATATAAGGAGTTTTCAAATGATGCAGATAAAATTAATATTGCTTATGAAATAATTAGAACATCAGTATTAAATAATTACATTAAAGATAGTGTATTAACTGAAGAAAAAAAGAAGATTTTTTAGAAACTATAAGTAATCAAAGTGAAATAAATTATAATTTGTTAAATAATATTTATAATAAATTTTATAATAAATATGCTTATATTAATAAAAAATCTAAAAATGAAGAAGATAAGATATATACATTAGGAATAGATAATGATAAATATTATGTAAATGATAAAGAAGTATCAGAAGAATAATATGATGAGGAATTTGCCAAAGCTGAAGAAGAACATTTTGATTTTGTTAATGGATTAGATATAAATCCTAGTGATTATGAAGATGATTATGATTCTACAATAGAAGAAAGTAATAATAATCCTTATGAAATAGAACAATTATCATTATTTGAACCAAGAGAAGATCAGCTTGCTAGTAAAATATGTGATATATTTAATTCTTTTGATACTAAATATCAAAATACATTTGAAGTTCATCAAGTAGAATTACAAAGATGGGAACATATATCTAGTAAAAAAGGAATTTAAGTATATTGCTAAAAATTTCAGTTGCCGACTATGGAGAAAATGCTTTTTCATATTTTAATACTGATAAAACTGATGAAATAAAATTAAATGATGTAATTAATGAAATTATTAAATGCGAAGAAGTAAATGAAGGAATAATCGACTCTTTTATAGAAAAAATTGTAGTAAATAATGACTCTTTTGACTGGTATATGAAGTATTTAGATGGTATAATAAATGTGAAGATTGAAAAAAAGTAAGTCAGACTGTATTCGTTTTGGATCTTTTGAAAAAAATCCCCTTGAATATGACTGTGGCACAAGCTGCTATTAAGGAAACTAATCAAAATAAAGGCTGATTAAGATATTCTAAAAGATAATTATGGTTTTAATGAATTAGATAGCATGTTAGTTTTAAAAGATATTCTTTATCACGAATGGAAAGATAATAAATAACCCTTGATATATTTCCTGTTAAAAATTTCAAACTTTTTATATGATGTGTACGAAAGGAGAAAATATGAATCAAGAAAAAATTGGTAAATTTATTGCAAAATGTCGTAAAAATAAGAATATGACTCAACAGGACCTAGCTGAGAAATTAGGAGTATCTGATCGTACCATTGGCAAC
>CALVUS010000088.1 GCA_944363665.1 uncultured Bacilli bacterium | reverse complement strand
CTCTGTGGGAACTAAACTGGAAATTGTTAAATAATAAACTTGATATATAGTTTCAGTTTACACAATATTTCATAAATTATCTTTATCAAGGATGATTTTTTTATTTTAGAAAATAAATTTTAAATCAAAAATTATTTGAATTAAATTTAAAGATGTTTTATAATATTGCATGCTGAAGGTGAGGAATATGTTTTTAGTAAAAAATAATAATTTAAATAAATATGATATAAAAATTGAAGACCATGATTTACAATTGTTTATAGGCAAATGGTTAGGTATTTTAACAGCTGATAAGATTAATAAAAGTAAATTGGATAGAATAAAAAAAGCATTTGCAGCAGTTTTGGCAAACTCGCAGCTTAAAGATATAAAATCATTTACTTTAAATAACTATAATAAAAAAAATAATACATTTGATTTTTTGATAGATGATATAGTTATTGCCTCTATATCATTAGATAAAAATTCTAAGATTTCAATTGATATTAAAAATGAAAAACGAATATATGATTATTTGTTAAATTTTAATAACTATGATTTAAAATTAGAAAATTATGTGATATATAATTGTAATAATGGAAATTCATTATATCATCCACTAACTTCTTGTAGTGCATATTATGCATTAAAAAATGAACTGTTTAATATTCACATAGTAGTTGAATGTCCTGATGCAGAATTTGTAAAGGATAAAGTATTTAGTTTAAAAAATAATAATGAATTAGAAAAATATTTAATTAATTTAGTGCCATCTATTTCTGTAGATAAATTATATTCATCACTTAAAGAAATAGCAATCGCAAATATTTATAAATATCCAACTATTAAAATTATTATAGAAAAAGAAAATAAAATAACAGATCAAATATTATTAAAACATGGTAATGTTGCTAAACTTAGAATGACTAAAAATAATAAAACAATTTCTTTAGAAGAGAATGGTTGGATTTATGAAACTGAAAATGTATCTATTAGTAAAAAAGATAGTCAATATGATTTAAATTTACGTTCTATTAGTTCTAAACAAGTAGATAATATATCTATATCAGAACAACTAAATGAGGCATGTGAAGATGTCGAATATGTAAAATCACTTACAAGAGATTTATTTAAAATAAAGTAGATTTTAAGAAAGGTGAAATATGATTATAAAAGATTTATTAAAAGTGTTTAAAGAAAGTAACGTTTTGCAAAAGATTGAATTTGCAGATCCTAAAATATTATTATTAGTTGGGCAAGGATTAGGTATTGTACCCAATCAAAATCATTATTTGAAGTCTGGTCTTTTGCCAGAAATTCAATTATCTAGAAAAAACGTTAATCAGATTACAAAAGAGTTTAAAATTTTGTTAAACAATATAGGTGTTACACAAAATTGTATTTTGAATAGTTTTGATAAAAATAATTTATCTTTTAAGTGTTATGATAATGCTGGCGATGAATTAGGAATGTTAGAGTTACATTGTGATAATTATTTAAAGAAAAATGTTACATTAACAGCACATACAAATAATAGAAAAATAATTCAAGAATATACTAGAGGAAATTTATATAATGAGTCATTAATAGAATTATCCCGTAATGAACTAAATTGTGATAATAATAATATTTGTAATTATTACTGTTATCAGGATGGCTGTGACTTTATTTTATTATCTGAAAATTATTTGTTAGAGATTAGTATTTATGGTTTTATGCTTAATTTTTCAACTAAAAATAAATTTAAAATGGGAATTGAAAATGATATAATTAATTATTTATTGGATTTAAATTCTTTAAATATTCAAGATGTATATTCTAAAATAGATGGAATGTGTTTGGATAAAATGAATAATACTTTACAAATAGAAATAAAAAAATATGTAAGAAAGAAAGAAGAAGTTATATTAGTAGATTCATTAGTTTCTGAAATAAATAAAAATAATAATGCTTTAGTACGAAAAGTAAAAATGTAATTATTATAAAAACCTCATTTTGAAAAGCAAAGATGAGGTTTTTATAATCTAATAATCAGTTACATATAAATCAATATATTCTTCTAAAGTTAAATCATTTTCATATATAATTTTGGCAGCATCAAGTCCTACATATCTAATATGCCAATTTTCAAATTGGTATCCGGTGATATAAGTTTTATCTTGGGGGAATCTAATTATAAAACCGAATCTATAAGCATTATTACTTAACCATTCATAATCTTCTTCGTTAAGTCTGGTAGATCCAGATATATTAGTATTTTTTAAATCGATTGAAAGTCCTGTTTGATGTTCAGAATAACCAGGTCGAGCAGAATAGGTGTCGGCCTCTTTAACTCCGTCGCTAGCTACATAATTATTATATAAAGTTTTTTGAAAACTATAATCTCTAAAAGCTGTTGTAGGCATAAAATTGATTCCGGCTTCTTCTTCAGCGGCTTTTTGAAGTTCTTTAAATGGTTCAATAATAACTTCGCGCATTGGTACATTATTACCATAAGCACCAGGTAAGTAGGATATATCGCTGGGTTTATATCCATTAGGTAAATAATTATACTTGTTTACTAAAACAGATAGACTATTTGGATCATTTACTTCCGTAGTTTCAGTATATACTGGTAAATCTAAATTAATGTTTACATAAGTTACAACATCTTGATAATTATAATCGTTTTCTTCATAGTAAGCATTATATCTGGCAATTTTATTAACATCAAAATTCTTAAATTCATAATAATTACTGATATCTTTATAGTCTATATTAGATAATTTATCAATATTTTTGGTACTTAATTTCATAATATAATTAATTTCTTTACCACTATATCCTTTAGGTAAAAAAGTTGTTATAATATTTGCAAAATTATCTTTATCAGTATATTCTATATCTTGATATTCTGTTAAATATTTTTCATTATAAATATTATTTAATAAAACAAATTCTAAAGTTTTAGAATATTTTTTACTATCTATATTATACTCTTTCATTAATTTTTCTACTTCACTAGTAGCTTCTGATTTACTTTTTTTAAAAAAAGTATTGTATGTAAATAAAGAACCAATAATTACAATTAGTAATACAATGAATATGAATACTATTTTGAAACTTTTTTTAATTTTTTTTCTTTTTGCCATTACTATCACCATTCAGATTATATCATATTTTTTTATATTCGATTAAAAAATATGAACTTATTTTATAGAAAAAATTTTTTATTTAATATATAATATTAAGTAGTTATACGAGGAGAGATTAATTATGTTTGAATATATGGGAGATAGAATTAGCAATGC
>CALVUS010000087.1 GCA_944363665.1 uncultured Bacilli bacterium | reverse complement strand
GGACATTCCCAACTTCTTATAGCTAAATCCTTTACTTCCTTATTTTGATATTCACATACTGAACAAGTTTGACTGCTCTTTTATAATCATTTATTTTTTCATCTAAAAAATGATTATAGATAAATCTAGTACAGCCGATTGTCTTATTAATTAATTCTTTTTGTGTATTTGTTGGATATAATCTAAAATCATATCCTCTTAATATTGTAAGCATATCATTCGCCCCCTGATTGACAAATCAATCATACCAAACAAATGTATGTGTGTCAAGTAGTTTTTTTCAAAAAGTATGACTTTCCTATTGTAAAAAGCAAACCATTAAAAGTTTGCTATTAACCAGATGTGGAAGTTGATGGACATGTTGCAAAATCTGTACTTGTTCCCGCTACAGCTGAATCATAATCATCGACATCATTTTCCGTTATACTTTCATTTTTACTTCCACTATATGTTCCGCCAAAATCGATATCGGTACCAGCACCTCTAATTATCCAAGTATTTTGTTTATTCAAAAATACATAGTATAAATAAATTTCGCCTTTCTTTTGAACTACTACTTTTCCATCATAGTCATCAACATCTAATTCTGAAAATCCATTATTAATTAAATAATCAATTTCCACACAATTAGTACCACCATCATTTGCTGGAAATCCTGTTGTTCCTGTAAGACCAGAACTCATAAAGTAAAGTTGAGCTGAATCAATTACCGCATTAGCTTCGATAGCTAAAGATTGCCGTCTAGCTTTTTCCATTTGAGGTAGTACAGCATTAACTGCAATTAACATAACAATAGCAAGAACAACGATAACCGCTAGCAATTCAACTAATGTGAAACCTCTAACGTTTTTTATATTTTCATTCATTGGTATATACACCTCTCTATGATTAAATAATACTATAATTTCCAATTTTAGTCAATATACTTTATTTTAAAACATTCAAAACTGAACTTATTAAATCGATATTTTCTACTACATTATTAATTTTATCCGTTACTCTTTCTTTATACCTTATTTTCATATCATCTACAAATTTTTTATAATCCATTACTCCTCGATTTAAATCTTTAAAATAATAAGAATTTTCTTTTAAATGTAAATATTCTTTAGGATTATTTTTAAAATTAAATTGTAAATAACTTTCCATTAGTCTTCAAAAAACTTATTTAAAGGTCGAGGAGCAACAGGTCCTTTATTTAAATTATTATTTATGGTAGATGTTGGATTTTTTTTCGTTAAGTCTTGTACGAAATCAATGGCTTTTTGAGCAGTATTAATATGACTTTTAATAGAATTTACATCGACATTTTTAACCATATTGGTTATTTTACTAATACTATCAGTAACATTATTTCTATCTTCATTTAAAATATATTTATTCCAAATATTTTCATCTTCACCATATAAATCGTAAAGTTCATAAAATTTTTGCCATGTCATTTCACCATTTTGCACATATTTTATAAGCTCTGGTTTAGTTCTAACAAAATTTTTAAATGCTTCATTTTTCATAAAAAATCACCCATTAAATTTTATGCATAATGGATGATTTTAATTTATAATTTAAAATCTTCTACAAATGAATCAAAAGACAATTGTTTTTCATTACTTTTAGTTTCTTCTTTTATTTCTTCTTTTTTATTTAACATATTAGTATCATTAGCTTTTAATGCCCAAACGTCGACATTTTCTTTGGCAATAATGCTACCTGTACTAGTAATATCCATAATTGGTATTTCGCTATTTTTCATTTCTTTTAATTCGTTATCTACCTTATATAGATTGATATCTTTGCTATTAGTTAAATAAGCAAAAAGTATTTTATAATCTTTAGTTTTTACTTTTTTAAATAACATATTTCCTTTTTTAGCTCTAGATATTAAATTAAGTTCAGCTAACTTTATTCTTTTAGCACTTTTATAATTAGTAAATATATTTAAGTATTCATCTTCTTCCATAATTGTGCTAGCATAAATTACTTGATCTTCTTTAATATTTATGCCTTTTACTCCACTAGCTTTTACTCCCACCAAAGGAATTTCTGCAGTCTTGAATCTTAAATAATAACCATTATTAGTTATAAACAAAACATCTTCTTTATAAATAGTAACATTTATTAATTCATCATCTTCTTTTAATTTAATAGCAACCATTGGTTTAGAATATCTAGTTACTTCAAAATCTTTAAGTAACACTTGTTTTACTAAACCATTTTTAGTAAATAATACTATACTTTTATTTTTATCTCGTAATATCATGCTAGATATTATTTTTTCTTGTTCTTTAATGACAATAGTATTACTAATATGTTTTCCCAAATCTTTCCATTTACACTCTGGTAATTTATGTATTGGAATATATAAATAGTTTCCCAAATTAGTAAATAATAGCAAAGTATCTTGAGTACTAACAAAATACTTACTTCTAACAAAATCACCTGGCTTTAATGCTGTTTCTTCATCAGATGAATTATAACTTTTCATACTTACTCTTTTAACATAACCATCATTAGTAACTACTACTACTACTTTTTCATTCGGAATCATTTCTTTTATATCGACTTTTATATCCTCAATTTCATCTTTTATTTCTGTTTTTCTTGGAACAGCATAGTTTTTCTTTATTTCCCGAAGTTCACTTTTCATAACACTTTTTAATTTATTTTCATCATTTAATATTTCTTCACATTCTTTAATTAACTGTTGATACCTTTGACATTCTTCTTCCAATGTCACTATATCGGTATTAGTTAAACGGTATAATTGTAATGTTACTATTGCTTCAGCTTGTTCAATTGTAAAACCATATTTTTTTACTAAATTATCCTTGGCATCACTTTTATTTTTACTGGCTCTAATAGTTTTAATTACTTCATCTAAAATCGATATTGCTTTAATTAAGCCTGTTACAATATGATAATTTTTTTGATAATATGCTAAATCAAATTCTGTTCTTTTAGTAATTACTTCTCTTTGATGGTGAATATATGCATCCAGTATTTCTAATAAGCCTAAAGTTTTAGGTGTTCTATTTACTATGGCTACCATATTATAATTATAAGATATTTGTAAATCTGTATTTTTAAGTAAATATTTTAATATTAAATCTTTATTAGCTCCGCTTTTTAAATCGATTACTATTCTTAAGCCTTCCCGATCAGTTTCATCACGAACTTCTGCAATACCTTCAATTTTTTTATCAAGGCGAATACTTTCAATTTTGGAAACTAAATTTTGTTTATTAACATCAAAAGGTATTTCCCTAATAATTATTTGTTCTTTACCTTTTTCTTTTTTAAATTCATATTTACTTTGAACAAT
>CALVUS010000086.1 GCA_944363665.1 uncultured Bacilli bacterium | reverse complement strand
GGTGGACCTCGTAGGACTCGAACCTACGACCGCCCGGTTATGAGCCGGATGCTCTAACCAACTGAGCTAGAGGTCCATGCACAATAATAATAGCACAATAATTTTTGGGTTTCAAGTTTTTTAATAAAATTTGTTACAAAAAAAATGTATTTGTGAGTTAAAGTCATTGTAATTTATTAAAAAAAGGATTTTCACAAAATTATCACAATTGTCACATATTTTTTTCAAACATATTTAATATCATATTTTACGGAGGACGAGGTTAAATGTTTTTTGTTTATTGATCATTAACTCTTTTACAAACCTTTCTATAATATAAATTATAGTCTTATAGTTCCTACAATATTAAAGTATTAAAGTTTTCTTTTAAATATAAACAATTTAGATTTAAAATACTGCTGTTAGTGCCTCAATCCTCCAGATAGAAGATTAACTTCTATCTTTTTTATATAACTAATTTATTTTCTTTTGTTCTTGCTAATTTTCTGAATATTTGTTAGAATTATATTGAAAATTAGGGTGATTTCTATGGATATTAATAAAACTAGCGTATTTAATGTAGCGGAGTTAAGACAAGAACTTATTTTAATGACAGTCAATGAAGTAATTGAAGCATTAGAATTTAAAGGATATAATCCCACTAATCAATTGGTTGGGTATTTGGCAACAGGTGATTTAAAATACATTACAACATTTAATGAATCTAGAAAAAAGATTGGTAAGTATGATCGTAGCGAAATTTTAATGGCAATAATTAATGCTTATATGGGGAAATAATGAGCTATATAGGATTAGATTTAGGAACATCTTCTTTGGGAGTTGCTATAAGTGATAAAAATAATATTTTAGTAAGTCCTTTAAAATTGATTAAGTTTGCTAAAGAAAATTACGAAGAAGCAATTGCAAAATTAACACCTATAATTCTTGAATATAAACCCAAAGCTATAATTTTAGGATTGCCTAAAAATATGGATAATTCAATGGGCTTTGCTGCTAAAAGAAGTTTGGATTTTCAAAAAATGCTTGAAAAAAAAGGATTCAAAGTTATACTTGAAGATGAAAGGCTTACGACAGTGGAAGCTATTAATATTATGAAAAATAATGGTAGAAAAAAAATTAATCAACAAAATAAGACCGATATATTGTCAGCTGTGTTAATTTTGGAAGGATATTTAAAAAGGATGGAAAATGAAAGAAAATAAATTAATTATAGCATCTAAAGATGGGAAAGAAGTATACGATATTTTATTTAATGTTGAATTAGATAAAAGAAACTATCTTATATACACTAAACATGAGAAAAACGAATGGGGGGATGTTATTGCTTATGCTGGTGATTATGAGTTTATTGATGGAAGACAAAGTATTAAACCAGTTGAAGAAGAAGAGATATTGGAATTTTTAGATACCATTTTAATGCAGGTAGAATGTAATATTAATCAAGGTGATGTAAATGAATAAAAAGAAATTATTAATTATATTAGGAAGTATTTTAGGAATAATATTAATTATTATATTTATTTATATATTTAATTTAAGAGCAGTTAGTAATAGTAATGAATTAGTAAGTTTTACTGTTAATAGTGGTGAGAGTAAAGAAACAATTGTTGATAATTTAAAAAATGCTAATTTAATAAGAAGTAAATATGTAACACTTGCATATATAATTTTATCGGGTAATGGCAATATCCAGGCGGGAAATTACGAGTTAAGCAGAAATATGTCTACCAAGGAAATAATAGAATCATTAGCAAATGGTGATGTAGTAAATAAAAATCGAGAAGTAGTAAGTATTACTTTTAAAGAAGGTATTACTTTAAAAGAATATTTACAATTGATTGCTGATAATACTAATTTAGAGTATGATGTAATTATTGAACAAATAAATGATTTAGAATTTTTAAATAATTTAATAGAAGAGTATTGGTTTTTAACAGAAGATATTTTAAATGAAGATATTTATTATGCTTTAGAAGGATATTTATATCCCAATACTTATGAATTTCATAAAGAAACTACTTTAGATGAAGTTATTAGTAAAATTTTAAATGAAACGGATAATAGATTAAGTACAATAAGAGAAAAACTAGAAGCAAGTAATAATTCTATTCATGAAATTTTGACAATGGCAAGTATAGCTGAAAAGGAAGCAATAAGTTATGAAGATCGTCAAAAAGTGGTGCAAGTAATTAATGCTAGAATAGATTTAAATATGAATTTGGGTATGGATGTTACGACTTATTATGGAGTTCAAAAGGATATGAAAGAGATACTTACGAATGTTGACATTAACGATTCAAACCCTTATAATACTCGTGTATCTGGATTTTTAGGACTTCCTGTTGGTCCTATTTGTAATCCTTCTATTGAAAGTATTGAAGCGGCATTAAATCCTGCAGATACAAATTATATCTACTTTTTTGCAGATATTGTAACAGGAAATGTTTATTTTACAGATAATTATGATGAATTTTTGAATTTTAAAAATTTATATGGTTAAGGTGAGGGAAATTGAAAGAACATATATTAGAAATGGAAAAATATGCAATAGAGCATAATGTTCCAATTATTGAAAAAAAATCAATTGCTTTTATAATGCGCTATATTAAAGAACATAATGTTTTAAATGTTTTAGAAATTGGTAGTGCTATTGGGTATTCGGCAATATTGATGGCATCTAGTACTAAAGATGTAATGGTTACCACTATTGAAAGAGACGAAACACGATATATGGAATGCTTAAAGAATGTTAAAAAATGTGGCATGGAAAAGAAAATCAATGTAGTATTTCAAGATGCTTTAGAGCTTAATTTAAGCGAAGAACTAAAATATGATTTGATATTTATTGATGCCGCCAAGGGGCAATACATTAAATTTTTTGAAAAATATAAAAATTTTTTAAATCCTGGGGGAGTAATAATTACTGATAATTTAAAATTCCACGGCTATGTAGGAGAATCCAATAAATTGGATAAAGGTAATTTAAAAAGTTTAGTAGAAAAAATAGAAAATTATGTTGATTTTTTAAAAAACAATACGGAATTTGATACAGTATTTAAAGATATTGGTGATGGTTTATCAGTAAGTACATGGAAGCAATGAAAAAATTAGTTACTGTAACAGATTTAAGCATTATAGATGATTTAAGAGAAAATGAAAATATTGAATTATTATACCCTCTTAAATCTTTTTGTGTGGGATATGACTTAGAATTTACTATCGATAAAATAGATGATTTTGTTTTAGTTAACAGAATATTAGATGATTTTGATTTGGATAAATTGAAAAATATTTTATGTAATGCTAATATAAAAGGTATAGTATTTGATGATTTAGG
>CALVUS010000085.1 GCA_944363665.1 uncultured Bacilli bacterium | reverse complement strand
AATATTTTTATTTTAAAAAAAATAAAAAAAAAAAAATTAACCAAAAAAAAAAAAAAAAAAAAAAAAAAAAAACTAGTAGTTAAAGATAATTTACCAAAAAAAAGATGAATTTGACTTCATCTTGACAGTTTTAAATTGGATTAACATGGATAATTGTTAAATATATATTATCTAATTTACTGATTTCTTTTTCCAGCTTGTTGGCGATTTCATGAGACTCATAAGTAGTTAAATTACCGTCGACAAAAATAGAAAAAGAGACCTGATATAAATAACCCACTGGTGTTGCATTAAAATGCTGAATATTTTTTACTTCATCATATTTTGCTATAATTTCTAAAACTTCTTTTTCCATTTCTTTATTCATGGCTTTGTCCATTAAAACATCATAACTTTCTTTAAAAATTTTAATGCCACTCAATAGTATAACTAAAGAAATACCTAGACCTACAAAGCTATCTATTATATAAATACCAAAACTCATTAATATTCCAGAAATTAAGGTAAATGTAGTAATTATCATATCGTTACGATGATCTTTTGAATTGGCAAGCACTAATACATTATGATATTTTTTATAAATACTATTAGTATACAAATATAAACCTAATTTTACCAAAATAGTAACCAAACAAACTACAATATACCACCCAGTAAAAGTAAAATTAGGACTACTAAAAAAAGATAGAAATGCATCTTTAAATAAATTTAAAGCAACTCCAATAATTAAAATACTTATTAATAATGAATAAATATATTCAGCTTTACCATGCCCTAAATGATGATCTTCATCTCGTGGTTTACTAGCAATTTTATTACCCACAAATGTTAGTAGAGATGATGCAATATCACTGGCACTGTTAACACTATCAGCAATCATAGCTTGACTATTTGTCATTAAGCCAATGATAGATTTAATTATAAGTAAAAAAAGATTGCCAAGTACTCCAAATATACTTGCAATTTGTGTCTGTTTAAATCGATTCATTTTACCACTCTTTTCTTTTTAATTATCACAATAGCTCTCAGCATCTTTAATTAATTTATCACTCACATAAATATTTTTATTGTTGCTTTTATTACAAGATACAATAGTTAAATATTCATTTTTGTATACTTTTACTTCACCATCTTTAATTTTTTCTACATAAGGAATATATGATTCTAAATTATCTTTACTTAAATATTCATTAGAAAAAGCATCTTTTAAATTATAATATTCATTTTCATATTTAAATGATACATCTACACCATCTAAATAAATATTAAAATCATCAAGATTTATTTCATGTAAATCATTTGATTTTTTTACTTGAAAATATTCTTCTATTTTAATGGTATTTTTATCTTTCCAAGTAAGTTCTACTACAAAAATTACATCCATTATAATTATGGCAATAACTACCAAAAAATACAAAATCAATTTAATATTATAAGTTAAATTAAAATCACTATGAAAAAATTTTTTTAATGGTTCTTTTAATTTACTTTTCTTAATTAAGAATAAGAAAAATAATGCACCACCAATATTTAATAAAAAATCATCAATATCAAATCTGCCAGTCGCTAAGAAAAATTGTAAAAGTTCAATAGTTAGTACCGTTAAAAAGACAAAAATAGTTGTTTTTTTATATTTTTCATAAGATGAATCATATAAAATAAGTAATAAAACTAAAGGCATTAAAACTATAAAGTTACCAAGTAAATTATATATTTTAATACCTATATTTATATTTCCAGTTAAAAAATGCCATATAGTTTTAAAAGGAATTAAATTAACGTTATTAAAATATTCTGTTAAATATTTAGCATCAAATAAAACAAAATTAGGTCTATTAATTAAAGAAGTTAAAGTTACTAATAATATAAAATATAGTAAGCCATATATTAAAATATTTTTTCGATAGTTTTCTTTTTTATTATAAATTATACCTGCAATAAAAAGATGGAAACTCAATAAAATAAAAAACAATACGAATATCATATAAGTTGTAATGGTCGCATGAAAATGTATAATAAATTCTCCATAAATTATTAGCGATAAAATCCCTAAAGTGTAGCAAAAGATAAGTAGTCTTCTTTCCTTAATCATTGTTTACCTCCTAGAATAATTTTACTAAAATTTTAAAATTAAGTCTATAAAACTAAAGCTATTAGCAGAAAATTTACAATCATGTTAATTTTCTATTTACAAATCAATATTTGTGCTTTATATTAAAATTAGAAAAGGAGTTTATATGAAAGACAGAATAATTGCTATATTTGCAGACTGCAAAAAAGAATCGTTGACTTTACCAACTATTAAAAAAATTTTAGGAATTAAAAAAAATGCTAAAAACTATGAAAAGAAAAATGCCGAACTACATGCTATTTTGGATGAATTAACTGCTTCTGGTTATATTTTTTTAGATGAAAATAATCATTACAGAAAGGGAAAAAGAAAAGTAACTAATCATAATGAAAAAGAAATAATTTTAAATGTGTTTGCCAATAATGATGCACTAACTTTAAATGATTTACTAAATTTTACTAATATCAATTCAACAGAACTAGTACCTATACTAAAAAAATTAGAATTAGATGGAAAAATATATTATGACGATTATGCTAATCGCTATTATAATATGCCATCTAATTTTTTTATTGTTAAAGTAGAATGCAACAAACATGGAAGATTGTATTATAAATTAGATGATAATGTAAATTTTCTTGCAACTGATCAAGAGAAAGGAATTATGCCATTTGATAAAATATTAGTAAAAGTAACTCCCAATAATGATATAAAGATAATTAAAATTATTGATAGAACAATAAAAGAAGTCTTATGTGAAGTTGCTGAAAAAAATACTATTCGTGTAGTTGGCAACAATAATATACCTATTAAAGCCACTAAAAAAGAACTTGATAAATTACCTGTAGGTACAAGATTGTTAGCTACTTTGCCACTTGAACTTTCCAATGGATCTTATCACATTAAAATCAATAAAATCTTAGGTCACAAAAATGATTTAGATTTGGAATTAGCAGCCATAGCAACAAATAATGGTTTTGAAGCATTTTATAGCGACGAAGAATTAGAGCAAATTAAGCAAATGCCAAAATATGTAACTGAAGAAGAAATTAATAACAGAATTGATTTAACTAAAGAAAATATTTTTACTATTGATGGATCTCACACTAAAGATATGGATGATGCAGTTGGCATTAGAATACTTGAAAATGGAAATTATGAACTTATAGTAAGTATTGCTCATGTTAGTCATTATATTGGATTTTCTTCTCCACTTTGGAAAAGAGCAGAAAAAAATACTACTAGTCTTTATTTAATTGATGGTGTATTACATATGTTGAATTTTCAAATATCTAATGGTATAT
>CALVUS010000084.1 GCA_944363665.1 uncultured Bacilli bacterium | reverse complement strand
TTATTAATTAGTTCTTTTTGTTCATCTGTTGGATATAATCTTAAAATATAGCCTTTTAGAATTATAAGCATGTCACTTACCCCCTGAATGATAAATCAATCATATCAAACAAATGTATGTGTGTCAATTAATTTTTACTAAATAATGCAATTTCCTATAAGATAAAAAAAGTCCGAAAATTCGGACTTTGTTTTTAAATTGGTGACCCGTACGGGATTTGAACCCATGAATGCATGCGTGAAAGGCATGTGTGTTAAACCACTTCACCAACGGGCCATTAAATAATGGTGGGCTTGGGGGGACTTGAACCTCCGACCTCACGCTTATCAGGCGTGCGCTCTAACCAGCTGAGCTACAAGCCCACTAATGAAAAACCTCTTTTATTTTATAATATTTATTAGATTTTTGCAACACTTTTTTTAACATTTTCTTCGCAATTAATCAAAAACTTAATTAACGTATTTTGATTATACTATAATTTATTATTCTTGTAAATATAAATATTTTAATTTTTGACAATTCTACATTAATATTTCATCTACATAATGATTAAGAATATCCATACTGCCATACCAATTATTTATACCATTAATCCAAAATGTATCACTAATGCCAATTTTTATTTTGTTTCCACCATTTACTTTTTTACTTTCGTATATACCGTTATTTTTTTTAGATTTACAGTCGACATCTGATATTAAATAATAATTTCCCATTTTTAAATCAGGAGTACTTAAAGTCAACGTTTTAAAATTTCTTAAAGCTTCAAACACAATAATATTTTCTTGCTTGTCATTTTGTAAAGCTATAATAGTTCCTTCTTTTAAAGAATTATCAAAATTAAATAAAAAACTATTTTGTTTAGACTTGTCATCCAGCATTTGCATATTATCATTACCTAATCCCAAAATTGTCCCACTATTAATAGTAAAAGAGTCTGCAATATCAAAAGCATCAAGTTTAGCAATGACATAAATAGTTGCCTCATCTAAATACAAGCCTCCATTTGTAACTGTAATTCCATTTTGATTATTGCCATAAACAAGCAAATCACCAGCACCAGATATTTTGATATCACTAATAGATTTAATTGTAGAATTAGAATTAATTCCATCACTTAAAATATTATTTGTTTCTTTCTCTAATACAATTCTTACAAGTTTAGATTTTCTATTATCTAAAATACTTCCATATTCATTAACAATAGTTACTTTATTCAATATTATATTTACTTCTTCTGTAGTATCTATAAATATTGTTCCATTAATTAATACCCCGCTTATATTATAAGTACCACCTTCATTTATATAAATATTATTGTTTAAAAATTTAGCTGAAGACGTACTAATTTCTGGTATAACACCCAAATTAATATAAGTAACTTCTTCTGCATTTTCTAAAGATTTATCATTTGTTAAAAAATAATATATTCCTCCAATAATTAAAACAGCTATCAAAATACTTAAAATAATTAAAAATTTTTTTCTCATCTTCGACCACATAAAATGTTTATAACATATTTTTCTTTTTTAACCAACAAGCTAATAAAAATGATATTATAAAAGATATAATACATATTAACAAAAATGAAAGTCCACTTTCACCAATTTTTCCTAAAGGAACATTCATACCCAAAAAAGAAGCAATCATTGTGGGAATAGAAAATACTATTGTAATTCCCGCTAAAAATTTCATTATACCATTTAAATTATTAGAAATAATTGTTCCATAAGTATCAATTGTTGAAGAAAGTATTTCACGATAAACTGTACATGTTTCAATACATTGCTTATTTTCAATAATTGCATCTTCTAATAAAGATTTATTTTCTTTATCTATAGATAGTATATCTTCTTTTTGTAATTTTTCTAAAACACCATTATTAGCATGTAACGATGTTATAAAATATACTAAAGTTTTTTGAATATTCAAAAAATTTACCAGCTGACGATTATTAGTTGACTTATAGGTATTTTTTTCCATTTTTTCTATATCATCTTCTATAGCATCTAAAGTATATAAATATGCTTCGGTAGACTTTAATAATATTTGAATCAATAATCTTATATTTTTGGCAGTATCTAAGTTTTCTACTTTACCATTAACAAAAGATTTTAAAAATTCGTGTTCTACTAAAGAAACAGTTATTACACATAAGTCACAAATAATAATTCCCAGAGGATATGTTACATACTTATTTTTGATATTTTTATCCTTCATAAAAGGAATATTAATTACAAATAAAGTCATATTGTCATTTTTTTTTATTCTTGGCAATTCTTTTTCAACTAAAACTTGAGTTATAACATTTTTACTAATACTTGCTGCTTGCGACACTATTTCTATTTCTTCAATTGTAGGATTTACTAAATTTACCCAGCTATCTTTTTCTATCCTATTACATTCAACTACATCTTCCTTTTCATTACTTTTGTAAATTTTAATCATAATACATTTCCCTATCTTTCGAGCTAAATATAATACAAAAATAGAATGTTGTCAAGCGAAGCAATTAAAGTTTTACCAAAGATTTTGCATTGTTTACTGATACTACTCTACATGTTATAATAAAAATAGAAAGGAGTATGATTGAAATGGCAATAATTAAATGTTCAAATTGTGAAAAAGAATTAAACTCAGATGCAAAATTTTGTCCTAATTGTGGATGTAAAATTAAAAAAGACAATAATGTTTTGGATATAATATTTATAATTCTATTAATTATTTATAGTATATTTACAATTTATGCTTTATATCAAAATATATCAGGCTTTTTAGAGTTTTCAAATTTATATAGTTATACTATTACTATTGCTGATTATATGTATTATGCAGATAACATTATATACTACATTGGCACTGCTTTAAGTTTATGGGGAATATTCGCTTATAATAAAACTAAAAACAGTTCTTTTGGCATATTAAGTGGGATAATGCTAATTGTTAGTATTTTTGTCTTTTTCATTTATACTATAAGTTATTTAATATGCTACGAAGATATTTCAATTATAAATATTTGTATAATTTTAATAAACCGTTATATTATAATTGGCATATTGTATTTATTAGCAATTAAAATGAATAATTTAATTAAAAACTAAAACTTCTATTTTTATAAAGCAAAAACGTCATCTATTAAAGTGAATTTGTGAAATAAACATAGAAATAAAAGACTAATTAACCCTAATTGAGTTCTATCTCCAATTAGGGTTTTATAATTTATAAGCATAACTAGTTATTAAATAATTCTAATCATAAATTTTTTTTAATCATTACTACAAAATGTATATTTGATTTTGTCAGCTTTCTTTCGCAAACAAAAAACTAACATTTCTGTTAGCAATTAATTTTATTTACTTACTCGAAAAGCTCGAGTTTTTTTATATTATGGTGGGCTGTTAGGGATTCGAACCCTAGACCCACTGATTAAGAGTCAGTTGCTCTACCAACTGAGCTAACAGC
>CALVUS010000083.1 GCA_944363665.1 uncultured Bacilli bacterium | reverse complement strand
AAATTTCCTTATGTAAAGCCAAAAGAAAAGAGACTGTCAAATAATTAATTACTTAATTATTCAACAGCCCCTTTTTTTGGGATAAAAATACATTAAAAAAAAGGAAATTGCCGATTTGCGGGAAATAATAATAGTGAAAGGAGGTTTTGGAAAAATGAAAATATTAGATAACAAATTAGTTATTATTGGAACGTTTGCTTTTTTAATTCTTATCATCATTTTTTTAAGCATATTTTCAATTTATTTATATAATAGACCAATAGAAGATATTTCTATGATTAATAATATGCCAAAAATTGCGGATGCTGATAACGAAGAAACCATAACTGAGAAAATTTATGTCGAAGTAAAGGGTGCTGTTAGTAATCCTGGAGTTTATGAAGTAAGTAATAACAATATAATTGATGATGTCGTTAAGCTTGCAGGTGGTTTAAATGAAAATGCTTATACTGATAACATAAATTTTAGTAAAAAATTAACTGATGAGTTAGTAATATATGTTTATACTAAAGAAGAATACAAAAAACATGCTAGTAATGATGAAAATGAATGTAATACTAATAGTTATGATATTACTGATTGTACTAAAAGTACAGTTAGTATTATTACTAGTAGTTCAAAAAATGCTTCTGTAAACAATACGGATTTAATTAATATAAATACCGCTTCTGTTAATGACTTTATAAATTTACCAGGCATTGGTGAAAGTAAAGCTAATAATATAATTGCTTATCGTAATGAAAACGGTTTTTTTAAATCAATTGAAGATTTAAAAAATGTAAGTGGTATTGGTGATGCAACATTTGAACAACTTAAAACTTATATTACGGTGTAATTTCCTTTTTTTCTTCCTTTTTCTTTTTATTATAGTATATATTTTTGTATTTACTGTTTTTATTAAATATGATTCAAAATATTTTGGCACAGAATCTTATATTGAAGGAAAAATATTAAGTTTTAGCTTAAATGGCAATAAATTAAAAATGAATATATTAGGAAAAGAAGAGATAATTGGAACTTATTATATAAATAGCTTAGAGGAAAAAGAAAATATTTTGAATAAAATTAAGATTGGCAATAAAATTAGATTATATGGCAGTTTACAAGAGCCTTTAAATAACACAATACCCAATAATTTTAATTATCGGCGATATTTATATAATAATAAAATTTTTTATTTAATGGATATTGATAGATATGAAATAATCAAAGAAAATAATATTGTTGATAAGATTAAAGATTTTGTATACAAAAGAGCATATAGTTTAAAAAATGGAGATTATTTATTGGTATTAGTTTTAGGTGATAAAGCTCTTATTAGTAATGATGACTATAATACGTATCAAAATAATGGAACATCGCATTTATTAGCTATATCTGGATCACACATTACTGTTTTATTAGTTATTTTTTCTAAAATTTTAAAAAAAGTAAAAGATATACCAAAATTAATAGTACTTAGTATAATTCTTCTATTTTTTGGCTTTATAACTGGTTTTCAATCTGCTGTTAATAGAGCAATTTTTTTCTTTATTATAAGTAGTATTAATAAATTAGGAAAATTTAATTTTAATAATTTACAAATTCTTTTTTTTGTTGCATTTATTATGATATTATTAAATCCTTTTGTAATTTTTGATTTAGGTTTTTTATATTCATTTATTATTTGTGGAGGAATTATTTATTATCAAGATAAAATTAAAGGTAATTATTTACAACAGTTATTTAAAATAAGTCTAATTTCTTTTTTGTTCAGTTTGCCAATAACGGCATATTTAAATTATGAAATTAATATTATGTCAATTTTTATCAATATGATTTTTGTGCCATTGATTTCATCAATTGTTTTTCCTTTAGCTATTGTGACTTTTTTATTTCCTTTTCTTAATCCACTTTTTTCTCTTGTTTTGAATATTACAAACTTTTTAAATACTTTAGGTAAACAGATAAGTATTTTTATAAATATCCCTAAAATGTCCATTTTTATTGTGATAGTATTACTTTTACTAATAATTTTAATGAAAAATAATAAAAAGTATTTCTTAGTATTTTTAGCTATTTTAATTTTTGTTAAATGTTCTTGTAATTTAAAAAATTATTATCAAATTATATATTTAGATGTTGGTCAAGGAGATTCGACCTTATTAATATCTCCATTTAATAATAATGTAGTAATGATTGATACGGGAGGAAAAATAAAATATGCTCAAGATAATTGGAAAAAGAGTAATAAAACCTATAATTTAAGTGACAATACGATAAAATATTTAAAAAGCCAAGGCATTACCAAAATCGATCATTTAATATTAAGTCATGGGGATTATGATCACATGGGAGAAGCGATTAATTTGGTTGAAAATTTTAAAGTAGAGAAAGTAATATTTAATTGCGGTGAGTTTAATGATTTAGAAAAAGAATTAATTTATGCCCTGGATAAAAAGAAAATTCCTTATTACAGTTGTATTGAAGAATTAAATATTGATGATAATAAATTGTTTTTTATAAATAATAAAGATTATGATAATGAGAATGATAATTCATCTGTAATCTATACTGAACTTAATAATCATAAATTTTTATTTATGGGTGATGCAGGAGTAGAAGTAGAAGAAGATTTAATAGAAAAATATAATTTAAATGATATAGATGTATTAAAAGTTGGGCATCATGGATCAAATACCTCATCAAGTAAATTTTTTATAAATAATATTAAGCCAAAATATGCAATCATAAGTGTTGGTAAAAACAATAGATATGGACATCCGAAAAGTTCTGTTTTAGATACATTATCAAATTCAAAGATATATAGGACAGATTTAGATGGAAGTATTATGTTTAAGATTAATAATAATAAATTGAAAATAGAGACATGTGAACCATAGAAAGGAGAATGCAAATGAATGAATTGAAAGAATATACAGAGAGATTGTTTGAAGATATTAAGCGCATAGGTGAAGACGGCAATGAATATTGGTTGGCACGTGAGTTAATGCCATTGCTTGAATATAGCAAATGGGAAAATTTTAATAATGTGATTAAGAAAGCAGTAATAGCATATAAAAATAGCAATAACGATGATTCATATTGGCTTCCCGAAGTCAGGAAGCCAATAATAACAGGTAAAGGTAAAGAAGAATATATTATAGATTATAAACTATCTAGATATATATGTTATTTAATAGTTCAAAATGCTAATCCTAAAAAGAAAATGGTGGCTTTAGGTCAAACTTATTTTGCAATACAAACTAGAAAACAAGAACTAAGTGAAAAAGAATATAGCGAACTTACTGAAGATGAAAAAAGATTTTATCAAAGAAATTTAACTAGAAAAGGAAATTATTCTTTGAATATTGCGGCTAGAAATGCAGGAGTTAAAAACTTTGATAAATTTCATAATTCAGGTTATAAAGGATTATATAATGGGGAAACTGCAAATGATATTGCTAAAAGAAAGAAACTAAGATATAGAGAAGATATTTTAGATAATATGGGGAGTGAAGAACTTGCTGCTAATCTTTTTCGAATTACTCAAACTGAGGCTAA
>CALVUS010000082.1 GCA_944363665.1 uncultured Bacilli bacterium | reverse complement strand
AATCTCTTTGGCATGGAATCTTTTCCAATCTATAACTTTCTATTAAAAAATACTTGACTTTTAATAGTTAGTCACCTAGCACTTTTATTATAAGCATCTAAAGCTGCCATTTGTTCAGCTTCTTTCTTACTACTACCCTTTCCTCTTCCATAAATAATATTATCTATTTTCACGACTACTTCAAAAACTTTTTCATGAGCTTTTCCCGATTCACTAACAATTTCATATTCCAAAGATTTTTTATCAGTTTGAACAAACTCTTGTAATTTAGTTTTATAATCAGCATTAAAATCAATTTCTCTTTCTATATAGGGCACAATTATTGTTTCAATATATTTTTTTACAACATCAAATCCTTGATCTAAATAAATTGCTCCTACAACGGCTTCAAAGACATCAGCAATGATAGTATCATTCAAATTATGTATTTGGCCGTGTCCTAATCGAATATATTCATCAATTCCAATTTCTTTAGAATAAGTTGCTAATGCCTTTTCACAAACATAATTAGAACGAAGTTTCGTCATTTGTCCTTCTTTAAATGTAGTATTCAAATAAAAATACTCACTAATTACTACTTCTAAAACAGCATCACCTAAAAATTCTAGTCTTTCATAATTATGAGCATCTTTATGTTCATTAGTGAAACTACTATGAGTTAATGCAGTTTTCAACAATTCTTTATTTCTTATTTTAATATTAAATTTTTCTAAAAAAAACATAAAATCAATCCATTCTTATCTAATTATAACAAATTTTAGTTTCTTTGAAAACATTTACAAATCTTTTTTTTTATAGTAAAATTTTAAATGGTGGTAAGTTGATGAAAAAAATACTAGTATATATAATTAGAGCTTATCAAATTACTCCGCTGCATACTCATAGTATGTGTCGTTTTACTCCAACTTGCAGTGAATATATGATAGATGCAGTATCTGAATTTGGAGTTATAAAAGGATTAAAACAAGGAATAAAAAGAATATTAAGATGTCGCCCTCATGGGGGATTTGGATATGATCCTGTAACTAAGAAAGGAAAATAAATTGATGAAATTGTTTAAAAAGTTTTTTTTATTAGGATTAACATTTTTTTTAACTACAGGATGTAGTTTAACGAAAGATAGTTTAGAAGATGCTACTATATACTCTACGGTTTATCCTATTGAATATTTAACAAATTTTTTATACAGTGATTATGCTACTATAGAAAGTATTTATCCGAATGGTGCTGATATAAGTAGCTATGAGCTTACAGATAAACAAATTAAAGAATATGCCAAAGGAGATTTATTTATTTATAATGGACTTGGTAATGAAAAAAATATTGCTAAAGATTTAATAAATCAAAATGATAATTTATTAATAATTGATGCTGCTAATAGTTTAAACTATATAAATGGCATCGAAGAATTATGGATGAGCCCTAATAATTATTTAATGCTTGCTAAAAATATCAAAGATTATTTAATTGAATATTTAAATAGTAATACTTTAATAGAATCTGTTAATACTAAATATGATGAATTGGAAGAAATACTTTCAATCAAAGATGCTGATTTAAGAGCCATTGGTAAAGAGGCAAAAGAAAATGGTACAAATGCTTTAGTAGTTAGCAATAATGTCTTTAAATACTTAGAAAGCTACAACTTTGAAATAATATCATTAGATGAAGAAACTTTAACGGAAAGCACACTAAATTCTATTGATAATAATTTTGACAATGGCAATTATAATACTTTAATAGTTTTAGATAATAACTATACAGATAATATAAACAAAATCATTGAGGAATATGAGCCTGAAGTTATAAATATTAGTTCTATGACTGTTAGTAATGATGAAAGTGAAGATTATTTGACTACAATGCAAAATTTTATTGATAAACTGCGAAACTTGTGTTTAGCAGATTGACAACCAGCTACTTTTATATTAAAATATAAAGTAGCTATATGGAGTAGTACTCAAGAGGCTGAAGAGGCGCCCCTGCTAAGGGTGTAGGTCGGGAAACTGGCGCGAGAGTTCAAATCTCTCCTACTCCGCCATAAAAAAACTAAATCTCTTTAATTAGAGATTTTTTTTGTTTTTCATTAGTATATTCAGACATTACCGCCAAAATATTTTCATTAAGTAATTTATTATCAACTATTTCATACTTATAATTGCCTGAAGTAATATTGGCTGGCAATAAATTTAAAATTGGAATTAAACTATATATTAAATCAAAAACATCCATTTGTTCATTTAAACTATTATTAACAATTTTTTTTCTCAAAGAAGTTTTTATTAAAAAAATATTTATATATTGCAAACTTTCAAAAATAATTTTAAAAGAACTTTCTGTTAAATGTTTATCTTCTAAATGCTTGTTCAAAAAATCTAAAGTTCTGATAAATTTGTAAATTTCTTCTTCCTGATTATATTGTTTTAAATATTCTATTAATCCCATTAAATTTGCATTAAAATATAATGCTTTCATTAAATCTTCGCCAACAATTATTTCTAATATTTCAGCTACTCTTTTTTCATAGAGATAAGCATGTAGCAATTTATGCTTATCTCCAAAATATTTTTCAGCTAAATATTGAGTATAGCCTTCATTTAATCCTTCGCCGATTTGTCGACCTTTATTTATCTGTTGAAAACCGCATAAAATTATGGAATTTGATTTATCGATAATTGTAGTAGATGCATGAAGTAATTCGTGATCAATCGTTAAACAACAATTATCTTTAGATAATACAATAGTATTATCGTTTGCCAAATATTCTCCTTGTACATGTTGATTCAAAAGCAAATTATCTAAATCAAAATCTTTTGTTAAAGAGTTTAAAGTATTTAAATTATTAAAAAAAAGTGTTAAATAGGTATTGGGTATATTATCTATAATAACATTTACAAATTCCATTATTAGCGGGCCAAATTGTTTTTGCAAAATTTCTTCTTCATTGATTTTATCAAATTTTCTTACAGCCGATATTGGCAAAGACAAAGTGTTTACATGTTCAAGTTTAAAATCTTTTCTTAATTTATAATTTATATTTATTGAACTTCTACTAGCATAATAAACTATACCATAAGATAAATATTTCAATATTTTGATAAATTTGTACGGTTGCCAATTACTATGCTTATTTTCATTCATAATTATCACTCATTTCTTTTAAAAATAACTCTACTTCATTCCAATCTGCTTCATTTTCAATATTCTCTATATCTTTTTCTAAATGCTGGGGAAAATAAATTGCTGCATAAATAGTTAAATTATTTTCATTATCATACGTATTGTCAGTATATATAATATAATCTTTACCTGTTTTAAAAGATTGAAATGTATATAAAATTTCAAATTCTTTTTCTATGCCAGCAACTTTACATTTAAATATCTTTTTATCATCAAGCATATTTTTTCCCTCTTTTAATAATTTATTTTATTATATCACAGTCTCAAATATTTATAAACAGCTGATTCTACATCAATTGCGATTTGCAAAAATAACAAATATATCTTTTAAAACTTCTTTCTATAATATATTGCTTTTTGCACTTTACTCTGACATATTGAACAGAACAAAAGCCAAACAAGTTTGACTATCCTTGCATCACTACAAGGCATTTCTACTTCATAGAGTCCTTCAGACTCTC
>CALVUS010000081.1 GCA_944363665.1 uncultured Bacilli bacterium | reverse complement strand
AAAAATATTTTATGTAATGCTAATATAAAAGGTATAGTATTTGATGATTTAGGAATAATAGATATAGTTTCTAATTTAAATATTAAAAAGATTCTTTTGTTAGATCATTTAGCAACTAATGTAAGATCAATTAATTACTATTTAGAATATGTAGATAGTATTGTAGTATCTAATGATTTAACAGAAGATGAAATAAAATATATTTTAGATAATGCTAATAAAAAATTAGTTGTCAATGTATTTGGTTTAAAGACATTAATGTATTCTAGAAGAAAATTATTGAGTAACTATGAAAAATACCATGATTTAGATAAAAAAGGAAAATATAATGCTAAAATAGATAATAAATATTTTAAAATTGTTGAAAATGATTTTGGAACTAAGTTTTATGCTGGTAAATATTATAATGGTTTAAAGTTATTGAATTTAGATAATGTATTATATTTTTGGTATGATCCAATAGGTTTAAAAAAAGATGAAATTTTAAATATAATATTAAATAATGATATAAAAAATATTGATACTGATACATTATTTTTAGATAAAAAGACTTATTATAAAGTTGGTGATAATTAATGGTAGAATTACTTGCTCCAGCGGGAGATTTTGAAAAGTTAAAATTTGCTTTTTTATATGGAGCTGATGCTGTTTATTTTGGCGGTCAAAATTATAGTTTACGAGCAAATGCTCGTAATTTTAATAATTTAGAATTAAAAGAAGCAACTGATTTTGCTCATAGTTTAAATAAGAAAGTTTATGTTACGGTTAATATAGTCTTTCATGATGCCGATTTTGCTGGTTTAGATGAATATTTAAAATATTTAAATGATATTAATATAGATGGAGCAATTATCAGCGATATAAGTGTAATTAAAAGAATACAAGAATTAAATTTAAATATTCCAGTATGCCTTTCTACTCAGGCAAGCTTGCTTAATACAAGAGCTCTTAAATTTTGGAAAAAACTGGGTGTTTCAAGAGTTGTCTTAGCTAGAGAAGCTAGTAAAGAGGAAATAAAAAAAATAAAAGATACTGGTATGGAAGTAGAAACATTTATTCACGGTGCTATGTGTACTTCATTTAGTGGTAAATGCATTTTATCTAATTATATGACTTTAAGAGATTCTAATCGTGGTGGATGTGCACAAGTGTGTCGTTGGAATTTTGAAATAGCTGATAAACCAGATTTAACTATAACTCCTAAAGATTTAAATATGATACCATTTATTGAAGACGAAATAAAAATGGGAGTTGACTCTTTTAAAATAGAGGGGAGAATGCGATCAATATATTATGTGGCAACAGTATTATTAGCTTATAGGAGATTGATTGATGCTGCCATAGATAATACTCTAACACCAGGGTTAAAAATGTATTACTTAAATATTTTAAATAGATGCGCTAATAGAGAATCTGCTCCTCAATTTTATGATAAAATTCCAGGAGTTAATGAACAATATTTTACAGGTAGAAAAGAAGAATCCAATCAAGATTTTTTAGGAGTAGTAATAGATTATGATGAAATAAATAATATTGCTACAATAGAGACACGTAATTATTTTAAAATTGGAGATGAAGTGCAATTTTTTCATCCTCAAATAGAAACATTTAACTACAAAATTAATACAATATATAATGATTCTATGGAAAAAATAGAAGTATCTAATCATCCCAAAAATATAATAAAGTTGCCTATATCTAAAAGATTAGAAAAAAATACTTTAATGCGCTTAAAAGTATTTGACAAAAAAGATTTTTTATAGTAATATTATGAACTGATAATGAAATAAAAAGGAGACAATTTAAATGACAAAAGAAAATAAATTTGTTATGACTGCTGAAGGATATTTAGAAGCAGAAACTGAACTTAATGAACTAAAAAATGTTCGTCGTCCAGAAATTATTAAGGCTTTAAAAGAAGCCAGAGCACAAGGAGATTTATCAGAAAATGCCGATTATGATGCTGCTCGTAATGAACAAGCAATAGTAGAAGCTAAAATTCAAGAATTGGAATATAAACTTGAACATGCAGAAATAATTGACAATAAAAATAAAAATGAAGTAAATTTAGGCTCTGTTGTAACTATTAGTTTTGATGATGGAGAAATGGAACAATATAAGCTTGTTGGTTCTATGGAAGCTGACCCATTTGAAAATAAAATATCTAATGAATCTCCACTTGGTATAGCTTTACTTAAACATAAAATTGGTGATGTTGTCGAAGTTGCTAGTCCTAATGGTGGTTATAACATTAAAATAGAAAAAATAGCTTAGAAAACTAACTGCAATAGTTAGTTTTTTGCATTTATTAATTGCTAATTTTCAATATTTATACTATAATAAATAAGTGTTAAGGGAAGGGATTTTTATGAAAAAAAATGTACATGAAATTGAAGTTAAGTTAGAAAAGGAATGGGTACAAGCTCTAGATACCACATTTAAAAAGAAAAATAAAGAAACTAAGATTGATGGATTTCGTAAAGGTGCTGCTCCAAAAGAAGTTTATTTAAAACACTTTGGTATAGAATCTTTATATATGGATGCAGTAGATGCTTGTGTAAGTGTTGCTTACAAAAAAGCTTTAGATGAAAATAAATTAGTTCCCGTTATAGAACCATCTGTTGATGTAACTGGAATAAGCGATACCAATGTTATATTTAAGTTTACTATTATAACCAAGCCTGAAGTTACTATTGGCGAATACAAAAATTTAAAAATCAAAAAAGATAAAATTACTGTCAGTGATGAAGAAATTAATGCTGAAATAGAGCACTTAAGAGAGCATTTAGCAGATGTTGTTGTAAAAGAAAATGGATCTATTGTTGAACACGACACAGCAGTAATTGACTTTACAGGTTATGTAGATGGTAAAGAACTTGATGGTGGCAAAGGCGAAAATTATCCTCTTGAAATTGGGGCACATATGTTTATTCCTGGCTTTGAAGAAGGACTAATTGGTTTAAAAGCTGGCGATGAAAAGACTTTAGAATTAAAGTTCCCAGAAAATTATGTTGAAGATTTAAAAGGAAAAGATGTCACTTTTAAAGTTAAAGTAAATGAAGTTAAAACTCGAGTTTTACCAGACATTAACGAAGACTTTTTCAAGGATTTAGGATATGACGATGTTAAAACTGAAGAAGAATTAAAAACAAAAGTTAAAGAAGATATTAAACATCAAAAAGAACATGTTGTAGAAGACGAATTCGTTGAAAAATGCTTAGAAAAAGCAGCTGCTAATATGAAAGTTGATATCAATGAAGAAATTATTGATGAAGAAGTACATAGAATGATTGATCAATATGCAAATCAATTACAAATGCAAGGGATGAACATTGACGATTATTATAAAATGACTGGTACTACTCATGAAGATTTACATAAAACAATGGTTCCAGAAGCTGAAAAAAGAGTAAAATATCGTTATTTAATTGAAGGTATTGCCGAAAAAGAAAATTTACAATTCACTGAAGAAGAAATCAAAAATAGAGCAGAAGAAATAGCAAAACAATATGGCATTACAGCTGATGAAGTAATAAAAGCTTATGGTTCTATGGATGTAATTGAATACGATTTAAAAATGCATAAAGCTTTAGAAATTTTAAAAGAAAATAATTAAAATTAAGTCAAAAATATTGACTTTTTTTTTTTTTTTTTGATATTATGGTTAAAAATAAAGGTGTAGTGATGAAAAAAAAAAAAATAATA
>CALVUS010000080.1 GCA_944363665.1 uncultured Bacilli bacterium | reverse complement strand
GCTAAATATGTGGTTGACCCATTTCATTATACCAGATATATAATGGATGCACTAGATAAAGTAAGAATAAGATTACAAGATAATTATGGCTATAATAGTTATGAATATAAGGTGTTAAAGAATAAGAAAAATATAAGTTTATTAAGACAATATAATAATGATATAGATAGCAAAATTAATTGCTCTTTTTTTTTTGGTATGCTATACTTTTAATGTAGTAAGGATGTGTAAATATGTCATATATTAAATTTAAAGAATTAACTAAATATTTTGATTTTAAAGAAGAAACTAATCCGTTTGATTTGCCAGATTACACTAAAGAATATGTTGATAAAGAAGAAAAAATATTAATGGGCTATAAAAATAGTAAAGATTATGTTGTTTTTACAGATCGAAAAATGATTTTATTTGATAGAGATACACTAGCTTTATATTATAAAAAAATTCACATTATTCCATATATTTCAATTTCAACTAGTGCAATAAATTTTAAGCCTGGCAAAGTAGAAATACTATTTAGTTTAGATAGTGGGTATCAGTTACACATCAATTTTTTAGATATGAATCATGATAAAAAAGAAGTTATTAAAAATATTTATAAAACAATGATGAGAGTAAAAATATAAATGAGAAGGAAAGGTTCATAGTGTATTATAGCAAAATTTAATGCGACTAAATTAGATATAAAATAAATATGATTTAGTTTTGTCAAATACTTCGATTTTTTTAAAATGAATTAGTAATAAGTGGTCACTACTTATAAAAGTAGTAACCTCTTTTTTGTTTCTGCTTTATAAAAATAGAAGCTTTAAAAGAAATAGCGAATTTTATAAGTAAATTACTTGGAGAATGATTTTTATTATTAAATAATATACTATTGTCATAAAATTAATGGGGGGATAATAATGTTTTATAATAGTATTCATACACGCATTAGATATGTTTTTTTAGTGGTGGCTATTATTTTAATAATTGCGATTGGAAAAGTTTTTTACATTCAAGTATTTGCTTATAATAAATTAAGTACACTTGCTGAATCATTATGGAGTCGGGAGCTTCCCATATCCGCCGATCGTGGTGAAATAGTAGATCGTAATGGGGTGGTTTTGGCCACTAATATAACTACTACATCTTTAGTGGTAATTCCTAATCAAATTGTAGATAAAGAAGATACAGCCAAAAAATTAAGTGACATACTTAATTGTGATTATGAAGATATGCTAGCTCATTTGTCGAAAAAAACTTCAATTGAAAGAGTACATCCAGAAGGTAGACAATTAGATTATGAAACTGCGGAAAAAATTGATGCTTTAAAGATTGATGGGGTTTATTTAGTAAAGGAATCAAAACGTTATTATCCATATGATGATTTACTTAGTCATGTTTTGGGATATGTTGGTATTGATAATCAAGGGTTATCAGGTTTAGAACTTTATTATGATGAATATTTAACTGGTGAAGATGGTTCTATCAAATATTTTTCTGATGGCAAAGGACATAAGTTAGAATTAGCAGAAGTATATGAGGCACCAACTAGTGGAATAACTTTGCAGTTAACAATTGATATTGAATTACAACAAGCAGTTGAAAATGAATTAGATAATGCCTTAAGTAAATATAATGCGGAAAGTGCTATTGCAATAGCTATGGATCCAGATACAGGAGAAGTTTTAGCTATGGCTAGTCGTCCTAACTTTAATTCCAATGATTATCAAAATTATAGTACTGAAGTTATTAATCGTAATTTGCCAATTTGGATGACTTTTGAACCAGGATCAACTTTCAAAATAATTACTTTAGCTTCTTCAATTGAAGAAGGGTTAATAAATTTATTTGAAGATAGATTTACAGATTCTGGTGTTATAACAGTAGATGGTTCAACTCTTCATTGTTGGAAACATGGTGGGCATGGAGATCAGTCTTACTTGGAAGTAGTGGAGAATAGTTGTAATCCTGGTGGTTACACAGGAACATTTTTAAGTTCAAAGATACTTATATAAATAAGAAAAGTCATTCCAATATTGAAGTCTATTCTACACTTGATTTGATTTATAACAATGCTATCTATTTAAGAAATGAAAAGTACCAAAAATTAGAAAGGAAAGTTAAAGTGGAAAATTTTAATTATCAATGACAATAAAATAAAATTACAAATTTAGTTTATAATAATGATACTAGTAGTTACAAGGATATAACATATAATAAGAAAGAACAACCTATTAAATTATTTGATAAATTTGATGAGTATATTATTTCTATGGAAAAAGATGTGATAAGAAATTATTTATTAAAAACTTGTTGTATATAAATTAAAAAATAGATTTATAGAGGTTCAAATTAATTAAAGCGATTTATGTATATGTTTTTAAAAGATGTTAAACAATTTGATTGAAAAAATAAGTTAAAAATTAGAGAAGGCTATGAAAATACATTTTTGAGTTATTTTTTACGAGTAGATAATATAAAAGATTTAAAATATTCATTTGAGCTAACTAAAGAATTATATGATTGTCTTAAAACACCACATGAGCCTATTAATGAATTATTGTTTAAAGATATTTCGAATAGAATTATGAAATTGGGAGATAATATTGTTTATAATAAATTATATAGAGATTATAGATTTAAATCGAAAAGAAATTATGGATTATATGTAAGATTATTAAAAGTAGAAGATAATCAAAATATTTAGACTATACTTACCAAACTGGAACTGAACCTTTATGTATGACATATTAAATATCTAACGAAAATGATATAGAAACTATTTTTCCTTATATTAAAAAGAATTATAATCTTAGTGATTATGTTGCAATTGATATTAAATATGAATTAAATAATTTATATTTAATGGAAAGTTAAGACTTTTTTTATTAAAAATATTAATTATATATGTGATATTGTAAAGAAGACATAAGACTTAAAAAAATATTTAAAAATTTTCGATATCAAGAACAATAGAAAGAAATTGAACCAGTACTCGAGAAGTATTAGACTTAGATTTAAATGATTTAATATATATAATAAGAGAATTATCCGACGAAGCAAAAGATCAATTTATCAGTATAATTATAAATAGTCGATTAGAAAAATAAAAAAATAATTATGGAACAATTTTATAAAATAAAAAAAGATATTGATGAAGTGATTGATTATTATGCAAGTAGAAAAATAATTTGGATGAAGTTATTGAAGAATGAGATTACGTCGAAGATCATATGTTATTTAAAGTGATTGATTATAATGGAAGAAGATTAGAAATGCCTTTCGATATATCTATTATTAAGAATTAAAATTTTTCAATGGAGTTAAAGAACAATTATATGATTCTTTATGTGGATTTTTTTAAGATATATAATCTATTTAATAAAAAAAGTTAGGATAATTATAATCCTAAACCTATCTTAAATAATAATATAATTACTAAAAAAATAACGCTAAAAAAATAACAAGTTATGATATAATTATACATGAAGTTTAATGAAACAAATTTATATAATTAATAATTAATGTAATTATTAATATTGTTTTGATAATGCACAGAGATTATAATAAGTAAATTTTAATAGATAATTAAATTGATAAATCCCTTTATAAAAAATTAAACAAATGAAAAATATATGATTAGGAAGTGGTAATATGCTTAATGATATTAATTTAAATTTATATAAAGTATTTTATGTATGTGCTAAATGTAATTCTTTTAAAGATGC
>CALVUS010000079.1 GCA_944363665.1 uncultured Bacilli bacterium | reverse complement strand
ACTTTCTTTGCACATAACATTTATTATTTTTAAAACCGCATATATTGAGATTTTTAGTATTCTTATCAATTAATTCATACGATTTATCATATATATATATAATTCTTTTTTTACGATTTTTAATATTTAATGCACTTATTATACAGTCTATCATTTTATCATTAATATTATTTTTAACCACAAAAAGAGTATTGCAATATAAAATACTCTTGTATATATTAAGTTTCCTTAAAAGTTTATTATAATCAATCGAATTATTTATTGAAATAGTTTTACTTCTCATAAACACCTACCATAATATATTATATCACTATTTATGTAATGTTTTAACAACTTGTTCTTTACTATCTTCCTCAAATAATCTTGTTATATTTCTATGTGCAGTATCAATAATATGTTCTTCATTTTGTTGTTGTAAGACTAAATTTTCTTTAATTTGTTTTAATTTTTCAATCTCTTTTAATTTTAAATTAATATCTTCATCTATTCCAACTGGTAGATTTTCTCTCATAATTGTTAGATCAGTATATTTAAATAAATCATGAATAAAAACATTATCAATATACCACTTTAAAAAGGTATCATCCAATGATTGAATATTATCATTATTTATGTAATCGTTTTTCATTTGAACGGGAGTTTCAAAAAGAATATTAGTACAAACTAAATCATCTCCAATTTTTCTCCATATGACAGGTTCAATTCTGAAATACTCATCATTATATATTATTGCTTTTATTTCTGTTCCTTCTTTAGTTTTAGCTTGATATACATCATAAATTTCTAGTACCAACTTATCATCTATAATTGTTGGAAATGAAAATTTTTCATCCGTTATACGAAATTTTGATTTAATTGGTAGATGTTCCTGATTATTTTCTCCCATATAATGTAATTCATCAACTAAATCAATACAACACCAAGTTTTACTAAAATCTATTTTTTGTTGTGGATAATATCCTAAAGCATAACAATTATCAAGGTAAAACCATCTGTTTTTATATATCTTTGCTATACCAGAAACATATTTATAAGGAATTGTCGGTACAATTCCAAATTGTTTTCCAACATATCTTGTCCTGTAATCTTTTGCAAAGTTTCTACTTTCCCAATCATCCACAACTCTACTTCCTAGACAGCAATCTTCTTCTAATTCATAACTTCCTAAACAACGATCTTTATATTCATTATTATTATTTTTATAATAAGATTTTAAAAGTATATAACTTGCAGTAGCATTTTCAAATTGATATTTGCTACAATATGTACTCCAATATCTATCAAAATCATAATATTTTTTTTCATGATAACTATCTCTAAAATTTTTATACATTTCAAATGAAAAACTAGTATGTCTAGGATTGCCATTTATCATCATTTGTTCGCAATTAATAACTGAAATAGGACTATAAACATCTTCTTTCCACTTACTCATTTAATTTCCCCCTTTTTTTATTTAAGCAACTCTCTTCTTTTGTAATGATTTGTTTTGATTATGTTTATTTTTTCTTGCTCTTTCATAATTTCTCTTTCTTTTTAAATGTTCAATATATCTTGTTCTTTCATTTTGAACATGCCAATCTATAATTTGCTTTATTGTTTCAAAATCTTCATTTCTATTTGTAAACATAGCTATTGCTCTTTGAAATTTTTCTTCTGGTATTATATTATTGCAATAATGGTTTAATATAATAACTTGTTTTGTTAAATATAAAACTATTTTTTGATTTTTAATATTCATTAATGTGATGTTATTTAAAATATTATTATTAATATATATTCCCCCTTTGTTGCCATATATTATAGTATTTATTTTGTTATTTGTAAAATGCTTATTTTTGATATTTGATATAACATATTGTTATGATATAATATTGCTAGGTGATGGGAAATGAATATAAATTTTGAATATTATAAAGTTTTTTATGTAATTGCAAAGAATAAAAATATAACTAAAGCAGCTAACGAGTTAAATATTAGTCAACCAGCTATAAGTAGAATGTTAAAAACTATGGAAGAACAATTAAATACTAAATTATTTATAAGAAAAACAAAAGGTGTTATTTTAACAAACGAAGGAAAAGAATTATATAGACTTATTGCTGATAATATTGATAACATAATGAAATCAGAAATTAGTTTTTCTAAAATAATAAATAATAAAACATTAAAAATTGCTGGTAATAAAACATATATCAATTATTTAATAGCAAATAATAAATTAGATAATATTTTTGATTCCGATTTAAGTATAAATATAATAGATGCAAATAACTTTGATTTATTAAATAGCCAATTATCAAACAATTTAATAGATTTTGCCTTTATATCAGAACCTAATAATTATAAATTTAATGATGAATTAGTGTTTAAAACATTAAATGAATTCCACTTAGTATATGCATCAAAAAAAACTGACGATAAATCAATTGTAATATTTAACAACAAAAAGTTCATAGATCTTTCTAAAATTTATTTACAATCTAAAAATATTAGTGCAGATAAATTTATACAAGTTGATGATTATGACAGCATTTATCCACTAATATCTAATGGATATGCAAATGGATTTTTAATCAAAGAATATATTAACAGTTATTTAGAAAATAATGAATATTCAAAGATTAACATTTCAGATGACCTTTCAACAATCAAAATTGGAATAATATATAATGTTAATAATGAATTAAAGATTAAAAAATACTTTAATATATAAAGGATTATGTTTAACTTGCATATTTCTTTTTTATCTACTTAAATCAAAATCATTCTTATCATATCCATCATAATTTTTTATTTTTGCTTTTAAATAACTAGGTGCACCTACATAATCAAATAATTCATCTTGTTTAGTTGTTCCTCTTGATATTTTAATAATATCATTCATATCAAAGTCTTGATTATTATAATAATCTTTTATTTCAGTTGTAGTAGCTTCTTTTGTAGGTTCATTACCAATTTGTAGTAATTTTCTAAAAAAGTGTTTTATTGTCTCTAAAATACTTTTTAAATAGTCTTTTAGGTGATTATTCTCTTTTGTTAAATTTTGGTTTCTTGTTGTAAGAGCTTTTACTTATCGCTTCAAATTATTATTTTCTTTTTCTAGTGTTTGATGACTTTTACTAAAAGTATTTACTTCATTAAATAATTGTTCTATTTTAGGTTGAAATTCCATAACCTTTTTAGTTTCTTTTATTACATTTTGCATACTTTCAAAAGTATCTTTTCGTACCTTTACATAGTCTTTATCTATTAAAGTATTTTTAGTAGTTTTCATTTTTTCTTCAAAGTCATTCATAGCATTATCAAGATTCTTATTAATAGTGATTGCTTTATCTTCATAATATCTAGTAATTTTCTTAAATTCTTTAATTTTAATATGTTTTCTATCACTACCTTTAATTCCTCTTTCTAATTCAAAACCATTTTCTCTTAATCTTAAATTATAAATATCTTGTAATTCTGATAAATGAATATTATCTTTGATATATTGCTTTTTAGAAATGGTATATCTTTCTGTATTTGTTCTTTTATCTAATTTTTTAACAAGTGGTACAACTACACAATGAATATGAGGTGTTAATTCATCCATATGCAACGTTGCATGTAATATTTGTTCTTTCTTATAACCCAAATCATTGTAAACAAAATCCATACAAGTATTAGCCCATTTCATTATTTCATCTTTACTCATATTATCAAAGAATTTATGTGTTGCTGTAAACACGAGTTCATCAGCTACAACACTTTTAGATTTATTCAACATTTCATTAAAGGTCTTTTTTCTTTCGGGGCGCTCAGTTTTCATTCTTTCGTTATGCTCTTTCTCATAATCTTTTACAAGCAATTTAAAACCCTTAACATACTTTTCTGCTAAGGGTACTAATTCTATATTATTTTTAGTTAATGATAATGTCAATATAAAAATGTAGGATTTCGCTAAAATAATTATGTAGGAAAACCTACATTTTTATATTAGCATAA
>CALVUS010000078.1 GCA_944363665.1 uncultured Bacilli bacterium | reverse complement strand
GAGTACGTCGAGTTTAAAAATATTATTAAATGAAAATTATTATAATGCAACAGATGGAACGGAAAGTGGTAATTGCTATGGGTATTCAACAAGTGCACCAAGTAATTGCGATTACACTGGAAATGGACAGGGAACTGAATGGACAATTACTCCGAACTCATCGAGCTCGTATAACGTGTTCAACGTGAGCAGTGGCGGCCGCTTGTACCGCAACTGTGCGAGCGGCGGCTATTCTGCCCGTCCTGTCTTATATCTAAACTCTAATGTGTATGTTATCGATGGAAATGGGTCTATAAGTGATCCATATATTATAGGGATGTGAGAAACTTTAATCCTCCGACGGCGGTTGTCCCCGCCACGGAGGCCGAGTTATCAACAAAATTTTGTTTAAGGTTTTCATTCTTATATGTATCTTGAACGAAGTGAAAGGAATAAAACTTAATATGAAAAAAGGTTTTGTTTTTATTGAAACTGTTATTACTGTCGTTGTATTGGCGGCTTCCTTATTATATCTTTATAGTTCTTATAATGATATAATTGTAAAGGAAGAAAGAAGACTTTATTATGATGATGTAGCTCATATTTATAAAGCTAATTATGTTCGTAATTTTTTAGAAGAATATTCAAATATTGAAGAGATTAAAAATTATGCATTTAATAGAAGTTATGTTATTAATATAGGACCTGATTTTGATAGTATGTTTACAGATATCAATGTAACTAATAATATGCGAGCAACATTTAATACTTTATTTAGTGGATTTAATATTAATCAAATAGTATTAGTTAGTTCAGATTTACTTAAAAATTGTCGTGATAGTGAAGATTCAAAATGTGATACGAGTAATTTAAGTTATAGTTTAAATAGTTATATTAATACCTTAAATAGTACTAATTATGATACTTATTTGGTTATTGAATTTAGTGAAATTAATACTGATGGCAAAATTACTCGTTGTACTCCAGGAGATAATACTTATTGTGATACTTATTATGTATCTTTAGAAATATAGGTGGCTTATGAAAAAGGGATTTATGTCTACAACAATGGTGTATTCTTTCTTTTTATTATTTTTAATGATGCTTTTATTTATTGTTGAAAATTTAGTTAATAATAGAACACTACTTAATAATATTAAATCCGAAATAAAAGAAGATGTATCGGATTCTACTTTAAAAAGATATTTAATTAATCATAGTGCTGAATTGGGATTAGTACAATTAAATGATAATTTAGTAAATAGTAACTTTGATTATTCTTATCGTTATACTGGAGATAATCCAAGTAATTATATCTGTTTTGGTACAGATGATGAAGTATGTAGTATAGATAATTTATACCGGATTATTGGAGTAATTGATGGCAAAGTAAAGATAATAAAAGATAGTAGTATTGGACCGATAGCTTTTGATGAAACAGCTACTAATCATTTTATTAATACAAGTATGTATACATATTTAAATGAAACATTTTATAATACTTTTAGTGAGGTATGGCAAAATAAAATAAGTACTAATACCTATTATGTAAATGGGATAGTATTAGATACTAATAATACAATTAAAGATATATATGATTTAGAAATGAATAATTTAGGTAGTACAGTTGAATGTAAAATAGGACTCATGTATGTAAGTGATTATAATTATGGATCAATGGTTAGTAATTGGAATGATTATAGTTTGATAAGTAATAATAATTGGTTAAATATTGGTATTGATAACTGGCTTTTGACTAGAAATAGTGGGGATAATAATAGTAATTACTATATAAATAGCAGTGGTATAATAAGTAGTGCTACAGTTGAACAAACATATTTTATCAGACCGGTATTTTATTTAGATAGTACTATATCTATAACTGGTGGTAATGGATTAGAAACGAACCCTTATAGGATTGGAGGGTAATTATGTTAAATAAAAAAGGTACTTCATTAATAGAAGTAATTATTAGTATAGCTTTAATATCGATTGTATTAGTATTTATGATAAGATTATTAATAGATTTAAATAATGAAGAAAATAATAATGAATATGCTGTTAATAATCAATTAAATAGAGCTGAAATAATTAGAATGGTTGGTAATGATTTAAATAATAATGTCATAACCAATATAATTGATAATAGTACTAGTGATGCTTTAATAATAGAGTTTTTATTCATTAATGGTAGCACTGCTGAAATTAATGCTACTAGTGATATTTTTAGATATACAGATTCTAATGGTAGTATTAGAAGATGGACTATTGATGATGCTACCATTAATACTAGTAAAGCTAATGTATATTATAATTATGATACGAAAAGTGAAGAAGAAAAATTATATACTTTACAAATTCAAATAGAAATTAATACTGCAAATGAAAATAATTCCGTAACTAATAATAATTTAATTGATGATTTAGTTTTTAGTTATATGGGTAATGTTAATGATTTTAATGTAACTGATTTAACATGTTTAGGTAATGATTGTCAGTAAGACTGCAATAATTGTTTGATAAATACGGCCTTTAAAAAAGTATTTATATTCAAGGGAACTTTCATCTAAAATACATTTAACTTGAGTATGTATAGAAAGTCCTCCGAAAGAAATAAAAATAGTAGCTATTATTTCTTTAAAAGGTATATTTAAATTAATGAGAGAATTTAAGCCTTGAGTCATTTCTAAAAGACCTCTTAAATAAATATTTAAAGATAATATATCACTTATTACTAAATAAAAAGTAATAGCTCCTAAAACCATGGAAGTTGTATTCATGGCTTTTTTAATGGAACTAGATATATTAAAAGTAACAGTATTTTTAGAAGTATTATTATATTCTAATTGTTTTTTAAATATAAAATAGATAATTATATTACTTAAATAATGAATAATTATTAATTTAATAGTAATTATAGTATTATTAAATATTGCATTTAACATTGTATATAAAAATAAGGGATTAGCAAAGTAAGTAAATAATAAAGTAATATGAGCATTCTTTTTGCTTATTTTACCATTATTATATAAATTACTTATTATGACTGCAGATGTTGGACTTCCTGATAATAAAGACATAATAAAAATATAAATAGAAGTGTTTTTAAATTTACTTTCTAAATCTAAGTTTATGAGTGTATCATTTATTATAATCATAATAAATAGATAAGGAAATACTTTATATAACCAAATATTGACGGCATTGATAGTGCTATTAAGAACTATAGAATAGTTTTTAAATACCAAGATAATAAGTGTAAAAATTGTCAAATAAATAAAATTTCTTTTCATATATAGATCCTTTTTTGCTATAATTAAAATGGTGATATAATTGTTTAATAAAATATATGAAAGTGTTAAGAATTTTATTGTTGATAATTATAAATTTTTGATAGTATGGGGTATAATTCTCTTTTTATTTTTTTATGAATTACCCTATGTTATTTATACTCCAGGAGGAGTAGTAAATTTAAATGATAGAATTGAAGTAAGTGATGGTTATGAAATTGATGGTTCTTTAAATATGAGTTATGTTTCTTTAGTAAAAGGAACATTACCGATGATTTTGCTTTCTTACCTTTTACCTAATTGGGATTTAGTAAATCAAGAAGAAATAACTAGGGAAGATGAATCAGTAGATGAATTATTAGAATTAGAAAAGTTGTATATGAAATCATCTATTGATAATGCCACTATTTTAGCTTTTAATAAATCGGGAAATTATTTAGAAATTACTAAAGAAGTCAATAATATTGTTTATATTGCTGATGAGGCAGATACAGATTTAGAAATGTATGATGAAGTAATTAGTGCCGATGGAAAAGACATTAATAATGTTGCTGAATTAAGAGAAATAGTAAATAGTAAAAATGAAGGAGATACTATTAAATTTATAGTTTTAAGAAATGGTAAAGAAAAGGAATGCAGTGCTAAAATTTATGATACAGAAGATGGATTAAAAGTAGGAATTTCTTTTTTGACAACTTATGAATATGATACAGATCCTAGTATTAATATAGAAACTAAGTCTAGTGAGTCGGGTTCTAGTGGTGGTTTAATGCTAACTTTGGCCATATATGATTTAATTACGGAAGATGATATTGCTGCTGGGAGGACTATTGTT
>CALVUS010000077.1 GCA_944363665.1 uncultured Bacilli bacterium | reverse complement strand
ATGATAAAATGGCAATGCAAAGAATTAAAGATGCAGCGGAAAAAGCGAAGAAAGATTTGTCTGGTATGACTACAGCTCAAATTAGTTTGCCATTTATTGCTCAAAATGATGCTGGTCCAGTTCATTTAGATATGACTTTAACTAAAGCTAAGTTTGAAGATTTATGTCGTGATTTATTTGATTCTACGTTGGAACCGGTTAGAAAAGCTTTAAAAGATGCCAAATTAAAAACTAGTGACATTGATAAAGTAATACTAGTTGGTGGATCAACACGTATTCCATATATTCAAGAATTAGTAAAAAAAGAATTAGGTCAAGAACCAAATAAGAGTGTTAACCCAGATGAAGTTGTTGCTATGGGTGCTGCAATTCAAGGTGGTGTTTTAACTGGGGAAGTTGATGATATTGTCTTACTAGATGTTACACCATTATCACTAGGTATTGAAACACTTGGTAATGTAATGACAGTCTTAATTCCACGTAATACTACAATTCCAACAAGTAAATCTCAAGTATTTAGTACAGCTGTAGATAATCAACCTGCTGTTGATATTCATGTATTACAAGGTGAAAGACCTATGGCTAGTGATAATAAAACACTTGGAAATTTCCAACTTACAAATATTCCACCAGCAAGACGTGGAGTACCACAAATTGAAGTTAAATTTGATATCGATGCTAATGGTATTGTTAACGTAACTGCTAAAGATCTAGGTACAAATAAAGAACAATCTATTACAATTACATCATCAACTAATTTAAGTGATGAAGAAATCGATAAGATGGTAAAAGAAGCTGAAGCTAATAAAGAAGCAGATGAAAAACGTAAAGCAGAAGCCGAAATTAGGAATGAAGCAGATTCAAGTGTCTTTGCAACAGAAAAAGCTCTAAATGACCTTGGAGATAAAATAGACAAAAATGATAAAGAAAAAGCTGAAAAATTGATGGAAGAAGTCAAGAAAGCTCTTGAAGGAACTGACACTGATGAAATCAAGAAGAAAACTGAAGAATTAAATAAAGTTGCTATGGATTTAGCAGGCAAAGTATATGAACAAGCTGCTAAAGAAGCCAAAGAAAATCAAACATCAGAAGATAATAATAAAGATGATCATGAAACAGTTGAAGATGCAACTTACGAAGAAAAATAATATAAATAAAATAAAGGTTCTATAAAAATAGAACCTTTATTAGAATTGGGAGATTAAAATGGAGAAAAATAGATGCGATATAGATGCTAAATATAAGTGGCATATTGAAGATATCATAAGTAACGATGAGGAATATGAACGAGTATATACAGAAGTTAAAATGTTAGCCAATAAAATTGTTGCTATGAAAGGAAGTATAGTTGAAAATAATAAAAATCTTCAAATATACTTGGATATTGCTACAAGATGTGATTATTTACTAGAAAAAATATATGTGTACTCATATCTTTACTATTATCAAGATATGTTTGATGAGCTTGGATTAAAGTATAAAAATAAGGCAGATAAATTAATCGAAGAAATAAATGTTTTAACATCTTTTGTAAGAAGTGAATTATTAAGTATACCATATGCAAAAGTATTAGAATATATAAAAGAAAATAAAGATTTAGAAAAATATTCTTTTACTTTAGAAAAGATATTCAGATATCAAAAATATACTTTAAGTACTGAAGAAGAAAAAATAATTGCTGAGGCAAATAATGCTTTTGGGACACCTGATGAAGTATTTAGTAATTTTGATAATGTTGATATCGATTTAGGTTTTATAAAAGATGAAAATAATAATAAAGTAAAATTAACTAATTCTAATTATACTAAATATATGAGTAGTACTAATAGAAGTGTAAGAAAACATGCTTTTAATAATATGTATAAATATTTTGGTAGTTTTATAAACACAATTGGAGCTACTTATAAAGGTGTAATCAAAGAAGATTTTTTTGCTAGTCGCATTAGAAATTTTAATAGTCCTTTAGAACAAAGTTTGTATAGTGATAATATCAATGTTTCGGTTTATAATACTTTAATTGAAGAAGTTCATAGATTTATGCCACTTATGTATCGATATTTTAAAGTTCGTAATAAGTATTTAGGTATTAAGAGTCATCTTTATGATATATATGTCGATTTAGGAATCTCTAATGAAGATAAAATACCATATGAAAAAGGTATAAATATATTAAAAGAAGCTTTGTTACCTTTAGGGGAAAATTATGTAAATGATTTAAGTAAAGCATTTAGTGATGGCTGGATTGATGTTTATAATAACAAATATAAAAGAAGTGGGGCATATCAATGGGGAGTATATAAAACACATCCTTTTGTATCTTTAAATTATGAAGATAACTATGATTCAGTTGCTACATTAGGGCATGAACTAGGTCATGCTATGCATAGTTATTATTCAGATAATGCCAATAATTATAATATGGCTCAATATCCCATATTTTTAGCAGAAATTGCATCGACAGTTAATGAAGTATTAATTGATGATTATTTTTATAAAAAAGCTACTACTGATGAAGAAAAAATAGTTTATTTGTCTAGTTTTTTAGATAAAGTAAGAACAACTATATATCGTCAAACAATGTTTGCAGAATTTGAAAAAATAATCCATGATAAATATGCCAATAATATGCCTATTACAGCTAAAGAATTATGTGAAACTTATTATGATTTGAATAAATTATATTTCGGTAAGAATATAGTAGTAGATGATGAAATAAAATATGAATGGGCTAGAATACCACATTTTTATACTCCATTTTATGTTTATAAATATGCAACAGGTCTAATAGCTGCATTAGTAATTGCAAGTGATATACTAGAAAATGTTCCAGGTGCAAAAGAAAAATATTTAAAATTTTTGAGTGCTGGTGGTAGTGATTATCCTCTTAATATATTATTAGATGCTGGTGTAGATATATCTGATATTAAAACAATTAAAAAAGCATTTTTGTTAATTGAAAAGAAATTGGAACAATTGGAAGATTTAGTTGAAAAGAAGGTGAAATAATGAATAAAAAAGATTATTATGAAATACTAGGTGTTAGTAAAAATGCTACTGATGAAGAAATAAAAAGAGCTTTTCGTAAGTTAGCTAAACAATATCATCCTGATGTCAATAAAGAACCTGGAGCAGAAGCTAAGTTCAAAGAGATTGGCGAAGCTTATGCCGTTTTATCAGATCCTAGTAAAAGAAAACAATACGATCAGTTTGGTCATGCTGCTTTCCAAAATGGCGGTTCTGCTGGTGGTGGTTTTGGTGGTTTTGATGCAGGAGATATTAATTTAGATGATATATTAAATGACTTTTTTGGTGGTGCTTTCGGTGGATTTGGTTTTGGAGGTAGATCTAGAAGTAATAATAGTACGAGAGCAACTCGTGGTAAAGATATAAGAGTTGTTTTAAATCTTTCTTTTGAAGAAGCGGCTTTTGGTTGCCAAAAAGATATAAAAGTTGATTTGACTCAAGAGTGTTCTTATTGTCATGGTAAAGGTGGTTTTAATGAAAAAACTTGTAAAACTTGTGGTGGCTCAGGTCGCATTTTAGAACAACAACAAACAATTTTTGGCTATATGCAAACTCAAAAGACATGTCCGGATTGTAAAGGTGTTGGTAAAACTTATGAAACAATTTGCGATGAGTGTCGTGGTAAAGGCATAATTTCTAAAACTAAAACGTTAACAGTTACTATACCAGAAGGAGTAGATGAAGGTTTTCAACTTCGTTTAAGTGGCAAAGGTAATGCTGGAACTAATGGTGGATCAAATGGTGATATATTTATTGAATTTAAAATAAAAGATCATCCATTATTTGAAAGAGATGGTTCAGATATATATTTAGAAGTACCGATTACTGTAACTGATGCTATATTGGGATGCAAAAAAGAAATTCCAACTTTATCAGGGAATGTTTATCTAGAAATAAAACCAGGAACTCAAAATTATACTAAATTAAAATTAAAAGGAAAAGGAATTAAAACTCCAAATTCATTTAGTAGAGGAAATATGTATGCGGTTATAAATATCATAATGCCTACAAAATTAGATCGTAATCAAAAAAAATTGTTTCAAGAACTGGCGCAAACAGATTTAGAAGATAGTCCAGAATTTAAAAATTTTAAAAAATATTTAAATTAAGTCAAAATTCTTGACTTTTTTTTTTTTTTTTTTTTTTTTTTTTGGGAAAAAATATAGGTTTTAATTTTTTTTTAATATTATTTCCTTTTTTTTTGTCATT
>CALVUS010000076.1 GCA_944363665.1 uncultured Bacilli bacterium | reverse complement strand
TTAATAATATGATTATTTATATTATTTTTTTAAAAAAGAATAATGAAAAATTTTTCCAAAAAAAAAAAAAAAAAAAAAAAAAAAAAAGTCAAGTGCTATGTTCTGACTTTTATTACAATTATTATTTATTTTCCAACTTATTGTTTATGTCTCTAATCATTGGAATATAAATATTTTCTAATTTTTTTAACCCATCTTCAGTTGTTGCTTCTGCTCTAAAAGTAATATTTGGTCCTGTATTACTTGCCCGAATTAAAGCCCATCCATTTGTATAAGTTATTCTTATTCCATCTATATCATTGATTGGATAATTCATATTTTGAGCATATTTTTTGATCTCATCTACAACTGCAAATTTTATATTATCTTTACTAGAAATTTTTATTTCTGGTGTTGAATAATATTTAGGAAAATCTGCAACTAATTTACTTAATTTTTCTGTAGTTTTACTCATTATTTCTAAAAATCTTAAAGTGGCATAAATTGCACTACCACAATCTACATCACGATCTCTAAAAAATATATGACCAGAATATTCCCCACCAAAAGGCAAATTATCTTGATGAACTTTATACTGAGTATAACTTGCTCCAGTACGGTAGCAAACTGGTGTTCCTCCTAGCATTTTTATATAATCATCTAATCCTTTAGAACATTTAATGTCATACAAAAATGTCTTATTTTGCACATTGTTAAACATGTCCTTTATACAGATCATCATAAAATATTCAATTGGCAAAATTTCGCCATTATCCATGACAATTCCTATGCGATCTCCATCACCATCATAAGCAATGCCAAAATCCGCTTTATTGTCTTTGACGGCTTGTTGCAATTGTTTCATATTTTCCTTAACTGCTGGATCTGGATGATGATTTGGAAAATTACCATCAGATATATCATTAATATATATCGGTGTACAATAAACATTATCAAAAACTTTTCGAATTATATGACATGTTGCACCATTGCCACAATCTATAACTATTTTTCTTTTATTCTTGCCAAATTTAATTGAATACTTTAAATATTCGATATATTTATCCACAATGTTATTGTTAGATACTGAGCCACTACCACTCTTAAAAATACCTGCTAAGGTATAGTTTTTAAAATCAGTAATCATCTCTCCTCTAGCATTAATCGTGCCATCAAAAGAAAATTTAAATCCATTATCATCTTTAGGATTGTGAGATGCCGTTACCATTATGCCTGGCATTTGATTTAAATATCTACCATAATAATTCATTGGTGTAGTTGTCAAATTATAATTTATGACATTACAACCACTAGATGTTATTCCTTTAATTAAATTTTGAGATAATGTTTCACTAGAAAGTCTATTATCATGTGAAACTATGCAACTATTTTTGTTATATTTTTCTTGCAAATAAGAGCCATAGCTTCTACCAATAGTATAAGCTACTTGTTCATTTATTTCAGTTGGATAAACTCCCCTTATATCATAAGCCCGAAATATACTTTCATTTAATCTATCCATTTTAACTCCGTTACTGAATTATAGATTCTAATGCTAAAATTATCATATCATCTAATGATTTTTGGCGGTCTTCAATAGACATAACTATATTAGAAAATTTAGAATCCGCAACTGTTGCCATAGCTGTAGCTCTACGATTCATCGAATTGGCTATATGAATTAAAGCGAATGCTTCCATTTCTTCTCCCAAAATTTTATCTTTATATTCTTCAGGAATACGATTTATAACTCTATCATAATCAATATATGGTCCATAAACATCCATTGTTGTAAGCATACCTTCATGTAGTTTATCTTCCATATTTAAATTTTTAGCACTATTTTTTATTTTATCATTTAAATCTTTATTAGCAATTACTACATTTTCTTTATAATCATTATATGTATAAGCAAAATTGGATTCAGAATAAACACTATTACTAAGAAGTATTTCTCCAACCGCAGCTTCTTTATTTACTGCTCCACAAGTACCTATACGAATTATATCTGTAACATCAAAAAAATGAAATAACTCAAAAGCATAAATGCTCATACTTGGCATACCCATGCCACTACCCATTACAGTTATTTTATGACCTTTATAAGTTCCTGTAAAACCTAACATATTTCGTACACTAGTAACTTCATGCGCATTGTTTAAAAATTTTTCGGCAATATACTTAGCTCTTAGGGGATCTCCTGGCATAAGAACTAAATTAGCAATATCACTTTTATCATTAACTTTAATATGAATTGGATTTTCTCCGATAAACATAAAACCACCTATCTTTCTAAAATATCTTTTATTTTTCCAGCAAATAAGCTCATATTATTTTTATTTATATTTCCATAATTTAAATGGCTATCAATTTTGTCATTTATAAATTTCCACTCTCCAACTAAGTATTCATCTTTGTCATTAAAATTTTTTCCTAATTCTAAAGTAAAATATCTAACTTCTTCATTTTTTACTGCTATAGCAATTGCTATATTAGGATTAGTTCCAACTACATAATTTTTAGGAAATTTTGCAAATACAACAAAATACTCATTAAATATATTAGCAGTAAGTAAAACATCTAAATAATTATCACTTTTTATTTTTAAAGATTCACATGCACGATCATAAGAATCTTTACCAATATAAAATTTGGCATTTTTTGGGTTATTAATAATTCTAGTTACGAAAAAATGTTTATTAGCCATAATCATATTAGGAATCACCACATTAGTGTGATAGTAATTAAGCTTATCACTTTTCATAATACTGCCTCCATTTTAATTTTAACAAATTAATCTTTTTTGCTCAAGTAAACAGCAGAAATTTACATTATTTTGTCAAATATTAACTTAAAAGAAAAATGGATAAAATCCATTAAAATAATATTATAGTTCCAAACGATATAGATCACTTGAAGTTCCTGTCCCACCACTAATCCTTACTTCAGTTTTTAGATAAAAGGTAGGTCTAACGACAAATTCGATAATATCAACAAGAAACACCCCACCGTTAAAAGTTAAATAAAATATATAAGGTCGTTGTGTTAGTCCAATATTCATTGTCATAGAAGCAATTGTCCATTCGTTAAGTCCCATATACATCCAATTATTCAATAAATCTCCATCATAAGTTCTTAAAGTGTCTAACCAATTTTCTGGATTTGCTGCATAACCATAATCACTGACATACATTAATCCTATTTTACCATTGGTTGTCGAAATATCTCCATATCCAGCATTGTTTCTTTCTCCCTCATAAAATTCTTTAGTAGTATAGTCACCGTTCATGCCACCTAAATACCATGTTGTTGTTGCTATCATATCTACCCACTTACTATCTATATTATTTAAATAATTAATGTAATTGGTATTTAAATTTATTGTATTTAACTCACTTGTTGTCCAATTACTTTCAAGGTCATCAATCCAAAAATATGATTCTATAGTACTAGAATTAGTATTTCCTTTGTAATAACTAAAATCTGTGCATTGATAATCTATGCATGTTCCACGATAAGCTCAGTTTGTTCCGAGTAAATCACTATTCGCATAATCATATTTGATTAATTTGGCATTATATGTTCCATCTTGATCATCATCAAATAATCCGATTATTCGATATAAATTATCATTTGGACATATTGCCTCATCACTTCCAAAACAAACATAATTATTCACCACTTCTTCTAAATATCCATCTGCTTTAGCTTTTTTGATGGCTTCATTAATAGTTGTATAGTGAATATTTGTATCATAAGCAACATGATAATATGATTCATATGAAGAATTACAATTGGCTCCAATATATGAATAATCATCTCCTTGACTACAATAAAATTTTATTAATCCATTGGTATATGTACTAGTATCATATACTCTGTCATAAGAACTTGCTTTACTAGTTAAATCCCAATCTAGTCCTGTATATCTATATGAATTATCTTCAGCTTCTACTTCAGCAATTTGTATATGTATTCCCATTCCATCATGATAATAAAGTCTATTTTCTCCATCTGTCGTATATACTTCATTTATTATATAATCAGCAAGTGTTGGTGGCTCTAAATCAAAATACACATAGCATTTATCCGAAACATTAGATTCCATTACAACTCTTTTAGCATCATCATCCTATGAAAGTGTACCACCATTTTCACACCTACTTAAAGATGCATTAAATTCATAACCATCTTGTGGCCATTCATTTTGAGTTACTTCTTCATAGTTACCAGTTCCTACTTCTGTTTCAAGCATCATCGTTAACATATTGGTATTTTTTACTTGCTTTTTTATTAACTCTTCTTCTAAAACTTTTGTTTTTACTAAGTTTATTATTACTAAACCAGTTACTATTGATAGTATGATTAAAACTATTATTTTCTTATACATTACTATGCCTCTATTTTTCTCCATTATACAAAAAAAAAAAAAAAAAAAAAAATATTATTTTAATATATTTTTTCTAAAAAATGATGAATTT
>CALVUS010000075.1 GCA_944363665.1 uncultured Bacilli bacterium | reverse complement strand
AACTTATGAAAAAATTATAAAAAAACCATTGCAAAAAAAATATAAATAAGATAAAATGAAAGAAGAATAAGGGTTGATTTAAGTGAATAATGGACAAACTGAAGAAAAAATCTTACAAGTTCCAATAGAAGATATAATTCCCAATCGTTTTCAACCACGATTGGCTTTTGATGATGCATCATTAAAGGATTTAGCAGCATCTATTAAACAACATGGAATTATTCAACCACTTGTTTTAAGAAGAATAAATGATAAATACGAAATTATTGCAGGAGAAAGAAGATATAAGGCTGCAAAGATGGCTGGATTAGCAGCAGTACCAGCAATAATTTCCAATTTAAGTGATAGTGCAAGTGCAGAAGTAGCCATCGTTGAAAATGTTCAAAGAAAAGATTTATCAGCTATTGAAGAGGCAAGATCTTATCAAATTCTTTTAGATAAAGGGTATATGACACAAGAAGAATTAGCCAAAAAAATGGGGTTATCCCAATCTGCTATATCAAATAAACTACGATTATTAACATTAGATGAGTCTGTTCAAGATGCAGTAATAAAAGAACAAATATCAGAAAGGCATGCAAGATCTTTATTAAAAATTAAAAATAAAGATATGCAAAAACAATTATTAAATAAAATAATTACTGAAAGACTTACGGTAAAACAATTAGAAGATGAAATAAAAAAGATAATTGGAAATACGAGTACTGATGAATCAGAAGATATTCCTTTAGTAGAAAGTGTTCCAAAAATAGAGGATATAGTAAATAAGTCTGTGGATATTAATTCTTTAAATAATAATATTGAATCATTAGAAGACGTAAAAACTAATGAAGCAAATGCTGTAAAAAAGCCAGCAGCAATGTTTGGGGTAAATCCTGAAAAAATGCCTAATAAATTTTTTAATTTTTTAGAAAGTGAAGCGGCTAATTTGGATATAGAAGAACCACAAATTTCTTATGAAATGCCAAATGAAGTAAAAGAAAATAATAAACCTGTAGATTTACTTAATAAAACTGATAACATTGAAATGTTAGACGATTTCATTATTCCAAGTGTTACTAATAATGTTAAAATAGTAAATGATGATTACCTTGATCAAGTAATAAAAACTATTCGAGGACTTAATTTTGATAGTGATAAAGTTTCTATAGAAGAAATTAATTTACCGACAGAATATCATATAAATATAAAAATAAAAAAGGATAAATTATAAAAAGAAATGCTAAATTGTGGCATTTCTTTTTTTAGTTTTTAATTTCTTCTTTATTTACATATTGTTCTTTAGAAACTCCAGGTTCTGAACCTTTGACATAATAATAAAGAGCAGCTTTCTTAGAATCATTTGTAGTTTTTCCAGTTACTGCATCTAATGGAATTGCAACAACATTTTTAGGAGTTTCATACCAACTTGTATCGACATCTTTTAAAACATATTCGATAATATCTGCCCATGCTTTCTTAGAATTTGTTCTCACTTTAGAATTAATATATTTATTATCATCATATCCCATCCAAGTCATTACTAAAGCATCTTTATTATATCCAACTATCCAAAAATCAGTATTAGTTGAACCTGTTTTTATAGCATATTTGTTTGTAAATTTAGAAGCTATAGTTAAAGCAGTAGGTGTAGTATAATCAACAAAAGCATCGTTACTAGTTGTATTCATCATTTCATTTAATATATAAGTATAATTAGGATTTAAAACTAAAGTATTTTTTTCTTCATGTTCATATAAAATATTTCCCTCTAAATCTTCTATTCTTTCAATAAAATATAAATCTTTTTTATATCCACCAGTTGCAAAAGTTGTATAACCAGTTGCAAAATCAATCAAGTTAATTTCACTGGTGCCAAGAGGAAGAGAAGCAACTTCATTCAATTCAGCTGTGATACCTGTTCTGTGTGCTACTTCAATCATGGTATCAACTCCTAAAAATAAATTAGTTTTAACTGCATAAATGTTATCTGATAGAGCTAAAGCTGCCGCCATTGTTATTTCTTTGTCGGCATATAAATCATCAGCATTTGAAGGACTATAAGTTTTACCATTAGAAAGATTGAATGTTGTTGGTTCACTAGAAAATGTTGAAGACATCGTCATGTTATTTTCTAAAGCTGCATAATAAAGAAAGGGTTTCATAGTAGAGCCAACTTGTCTTTTACTATCTATTGCTCTATTATATTCACTAGTAGCATAATTCATTCCTCCAGTTAATGCTTTAATAGCACCAGTGTTGGGATCTACTATTATACTTGCAACTTGTATTTCATCGTCCACTTTATTTGCTAAAATATTTTCTTCCATATTAGTTTGAATATCCATATCTAAAGTAGTGTATATTTTTAATCCACCAGCATCTATAAGTGATTCTGGAATTTCAGGTATATTAGAAAGCTCATCTAATACAGCATCTTGATAATACATTATCATTTGTAAATTATTTGTTTTATTTTGGCCATAAATTTTAATTTTTTCTTGAAATAAACTATTATAAGTTTCTTCATCAATGTATTCATTATTTAGCATTGCTTGTGCTACTATCTTAGCTCTATTTATACAAGCATCATAATCAGATACAGGATTATATGCTCCGGGATTTTTAGAAATTCCTGCTAGCATTATTGCTTCTTCTAAAGTAAGTTCACTAGGTTTTTTATTAAAATAATATGAGGATGCATTAACAATTCCCATATTACCTTGACCATAATTAATTGTATTTAAATATCCTTCTAAAATCTCGTCTTTTTCATAATGTACTTCAAGTTCAAGTGTCAAAAAAGCTTCTTCAATTTTTCTTTCCCATGTTTGATCAAAGTCCAAGTATAAATTTTTTATATATTGTTGAGAGATAGTTGATGCTCCTTGTACAATAGCCCCATTTTTAATATTTAAATACATTGCTTTAATTATTCTCAAATAATCAAAACCATTATGTTTATAAAAATTTTTATCTTCAACAGCAATAGTTGCATTTATTAAATAATCACTTATATCTTCAATATTTGCCCATTCATTATTTCTAGATCCTTGATATATTAATTCGTTATTATTATCGTATAAATAAAGACTACCACTAGTTTTTAAATCTAATTTAGGACTTAAATAAGCATATGTATAAAGACCAACCATAATAACAATAAATGATATAAATCCAAAGAGCATAAATTTAAATAAAAACCTAATCTTTCTCAATTTATTCACCTAGATTTATTATGGAATATTTTCTTTAAAATATTATAAAAAAATACCTTTTTAATTTTTAGGTACTTTTCGTTCTAAAGTCAAATTTTTTTCATTAATAGGATTATAGTATTTTAAATAATATATTAGATGAGGCTTATTTTTTAAATTAATAATACAATTATTAAATACATCTTTTTCCATAGTTGAAATTCCATTATAGTATGTTTCCAATAACTCTTCTTCAATAACTGGATCTAAATTTAATTTATCTAAATTAGCATATAAAAAAGCAATTTGGTAAAAATAAATTTTAAAATCTTTTATTTTAAGCTTATTTATAATTTGAATTGGTAATTTAGAACCTAAATCTAAATTAAAATTAGTTACATTATATTCTTCTAAGATAAATAATAATTCTTCTAATGAACCAAAATTATTTAAAAATTCTAAAACAGTTATTTCATCTTTTTCCTCTATTTCTTTTTTTCCCATTATACTTAAATCTAATGTTTTAGGTGTAGAATGCTTAAGAAAATTAGTATTTAATAATTCTTGATAATTATCAGCATATTTACAACCTAAATCATTATAGTAAATTATTAGTTTTTTTATTTCTTTTTCATCTTCAATATTATTTATGCCGATATTTGCTATAGCTTTTACAAAAGTATCACCATATATTCCAAATGCTATTTTTTTACAAAAATCTTGCAATTGTTTTTCACTTAATATATTTCTTATTTTTGTATTTTTAAGTAGAAATATAATATTTTTTGTCTTTTCTTCCGAAACCTTTAATAATTCTGCCGTTAAAGATTCTCCTAAAATATTTTTTAGAAATTTAATGTTTTTTACTTCCATTCTTACCACCATTTAAATAGTACCAAAAATACCTAAATTAAGCAAATATTAATACAAAATTTATAAAACATTTATAAATGTCAAGATGAAGTCAAATTCATCTTTTTTTTTGCCAAATTATCTTTAACTACTAGTTTTTTTTTTTTTTTTTTTTTGGTATTATGTAGAAAAATAGAGATAGGTAAAATAAATACAATAAGATACTTGTATTACCTATACATTTTAGATATAATTTTATTATAGATAAATAATAAAATACGACAAGATATTTAAAAATAATTTGTTATTATAAAAAGGAAGGATGATTGCTATGCCAAGAAAAAATAAAAAAGAAATAATAATGACATTGATCGGAGTAATAACATTAATACTAGTAGTAAGTGGAGCAACAGTAGCATACTTTGTAGCTCAAAGTAGTGGGAATAAAACAGAGAATATGAATGTCATAACAGATACTACAGATATGCTAACATTTAATATCGCAAATGATATAAATATTAATGCTAATCAAGAAAATTTTGCTCCTAATGCGGGAGATATAACAAGTAGTACAACAGCAACAGCAACTCTAAAAGCTAATAATACAAATAACAC
>CALVUS010000074.1 GCA_944363665.1 uncultured Bacilli bacterium | reverse complement strand
AATATCCTACTTTCCTTTTTTATATTCTAAATAATCTTCTACTTTCCCACTTTTTTGAAATTTTTTCCATAAATCATTTTTATTCATGTAATCACCATCCTATTTATATATTGGGTGATTATCAAAAGTTTTATTCATTATCAACAAAACCTAATTCAATTAAATATTTTTCCTTTTCTTTCCAGTTTTTGATAGTTTTTACATACAATTCTAAATATACCTTTTTTCCTACTAAATATTGAATATCTCTTCTAGCTAAAGTTCCTACTTGTTTAAGCATACTTCCATTAGCTCCAATAACTATTTTTTTTAAAGAATCTCTATCGACAATTATATCCACATTTATATTAACAATATCTTTTTTTTCCTCAAAAAAAGTTGTGTAACAAGTAATACTATGAGGAACTTCATCTTCAGTTAATTGCAAAAGTTTTTCACGTACAATTTCACTGACCATAAATTTCAAACTACTACTAGTATAATAATCTTCTGGAAAGTATTGAACTTCATCATGTAAATATTTTTTTATTACTTCTATTAAATGCTTAATATTATCATGTTTTAGCCCTGATGTTGGAACTATTTCTACAAAAGGATATATGTCCTTATATTCAGCAATTATATGTAGTAGCTTATTATTATCGATGCGATCTATTTTATTTAATATTAAAATAACAGGTACATCGCTTGCTCTTAGCATATCTAAAATAAACATATCACCTTTTCCAATACCTGATGCCACATCAACGACAAATAAAATTAAATCAACATCTTTAGTTAATGCAAGTGCTTGTTTATTTAAAACCTTACCCAGTTTATTTATTGGCTTATGAATTCCTGGAGTATCTACAAAAACTATTTGACAACCAGACTCATTATAAATTCCTTGAATAATATTTCTTGTAGTTCCGGAAACATCACTAGTTATTGCGATTTTTTTATTAATAATGGCATTAATTAAAGTACTTTTACCCACGTTTGGTCGACCAACGATACTTACAAAACCACTTTTCAAAATACTGCTCCTTTCTTAAAATAATTTAATTATATAGGGAACAAAGACAAATAAACCAATAATTACTGCAACCAAACTACTCACAAATGCTGCCGCAGATCCGCAATCTTTGGCAATTTTAGCTAAAGGATGAATTTCCTTAGTAATTAAATCAACAGTTGCTTCAATTGCTGTATTTAAAAGTTCAACCGCCAAAACAATTACTAAAGATATGATAATAACTGCCCATTCCCAAAAAGTTATATGAAAAATTAAACCTAAAATAACCGCTAAAATAGTACAAAAACCATGTAAAATTAAACTTTGTTCATTACGATAACCATAAGATAAACCTTCTAAAGAATATTTAATGCTATTTAAAAATCTTTTAAAGCTCATCTTTTTATGATCTTTTTGTTTCTTCAAACTCATCTAATACCAACTCCTGCTTTGTAAACATTTCTTTTTCTTCTTTCTCACCTAAAGTATGATCATATCCTAAAAGATGCAGCAACCCATGAACAACTAAAAAAGCTAATTCCCTTTTTTCACTATGACCATATTCTTTGGCTTGTTCTTTCATCTTGGGAATCGAAACAAATATTTCTCCAAGCTGCCTTATATTATAACAAATATTATTATTATCTTCAAATGCAAATGATAAAACATCAGTTGTTCTATCTATACCACGATATTTCATATTTAATTCATGCATAAATTTATCATCGATAAAAACAATACTAAATACTGAATTTTCGACATTTTCCATTTTTAAAGCATAATCAATTATTTTATTCAAATAGTTATAATCAAAATCACAACCATATTCATCAATTATTTTAAAATTATTCATTAAAAACTTACTACTCCCATTACCTTTAATATATATATAAATATTATTACTATAATTATTAAACAAATTACATTGTATAAACCATCTTTTTGAAAAATCTTCGGCAGATGGCTCTTAATAGCACTTAGTCCAATATACAAAAGAAATCCTATTAAACCACCGACAACATTTAAAATAATATCATCTACATCAAAACTTCGGCCAATGTTTAATTGGACAAATTCAACAGTTGCACTTACTAAAAAAGAAATAATTAACGGCGGCACTACTGTTTTTGGTCGAATATAACTGGAGATAATAAAACCAAATAATACAAAGGCCATTATGTTACCAAATACATTAAATGTAAAACGTGGATCTCCTATTTCATAACGAAAAATTTCTTGAAAAGGGACTATATTAAAGCCACTATTTGAATTCATTTCTACTTTAGTAAGTAATTGAAATAACAAAAAAATATAACAGATAGAAATTATCATTAAAAATTCACGATAAAAGCTGATTTTTTCACGATGAGTCCGAAGATAGAAAAATCGTACTAAAACCAGTGTTATTACAAATATTATTAAAATTGGCCAGTTATCACTTAATATTGATTCTAGTGTGTTTAAAAACATATTATTCGATCCCTTCTTCAATATTTTCTATAGTTATCTCTTTTTGAGTACTTATAAGTTCTTTTACGATTATAAATACTTCTATATCCATTGTACTATCATTTACTGTTTTTTTCAAAACTTTTTGATCAATTATTTCATCAAATTCACCAAGTTTCACTTCAATAGATTCGATTGCTTTTTTAATGCCTTCTTCTAAAGCTTCTTCTTCAGTGTAAGTTTTAATTATTTTCTTAGTTTCTTTTTGTGTTTCTACATAAAATTCAAAATCAAAAATGCTTAATAAATTTTTATAACTACTATTATAACTTGTAAATCTATCTTTTAATATTCTTTTTTTATTTCCTGCATTTTCCCAAACAAAATTATATTTTTTTTCTCCAGTTTCTATATATTCTGAATATTCAAAGGGAATTGAAACATTTGCTGTATACCAAACTGTTGCAAAGACTCTACCATTAGCACAAGTATATCTTTTATTTTCTTCATTATATGTAATAATTCCGCTTACTAAAGTATCTCCTTCTCTTACATAATCATTTATATTTACTAGTATATCTCCCTCACTTACTAGTATATCATTTATTATCCCCGATTTAGTAGCTACTAAATCACAAACTTTATCTTTTTTAGTTGTATCTGTAATTATTCTTTCCTCTACCCGAACATTTACAATCATTCCATCAACATCAAATTCCATCCAATCTAATTTATCAGGATACTTATCTAATATTTCTTGCCTTATTTTATCTAACTCTTTATAACTTTTTTTTAAACTCAATACTTTTATCCCATACTCATTTAGTTCATCAGCTATTATTTCTCTAATTTCTTTATTTTCATGTATTATATTGATTTTTACTACTAAATTACTACATATTATAAAAAGAATTATTCCAAATATTAAGCATATTAAAAATATCTTATTTAATTTTAGCTTATCAATTAAATTATAGATTCCCAAATCCTTTATTTTTTTAAATTTATAACTAACTAAATATTTTTCTAATTTTTCTAAATCTTTTTCTTCAATTTTCAAATATACAATTTTATTAATATATTTTATATCCATTATAGATAAATTTAAATACTGTAATTTTTTAATAAATTTATAATAATCATTACATTTAGATTTTACCCAAATAATTTTTTTATTCATATATAAAACCTACTTTACTAATACTACCTTTTATTAGTACTTCATTTGGTAACATTTTAGTAATAAATAAATCATTTCCTTCAATATCCAAAGTAAAAGTATCTAATTTTAGAATTATCTTTTTACTGGATAAGCTTTTTAATTCTCGAAAATTAAAAACATGAATATAGTTTTCAAAAATGTTAATAAAATAATCTTTATCATATAAAAAATTAATAAGGCTTTCTTTAATATGCATTTAAATCACCTTATTAATTATATGCTTTATACTAAACTATATTGTAATTATTAATATTATATCGCTAATCTAAATGGATTTGAATTACTTCCATCTCCTGATAGTAAAGTTACATTAGATTTTAGATAAAAGACTGGTCGAACTGCACTTGTGGAACCTTCTCTAAAATCGTTAATATAGCCTGCATCTGCCACATAAAACACATAGCTCGTACCATTCAAGCAGCGAGAAATTGTCCATTCAGGATCCCCTAGATACAGCCAATTATTATTTCGATTAGCATCTGTTCCATAACCATAATAACCTAATTGTAATTGCCAATTTTCAGAGCTCGATGCATACCCATAATCACTTACATACATTAATCCTACTGGCATTGTTTCTTCATAGCCTGTTTGATTTTTTATTTCTGCATTATAAAATCGTTTAACTGTAGTTGAAACATTAACTGACGCCCCCCCAACTTGCCATTCGTGTGTTGCATCTATTAACTCTTGCCATTCACTACTTAATGTTTTCCAGTATGCTGTATTTAATATTGTATATATATCTGGTTTTTCTGTTTCAGACCATATATAATTTCTTGAAGACCAATCGTAATCACCAATACTAGCATTTTTTATTAACTTTATTTGATAATTTCCATCCTTATCATCATCAAACAACCCTATTATGCGATATAAATTATCATTAGGGCATGTTGCCGCATCCGATCCAAAACACACATAATTATTGGGATTAGCTCCACTATATCTATATGAGTTATCTCCAGCTTCTTGATTAGCATTCGTGTATGTTCCTACTCCATCATGATAATATAAGCCATTTGCTCCATCTGTTGTATAAACATTATTTATTATATAATCTGCTCCTGTTTGAGTAGTTGCTTCACTCGTCACATATTCACTTGATACTCTGCCATTACTATCTTCGACATATACTTTTATATAAAATGTTGTATTA
>CALVUS010000073.1 GCA_944363665.1 uncultured Bacilli bacterium | reverse complement strand
AAGATTAAAAATACCACACTTGGAAAGGCAACCCCTTATTTTTTTACCACACTAAAAAGAGTAACGGGTGTAACACTCCCATTTTTATCTTATGGTGGCTCTAGTTTATTAGTTTCATTAACAAGTATTGGTATAATTTTAAATATTAGCAAAAAAAATGATTAAAAAAAAGGAAATTGATGGTTTATTGGTAATAAGTATAATAGGAGGAGAAAATGAAGAAAATAGTTTTGTTATTATTTATGTTAATAATTGGGGTTGAAAATGTATTAGCAATAGAAAATACTGATAGTATTTATAAGGGGGAAAATATATCAGATGTATTTATTCGAAAAATTGATAAATATGGCAATGAAAAAGCAAAACAAGGAACTTTTATTAGAAGATCAAGTGATAATCAATTTGTTTATTGCTTAGAGCCATTTATCGATTTAATTAATAATTATGTTTATAAAGAATATCAAGATAATTATGCTTCTAATTTAGGAATTAGTGATGATACTTGGCAAAAAATTTCTTTAATAGCCTATTATGGTTATCAATATGAAAATCATCAAAATGATTATTGGTATTATATTACTCAAGTTATGATTTGGCAAGAAATTGATCCGGAAGCAAAATTTTATTTTACTGATTCTTTGGGAGGAGAAAATAATCCGGATAAATTTAAAGCGGAAATATTAGAAATAGAAAATTTAGTTAATAATCATTATAAATTGCCTAATATAGAAAATATAGAAATGAAAAAGGGTGAATCATTAGAAATTGTAGATAGTAATAAAGTTTTGCATCAATTTAAAGTACTTAATAATGACTCTGTTACGATCGATAATGATACTTTAAAAATTAGTAAAATTTTGGAAAGTCAAAATATAAAATTAGTTAAAAGTGCAAATAATTACGAAGATATACCAATAGTTTATATTGATCCAGCCAGTCAAGATGTTTTGGCAGTAGGAAATTTCGAGCCGGTTGAGTATGAAATTAAATTAAATGTAACAGGGTGTGATCTTTTTATAAATAAAAAAGATAAAGAAACAAATGAAAGCATTAAAATGTCAGGAATAATTTTTGAGTTATATGATGAATTTGAAAATTTTATAGCAAGTGCTAAGACAAATTCTGAGGGGATTGCTATATTTAAAGATTTGAAAGTAGGAAAATACAAAGTAAAAGAAAGTGATGATCAAATAATTTTAGGTTATGCAGTAAATAATAAATTTGAAGACATAGAGATAAATAGTGATATTGTTAATATAGATTTTTATAATGAAAAAATAAAAGGAAATATAATAATTAATAAGGTTGATGAACATGATAATCCGTTGTCACAAATATTATTTGGATTATATAATGAAGAAGGTTTATTGTTAGATATGCTAAAAACTGACGAGAAGGGAGAAATAATTTTTAAAGATTTAACTGCAGGAAAATATATTATTAAAGAACTAAGCTCTATTGCTGGATTTATCGAAAATAATCAGGAATATATAGTAGAATTATTAATAGACCAAGATACTAATATAATTAAGGATAAAAAACTTAAAATAATAAATTATTTAGAAAAGGGTAATATTATTATAAATAAAACTGATAGCAATAATAATCCTTTAGAAGGAGTAGAATTTACATTATATGATAAAGATATGAATACATTGTATAATGGTAATACTAATGAAAATGGCCAAATTATAATTGAAGACTTATACTTAGGAAATTATTATTTAAAGGAAGTAAATACTCTTGAAGGATATATACCTTTAACAGAATTAATATCTTTTAGCATTAGTGAAAATGAAGAATTAGTAACTATTAATGTTACAAATGAAAAAATAAAAATAAGGATACCAGATACTGGTCTTTATTTTAATAATAATCCCTTTATTTTACCAAAAAATAAAAAAATAATTTGTAAATAAACTTAAATACATGCTATAATACTTCATGGGAGTTTTAAAATGAAACGTAGTGAAGTAGATAGAAGTAAATTAAGTCCAATGATGCAACAATATATGGAAATAAAAGATAAGTATCCAGAAGAACTTATCTTTTATCGCTTAGGGGACTTTTATGAAATGTTTTTTGATGATGCTTTAATTGCATCACGAGAATTAGAACTTACTTTAACTGGGCGAGTTGCAGGTTTATCTGAAAGAGTTCCAATGTGTGGAGTGCCTCACAATAATGTTAAAACTTATATAGAAAAACTAGTTAATAAAGGTTATCGAGTAGCTATTTGTGAACAACTTGAAGATCCTAAATCTACTGGTAATAGAATGGTTAAAAGAGGCATTGTTGATGTTATAAGTAAAGGTACCATTGCAGATAATGATTTATTAAATGAACGAGATGCATCATATATTGCAGGTGTTTTATTTTTTCAAGATATTATTATAATTACCATATTAGATATTTCTACTGGTTATTTAGCTTCACTTACAATTGAGAATAATATAGACTTGTTAATTAATGAAATACTTAATTATAATGTTAAAGAAGTAGTACTATTAGATAATTTAAATACATCATTAATTGATTTACTTAAAAATACTTATCATATAGAAATAACTATAAGTAGTGAATTATTACTGGATAAATATGAAAATCTTTTAAATACGATTAAAGATTACCGAGTAAGAAATGGTGTAGCTCATCTATTTTATTATTTAGATGTACGCCAATTAAAAGATTTAAGTTATATAGATCATTTAGAAATTATTCAAAAAAAAGAATACATGGAAATGGATGTTCATACTGTCAGAAATTTGGAACTAGTTGAAACAATTAGACTAAAGGAAAGAACTTATTCTTTAATATGGTTACTCGATAAATGTAAAACAGCAATGGGAAGTAGAAAATTAAAAAGTTGGATTCTAAATCCATTGAAAAATAAAAATACGATATTAGAAAGATACGAAAAGATAGAAAAATTAAATAATGAATTTATTTTAAAAGATGAATTAAGAGAATTGTTATATCAAGTTTATGATATCGAAAGATTGTCAGGTAAAGTTATTAATGGGAGTTTAAATGCTAGAGATTTATTACAATTAAAAAATAGTATTGCTGTGTTACCTCAAGTTAAAGAAATTATTGAAAAATTGGGCTTTAATTATGAAATAAATACTCATAGTGATTTATATGAATTATTAGAAAAATCTATTGATGAAGATCCACCGATTAGTGTAAAAGAAGGATATATAATCAAAAAAGGATATAATAATGAATTAGATGAACTGCGATTAATAAGAAGTGGTGGTAAAGATTTTGTTGCTAAATTTGAAGCAGAGATAAAGGAAGAAACTGGAATTAAAAATTTAAAAGTGGGATTTAATAAAGTTTTTGGATATTATATTGAAGTGCCAAATGGTCAAAAAAACTTGGTTAAAGATGAATTTAATTGGTATCGTAAACAAACACTTACTAATTGTGAAAGATATATATCTCCAGCATTAAAAGAAAAAGAATCGATGATATTAAATGCTGAAGAAAATATAATGAATTTAGAGTATGATTTATTTTGTGATATTAGAAATCAAGTAAAAAGCGAAGTTCCACTTTTAAATAAAACAGCTGATGCTTTAAGTGAAATCGATGCTATTGTGTCATTAGCTGTATGTAGTGATGAATATAATTTTGTAAAACCGACTTTAAATGATAATGGAACAATTAAGATTATTGAAGGTCGCCATCCAGTAGTTGAAATAGTTAGTAAAGAAGAATATGTTCCTAATGATTGTATTATGGAAAATGGTATTAATACTTTATTAATTACAGGACCAAATATGAGTGGTAAATCAACTTATATGAGACAACTGGCTATAATAGTGATTATGGCTCAAATAGGATCTTTTGTGCCTGCTAAAAGTGCTGATTTACCAATAATTGATAAAATATTTACAAGAATTGGGGCTAGTGATGATTTAGTAAGTGGTGAATCAACATTTATGGTGGAAATGAAAGAAGCTTGTAATGCAATATGTAAAGCTACTAGTAATAGTTTAATTTTATTTGATGAATTAGGTAGGGGCACAGCAACATACGATGGCATGAGTTTAGCTCAAGCAATTCTTGAGTACATCAGTGAAAATATTAAAGCTTATACTTTATTTTCAACTCATTATCATGAACTTACTAAACTTGATCGAAAGTATAAAAATATTAAAAATGTTCACGTAAGTGCTGTTGAAGATGGCGATAAAATTACGTTTTTACATAAAGTAAAAAATGGAGCTGTAGATAAAAGTTATGGTATTCATGTAGCAAGGCTTGCTAAAATGCCTGATAAACTTTTAGCAAGAGCCAGTGAAATATTAAATGAATATGAAACTAATGCTAAAAAGAAAAATCCTGAAGAAAAAGTACAACTAAGTATGGACTTTTCGCAACCAGAAGAAAAAAGCGATAAATTGAAAATGCAAATCGAACATCTTGATGTTATGAATATGACACCGTTAGAAGCATTAAATTTTTTGTTTGAATTAAAAGAAAAAATTAAAAAAAGCGAGTAATTAATTTATATTTCAACCACAAGGTTGATTTTTTTTTTTTTTTTTTTTTTTTTTTTTTTGTTTAATTTTTTTTTTTTTTTTTTTAAAAAAATTATGGTTTTTTCCTTTTTTTTTTTAGTAATTTATTTTTTTTTTTTTACTTGGCAAAATAGAGGTGTAGTGATGAAGAAAAAAATAATGGTAATAACCCTATTATCGATAGTAACTGGATTAGTTATATTTAATATAGCAAATCAAAAAGAAAATGCTATAAAAGAAACAGAAAAACCAATAACTAATTCTAACATGTTAACAATGATGCTTGAAACAGAAGCAGGAACTGGTAACTATGAAGAAGTAAAACAAAGTGAGTGGCCACAGGATGGTTATGTTTTTAATGCATCCCTAAGTAGGTGTGAAAATGGTGGCACACTTTCCTG
>CALVUS010000072.1 GCA_944363665.1 uncultured Bacilli bacterium | reverse complement strand
TTTTTTTTTTTTTTTTTTTTTTTTTTTTTTTTTTTTTTTTTTTTTTTTTTTTTTTTTTTTTTTTTTTTTTTTTTTGTATAATGGGGAAAATAGAGGTGCTGCCATGAAAAAAATAATAATAAGAACAAGTGTACTAGTTATAATAATATCTATGATAAGTTGTATATATTTAGTAAGTATAGATAAAAATGAAGTGAAAAATAAGGAAAAACAGATCAAAAATACTAATATGTTAACAATGATGCTAGAAACAGAAGTTGATAGTGGAATATATGAAGAATCTATACAAAGTGAATGGCCTCAGGAAGGTTATGTATTTAATGAAAACTTAAGTAAATGTGAAAATGGAGGAACACTTACTTGGGATGATACAACTAAAAAAGTAATAATGGAGTCGAAGACAAGTGATAAATGTTATGTTTATTTTAAGAAAAAAAATGCAACTTTTGCAAATTATTTAATTGATAATGTGTATGTTAGTGATGGAATTAATAATTTGTATTATCATGATGAAACAGGTACTTATAATTATTTTATTTTAGAAGCCGGAGATAATAGTTATCGTTATAGTGGCGCAAATCCCAATAATTATGTATGTTTTGGAAGTGATGAAGCATTGTGTCCCATAAATAATACTTATCGAATCATAGGAATATTTGATGATGATAATGATGGAGTATATAATGTAAAATTAATAAAATCGGATTATACAAATAGTGACATGTTAGGGACAGATGGCGATTCTTCTGGTACTACAGCCATAAGGGGCAATTATTATAAAGGAAATTTAACGAGTTATGACAGATATTATGGAAATTATGATACTACTTGGACAGAACGAGAATTTTTTACAGTTAATTTAAATACAAATTATTGGAATTATTTAAATGAAGATTGTCAAAATATGATTGAATTAACAACTTGGAAAGTTGGAGGAAATAATTATTCTAAAATATTTTCAGTATATGTGAAAGACACTTATCAAAATGAAATAATAAATCCTTCTTTATCAATGACATATACTGATGAAATAGGCTTAATGTATGTAAGTGATTATGGATATGCAGCAAGCCCCGAAAATTGGCAAACATTAATGGCCGAGTATAACAATGATACCAATCGTAATAATAATTGGCTATATATGGGACTTGATGAATGGACAATTACTTATTCTCCGTGGATTGCCACAACAGCTTTTCAAATTGAAGAGGATGGAAAAGTATCTTATATTGTAAATGGTAGTATAGCATTAAGACCGGCATTTTATTTAAAATCAGAAGTATTACTAAAAAGTGGAACAGGTACTTTTAGTGATCCATATCGATTAGAACTTAAATCTTAATTTGCTAAATTGACGAAAATATATTTATCTGTTAGAATATTCTTGAATAGGAGTTGAGTTATGTGAACAATATAAAATTGTTATTTAAGAATAAGAAGTTTTTAATTAGCTTTATTGTAGTTTTTTTATTAATTATAGGAATGGTTGTTTTTTTAATATTAAATAATAAAGAAGCAAAAGAATTAAAAGAAGAAAAGTATTCTGCATACATTATAAATGGCAATAATGCTGTTTTAAAAATTGATTTTAAAGAAAATTACTATGAATGTATTAAAAATAGTAAAAAAGAAGTTTGTGGTGAAATTACTAATAAAGTTATGGATTTTGAATTATTAAATAATTTAAGTTTTGAAATAAACTTAAAAGATATGGATATAGAAAAAGCCATAATATTATTTATTAATACATTAACAGAAAATGTAACTGAAATAAATGATTTAATTATTTTATCAAATTATGAATTTGCTTCTGATTTTAAAGAACAAGTTGAAGATAATATAACAAGTGATATTAATTTAATTATATCTTATCAAGAAAATTTTGAAGATATGGATTTATCTACTTTTTATACAGTAACTTTTGACAGTGATGGTGGAAGTAGTATTGATAGTGTTGTTGTAAAAAAGGGAGATAAAGTGCAAATCCCAAATGAACCAAATAAAGATAATTATACATTTTTAGGATGGTATTTAAATGATGAAAAATATGATTTTGATCAAGAAGTCAAAGAGGATATAACACTTATAGCAAAATGGGAAAAAAATAAAGATTCTAATAATATTAATGTAAGCAATAATAGTAGTAGTGAAAAAATTAATTTAAATAATAATGTAAATGCAACAATTTATTATAAAGATACTGGAGATGAAAATTGTTTCTTTTATATGTTTGTTAAAAATTTACAAGAAGTTTATCCAGATGCTGAAATAACTGATTATACAAATAATATTAAACATGCAACTTATTGGTCAGGCCCAAGTGGAGATAGGGCAACAACTGAAATAAGTAATGATGATTTAAATAATGGTAATTTAAGTTTTGATAGTAATAAAGAAAGTAAATTGCAAAATATATTTGCTAAATATGAAAATAGTGTTGGTATAAATATAGATAGATTTAAATTAGCAAATCATCGCATTTATTATACATATCAATACATTACATTTAATGGTCTAAATGTTGCAGATGGTACAAATGCTAATAAAGAAATAGAAAATGCTTTAGCAACTTCAACATTATTTCAAGGACCTTGTGGTGGTTATGATTATTATGAAAATGTCATTGTAGATGAAAATATATGTTCTTTATATAATTTAGATTGTGATCGGTGGTAAAATGAAATTCTTATATAAGAATTTTCTTTTAGTTTTACTTTTATTTTCATTATTATTTCTTCCTTCAGTAGAAGCAGCTAGTAATCCTTATGGTAAATATCAAGATTTATATGGTGTAAAAACAATTAGATGTACATGGTATGCATGGCAACAAGCTTATGATAATGCTGGAGTAGCTCTTCCTGGTTGGGGAAATGCTCAAACATGGTATAATTCTGCAGCAATAGCTGGCTATTCTGTAGGAAAAGATGCACGTCCTAACTCAATAGCTGTATGGTCAAGTAGTGATAATTATGGCCATGTTGCTTATGTAGTTTCGGTTGATGCTGATGGAAAATATATGACTGTTAATGAAGCTGGAATTCCCACAACAGAAAATGAAGGAGTAATAATAGGTTCTAGACCATCAACAAGTGCTGCCAATTTAATTGGATTTATTTATTTAGATGAAGCCCCTAAAAACAATGATGATAATTATATATCAAGTAGTCAATCTAATGAGTCAAATACTTCTTTGAAAAAGTCCAGCAATAATAACTTAACTAATCTTTCTATAGATATTGATGAATTTGTTTTTAATAAAGATATTTTAGAATACAATTTGGAAGTACCTTATGACACTCAAATAATAACGATTAAAGCTACAGCAGAAAGTGATAATGCAATAGTAACTGGAGCAGGTCAAAAAGCATTAAAAGTTGGTGAAAATAATTATTCAATTATTATTACCGCAGAGGATGGATCAACTAAAGAATATAAAATTAATATTAAAAGATTAGAAAATACCATAAATACAATAGAAGAAAAAACTGATGATAAAAATGTAATTAATAAAAAGAATAGCAAAAAATATATAATAATTGGAACAACAATAGTTATATTTGTTATTGGTTTAATAGTATTCTTAACAATAAGAAAAAAACATAAAAAAGTTTAAAGAATAGACAAGATGCATAATATATGCTAATATTAAAAGCGAATTGCGGAGGAAAATTATGTTAGTTGTACAAAATATTAGTAAAATGTATGGTAATTTAAAAGCCGTAGATAATTTATCTTTTGAAGTAAAAGATGGCGAAATATTTGGCTTACTTGGAGAAAATGGGGCAGGTAAAACTACTACTTTTAGAATAATTATGGGACTTATTGATGCCAATAGCGGAACAGTATTATTAGATGGCCAAAAAATTGGTTATAATTTAAGTGATAAAATTGGTTTTGTTACTGAAGAAAGAAGTTTACTGACTAAACTAACTGTTAAAGAACAGATAGAATTCTATGGAACATTAAAATCTTTAGAAAAAGAAGAAATTGAAAAAAGATTAGATTATTGGTTAGAAAGATTTGAAATAACCAGTTATAAAAATCGTAAAATAAAAGAACTATCTAAAGGAAATCAACAAAAAATACAATTTATTTCTGCTATAATTAATGAACCAAAATTGCTTATATTAGATGAACCTTTTACAGGATTAGATCCGATTAATGTAAAATTAATGAAAGATGCAATATATGATTTAAAAAAGAAAGGTTGTTCAATAATATTTTCTTCACATCAAATGGAATATATTGAAGATTTTTGTGAAAAGTTAGTTATATTAGTTAAAGGAAAATCAATATTAGAAGGTAGTTTAAAAGATATAAAAGAAGCATATGCTAAGAAAAATATTTTAATCAGGGGTGAAGGAATTGATTTAGATAAGATAAAGAAAATAAAAGGTGTTTTAAGTGTTCAAAAAGTAAAAGGAGATTATGAAGTAAAAATTGCTAGTATTGATGTAGCTTCCAAAGTCTTTGATAGTATAAAAAATAATAATATAACTAAATATGATGTTGCTGAGCCAACATTAAATGAAATATTTATAGAAAAAGTTGGTGGAATACATGAATAAGAAGTTTTGGTATTTAACAAAAATAAGTTTAAATAAAAAAATAAAATCAAAGTGGTTTATAATTACAAATTTAATAATTTTATTAGTTATTGTTGCTTTAGTTAATATTTCTTCAATTATTGAATTTTTTGGAGGAGATTTTGAAGATAATACAAATATTATAGTGGTGGATAATACTACATCAAGTTATGAATTATTAGAAGAAAATATAAAAACTTTTAGTGATGAAAACAATATTACAATACAAAATTTATGGGATAATATAGAAACTTTTGATAAAAATGTTGTTTTTATATCAATGGATATGAGGGTGTTAGAAAAATATACAATAAAAACTTTTTTAGTAAAAGGATTTATAATAGACAATCAATATAACTATATAAAAGATGTATGTTTGATT
>CALVUS010000071.1 GCA_944363665.1 uncultured Bacilli bacterium | reverse complement strand
CAAAAAAATATAAATAGAAAGGGATCAATCAAATAGATTAATATTTCTATAAGATTGATTATACGTGATTTTATGTTTTTAAAAGGTATACGTGCTCAAGGTTTTAAATCATTTGCAGATAAATTAGATTTAGAGATAACTCCAGGCATTACAGGTATTGTTGGTCCAAACGGTAGTGGCAAAAGTAACATTGTTGATGCTGTTCGTTGGGTTTTGGGAGAACAATCAGTTAAGTCGCTACGAGGTTCTAATTCAATGACGGATTGCATTTTTAGTGGAAGTGTAACGAGAGATGCTCAAAAAAGAGCAATGGTAGCTTTAACATTTGATAATAAAGATAGATATTTAAAAAGTGATTTCAATGAAGTAGAAATAAAAAGAATAGTTTATTCTAGTGGAGAAAATGAATATTATATTAATAATTCGCGAGTTCGACTTAAAGATATAACCGATTTATTTATTGATTCAGGTGCTGGTAATAATGCTTTTAATATAATTTCTCAAGGTAATGTAACAGATATAGTTAATAGTAAAGCTCAAAATCGCCGTAATATATTTGAAAGTGCTGCAGGAGTTTTAAAATATCGTCATCGCAAAGAAGAAAGCCTTAAAAAATTGGAAAAAACAGAAGAAAATTTGACCAGAATAGATTTAGTTACTACTGAATTATCTAAAACTGTCATGCCTTTAAAAGAACAAAGTGTTATAGCTAAGAAATATTTAGACATAAAAAAAGAATTAGAAAATACTGATATAGCATTGATTGTAAAAGATATAACTGATATTAATAGTGAATATAATACTTTAAAGGTAAATATAGAATCGTTAAAAGAAAGATTGCTCAATTTAAAAAATCCCGAAATAGATTCACAGTTAGAAAAATTAAAATTGCAAAATTTAGAATTAGATGATGAAATTAATATTAAAAAAGATAATTTATTAAAGTTAAGTACAGATCTAAGTGAGTTGGCTAGTGAAAAGCAAATAACAATTGAAAGACAAAAATATGAAATTAATAATAATACATTAAATGACAATTTACTTAAATTAAAAGAGCAAGAATTAGAAATGCAAAAAAAAATAGATGTTGCAAACAAAGAGGTAAATGATATTGAAGAAAGTATATCTAATGAAAGAGAAAAAGTAGAAGAAGTAAAAGATAAACTACTAGTATTAAAAGTAAAAAGAAGTACAATTAATAATAATTTAATGGATACTAATAAAGCTTTGTTTTTGCTGCAAAATAAAATTGACATATTAGAAAATAATATTTTAAATGCTGAAAATACTCCAGTTGCAGTAAGAAATATTTTAAATAATCCTCGTCTTTATGGAATACATAATACGATCGGCAAAATAATAGATATACCAGATAAATATATAGTTGCAACTGATGTTGCTTTAGGACCTGCTGCTAATTATATTGTAGTAGATGATGATGATAAAGCCATACAAGCTATAACATATTTAAAGGAAAGAAAATTAGGAAGAGCAACTTTTTTCCCTTTGAATATAATAAAATCTCGTTATGTGAGTGTAGATATTATCAATGATATTAAAAATATTCGTGGTTATATTGGTATATTATCTGATTTAATAAGTTTTGATGAAAAATATCGCAACATTGTTGAAAATCAATTAGGACAAGTAATAGTTGTTGAAAATGCTAGTGTTTTAAATATTATTGGAAAATTAATAAATTATAAATATCGAATAGTATCATTAGATGGCGAAATACAACATGCTGGAGGTTCAATTACTGGTGGGACTTCTAAAAAAAATAGCATGCTAAATGAAAAAAATGAATTAAATAAACTAAAAGAAGAATATAGTAAAATGAATATTAATATCAGTTCTTTTACTAATGAATTAGATTCTTATGATCAAAATATTTTAGATTTAGAAGAAAGAGAAAATGTCTTAAATAAGTATATTATTTTATTAAATGATGAGCTTTTTAATAAAAGAACTAATTTAAGTAGAATGATGGAAGAATATAAAAATTTAAAAAGTGAATTGGAAGGCATGAATGGTTTACAAAATAATAAATTAGATGAACGTTTAGTAAATTTATTAGAAGAAATAAAGAAAAAATCAGAAGAAAAAGAAATATTAGAAAAAGATATTAAAAAACTTATTAATCAAAGAAGCTCAATGAATGATGAGATAAATAGTTTAGAAAAGAAACAAAGAGATACAAATAGTAATTATAATATGGTAAATAATGAACTAAAAGAAAAAGAAATTACTATTAGTAAAATGGAAGTGAAATTAGATAACTTATTAGAAGAATTAAATGATGAATATAATTTAACTTATGAATATGCTAGTGTTTCTTATTCATTGGATATAGATGTGGAACTTGCCCGTGAAAAAGTAAGAAAATTGAAAAAAGACTTAATTAGTTTAGGTAATGTCAATATCGGTTCCATTGATGAATACGAAAGATTGAGTAAAAGATACGAATTTTTAGAAAATCAAAAAGAAGATTTAAAAAATTCTAGTGCTGAATTAAAGGATATAATTAAACAAATGGATGAAATTATGATTGAAAAATTTAAAGAATCTTTTACTAATATAAGTAAATATTTTTCAGAAATATTTAAGCTTATGTTTAAAGGTGGAAAAGGGGAACTAAAACTTAGTGATCCAAATGATTTACTTAATACCGGTATTGAAATAATTGCAATTCCACCAGGGAAAAAGATTAATTCTCCTGTATCTTTATCGGGTGGAGAAAAAGCTCTTACAGCTATTTGTTTGTTATTTGCTATGTTAAAAGTTAAGCCATCGCCATTTGTTATTTTAGATGAAGCAGAAGCGGCTTTAGATGAAGTAAATGTCGATATGTTTGGTAAATATTTAAGCCACGAAAAACAAAATAGTCAATTTATAGTAATAACTCATAAAAAAAGAATGATGGAATATGCTGATTGTTTATATGGAATTACAATGCAAGAATCGGGAGTTAGTAAAATAGTTAGTGCTAAATTAGAAAACTAATAAAAAATTGCCTTTTGGGCAATTTTTTAAATTTCTCGCATTTTTTCTTTATCTTTATATGGATTTTTAGGATCAATTTTATCGGTAAACAAAATACCATTTAAATGATCTATTTCATGTTGAAAGGCAACAGCTAAGTCTTCTCGAACCCGGATTGTCTTTTTATTCCCTTCATAATCGTAGTATTCGATTGTAACTCGAGCATGTCTTGGTACAATTCCTTCGACTTCTCGGTTGATGCTTAAACAGCCTTCACCTTCGCCAACATATATTAATTCTTCACTAGCACTTAAAATTTTAGGATTTATAATTACATATTCATCAAATGTATGATCTTCTCGTTCACTAGCAATTACAAATATTCTTTTTAATTTTCCTAATTGTACAAAAGCCATACCCATACCCGCTCTTAAATTATATTTTTCAGCAATTTTTTCATCTTGACTCATTTTAAGATATGTTATAGTATCTTCTGCTAATTTACGATCTTCTGCATTTACAGGAAATGTAACCTCACTACTAATTTGATGTAATAATTTATTTTTTTCATCTAAAATTTTAATTTTAGGTAACTTCATTTATATCACCAAAAAATATTTTAACAAAAATTTACAAAAAATGCAAAAAAGAAGCATCGGCTGCTCCTTTTAATAAATACTAGTTATTATTGTTGTTAAAAGACCATCCTGCTCCTAAAATGATTACTAAAAGAATAAATAAAACAATCCATATAGCAGCACCAATACCATAACCACTAGTGTATCCAGCATAACTGCCACAGCAAGGATTAGTTTGGTATCCTCCGTAGCCGCCGCCGTAATATCCATTGTTTCCGTAATAATACATATTTATACCTCCTTTACTCTAATATAATTTATTATTAAATGTCATTTTTTGACATTAAAATTACCCAAAAATTGAAAAAAATAGTGATTTTTAATTAGATTATGATAAAATTATGATAGGAGATAAAATTATGCGCAAGTTATTTTCTAAAATGGACATACCGTTATTTATTTTGACGATTTTTTTTATTATCGTTGGTTTAGTAATGATTTATAGTTCATCTAGTATATCTAGTGTTGTGCGATATGGCTATGAACCTTACCATTTTTTTATAAGACAAGCTATATTTGTCATAATGGCTTTGCTTGTTAGCTTTATTTTAATAATCAGACTTCCTACAAGAAATTATGGTGTTTTAGCTTGGCCAGCATTGATAATTATCATTCTTGCCTTAGTATTTTTATTTATAAACGGTAAGATAACCAACAATGCCGTCAGCTGGTATGATCTTAAATTTTTTAGCTTGCAACCTAGTGAATTTGCTAAATCAATCCTTATTGTTTTTTCGGCAATATATTATAATAAATTACACTATCGAAAAGTTAAAAACATTTATGCATATTTAATCCCTCTAGCTTTTGGGACTTTAATTGCAGGATTAGTTGCCATGCAACCAGATTTAGGAAGTGCTGCTATTATTGCTGGCATTGTATTTTTAACTTTTATAAGCATTCCTATAGTGCAAAATAATATGATACGTATTATTAAAATTTTAGTAATTGGTATTGTTATAGCAGCAGTTATAATTTTATATTCTGGTGAAGATTTATTAAATAGTATGCAAATGGATAGACTTACATTTCAAAACCCTTGCTCTAGATATACAGAAACCACTGGATATCAAGTATGTAATGGGTTTATTGCCATTAATAATGGTGGTCTATTTGGTGTAGGATTGGGCAATTCTACTCAAAAATATCTTTATTTACCTGAAAGTCATACTGACTTTATTTTTCCGATTATAGTTGAAGAATTAGGTTTAATATTTGGCATATTTTTAATCCTTTGTTATATTTGGATGCTATTTAGAATTTTAAAAATTGCAAAAGAATCTGAAAATTTGCGGTGTTCTGTACTTGCTTATGGAACATTTTGGTTTATGGCTTTACATATATTAATTAATCTTTTGGGAATTCTGGCATTAATACCTTTAACTGGGGTTCCATTGCCACTTTTAAGTTATGGCGGAAGTTTTACTGTCAATATTATAATAATGTTATTCGTTGTTCAAAG
>CALVUS010000070.1 GCA_944363665.1 uncultured Bacilli bacterium | reverse complement strand
ATTTTATTCAAGTGTTTATAGACTTATTTAATTCATTGTGCTAGAATAAAACATTAAGTGATACTATGTATGTAGAAGTGACAATTGATAGAAAAATTAAAAATGATATGGAAATACATATTGATGAATTTGATAACGAATTAAAGGTATTGTTTATATTTAAAAATCTAAATTCTTATATAAAATACAAAAAAAATATAATAATTAATAAAGACTTATTATTTCATGAAACTAATATTATAAAAAGAAAAAGAAAAGAGAAATATTTAAAAAAATATAAATTATTATTAGAAGTAATGATTGAAAAAACAGTACCTAAAGTTAGGTTAATAGATAACCTCTATAATTGGGAAGAAATATTTAAATATGATGATAAATTAATAATAGATTTAGAAGGTGTAAGTTTTAATAAAAAGTTAACATTTCTAACAGATTTTAGAAATAACAAAAAAAATTTTAAGTATATTGATGAATATACTCATTTTGATTTATTAACACATGAAGAAACAATAAATATGTTTACTTATATACTAAATATATGCCAAGAAATAAAAAATAAAAAACTATCGCAAGCTGAAACAATTACATATCTATATGAATTAATAAAAAAAAGACCTTACTTAAAAAATATAAATGAAGAGGACTTAGGAAACAGTAGAAATTTAAGTAAAATAATTAATAATCCTGAAATAGTATGTGTTGGTTTTACTAACTTTATAAAAGCTTGCTGTGATATATTAAATATTAATCTTATCAGAGTACATTGGAAAAATAATAAGAAAGAAGACATCGGACATCAATCACTTATTGCTTTTTTAAATGATCAAAAATATAATTTAATAGGAATTTATGGAATTGATGTTACTTGGGACAGTAAAAAAAGCAAAAATGAAAATAATGATTATAAAATCAAACATTTATTAATGCCTGCACATGATGATTTAATAGAAAAAAGTTTTTATAATTTAACATTAGACAGCGATTTTTGCTATTATAGTTTATTAAAAAAATATGAAGAATATAATATGTTAAAGCAGAAAAAAATTAATGAAAGAAAACTAATGAAATTAAAGATCAATATGATTGAAGAAATAAATACTATTTATGAATTATTAAATTTAAAGTATCGTATTACTACGAAATGTGTTATTGACAAAGAAATTTGGCTATTAAATAATATCACTAATAAAATAATACCGTTAGAAACATTAGAATCTATATATAAAAATGTAACTTCTAAAGATACTCAAGAAATAGTCGAAGCCATTATGAATAGCTATCACTACAAAGAAGCTAATAAATTTGATCAATTAAATTATCAAATAGCAAGAATCAGAGAAAAATAATATATCCAACTTTACAGGCAACAAATATAGTAAATAGAGAAAATTATAAATTAAGAAGTGATTATGAAATTAAATATATTTAGCTATATTTTGAAAAAGATCGTGACTTTATAAGCCGCGATCTTTTTAAAACATTTTTTTAGCAGTTCTAAGCATCTGAGCGGTATATCCGAATTCATTATCGTACCACACTACAATTTTAAGTAATTGAGTTTCATTAGATTCTATTACACTTGTTGATAAACCATCAACCAAAGCTCCATATTTTTTACCTATAATATCACTAGAGACTACTGGATCCATTGTAATTTGAAGAGTTTCATTTTGATGTTCTGCAAATAATTTGTTTATTTCTTCTACAGTAGTATTTTTATTTAATTCTAATGTTACATCAATTAATGATCCATCAGCAACAGGTACACGATAAGCAATACCGTCGAGTTTATTTAAAAGCTCAGGAATAACTAAACCTATAGCTTTTGCTGCACCTGTAGATGCAGGAACAATATTTTGACCACAAGCTCTACCACGTCTTGCTTTAATGCCTTTCTTATGGGCTATATCTAATGTAGCCTGATCATTAGTGTAAGCATGCACAGTACTCATAAAACCTTTTTTAATTCCAATATTATCATTAATAATTTTTAGTACTGGAGCTAAACAATTAGTAGTACAGCTTGCTGCCGAAACGATTGTATCATTACTTGTTAAAGTATCATCGTTGACATTATAAACTATAGTTTTCATTAAACCTTTTCCTGGTGCGGAAATAAGAACTTTTTTAGCACCTGCATCTAAATGTTTTTTAGCATCTTCATAGGCTGTAAACTTACCTGTACATTCAAGAACTAAATCGACATCAAGTTCACCCCATGGTAATTTTTCTGGCTCTTTTTCAGAATAAACTTTAATATGCTTACCAGCAACTACTAAATCATTCCCTTCAAAACTTATTTCATTTTCATGAAATGTACGATGAACAGTATCGTATTTAACTAAATATGCCAAATCTTCAGCACTAGTTAAATCATTAATAGCTACAATGTCAAAATCTGTTTGTGTAACTATTTGCCGAAATGCCAATCTCCCTATTCTTCCAAAACCATTAATTGCTACTTTAATCATTATATTTTCCTCCTATAAATTCTCTTAAAATCGAATCATCATTGACATATTCTCCAGGTATAGGAAAAAATGTCTTTAAAAAATCTATTAATCTTCGAGCTTCTTCATAATAAATTGAATCCACTCCCACTGACAATAGTAACGGCTCAACATATACTTTTAAAACTCCTATTTCATAAGCTAGTGCTGTATTTAATATTGAATCTGCTTGATGTATATATGGAAAAATATATTTTTCCTCGCCATTCCGCACATTTTGCCAATTATCAATAGTATTTATTACATTATAACCCCTTGTCCTATTATCCCTTACTATTCTTCTAAGTAATCTTAAATCAAGAGTTGATATATAATTATGTTCATCAATATTTAAAGGAATAAAAGGACTTAAATAGATTTTATATTTAAACTTTGAATCAACATTTTTAGTTAACTCATCATTTAAAGCATGTAACCCTTCAATTAAAAATATACTATTTTCTTGTAATTTTATTGTATTTTTAGGATATTCTCTTTTTCCAGTTATAAAATTGTAAATTGGTAAGCTTATTTCTTTTCCTTCTAATAAATTATTTAAGTCAATGTTAAATGTATCAACATCTATAGCTTCTAAACATTCAAAATCATACTTTCCATCTTCATCTTTTGGTGTTTTTTCTCTTTCTACAAAATAATCATCTAAACTTATTTTTATAGCATCGTAACCTAAAGCCTCTAAATAAGAAGCTATTTTAGCTGTGGTTGTAGTTTTGCCAGAGGATGATGGACCAGCAATTAAAATAAATTTAATACTATGGTTATTAATAATTTTATCAACAATCTTCGATATATTTAAACTAAACATTAATTCATTAGCTCTGATAAAACTTTTTATTTTTCCATTACTAACATTTTTGTTTAAATCACTAACATAAGGCATATTTAAATCATCTAGCCATTTTTTACCACTTAAAAATGATTCTATTATATTGTCATAATGGACATATTCTAAAACGTTTCCTTTGCTTCTAATACTTGGAAAAACAAAAACTATTCTATTATTTCCCAAGTATACTAATTGATATTTATTAATTGAACCAGTTGAATGGGGCATCAAAGAATAAAAATAATTATATTTTTGATGTAATTTATAAATAGTTACTATTTTATCATTAATTCCCTGCACATTATAAGCTTTTTCTAACTCATTATTTTTTTGATAAAATTTTATTGCTTCCTTAGATGATATATTATATTTATATATTATGGCATCCTCGCTAACTAATTGAGCCATTTTTTCTTTTATTTTGCTTAAATCATCTTGTGTCAATATTCTATTTCCTTTTACTACCCCCAACATTCCACGTGGTACACTATGTTCATAACTCACTTCTAAATCAGAAAATGTTTCTACTAATGCAACTTCAAATAAAAATTTCAACCCAGCTTTATATATTTTATTACCTATAATGTCACTTGTATTAATAAATTCTATTTTTTCATCTTCTAAAGCTTTTGTATCCAGTGAATAAACTTCATTATTTACTTTAAAGCCCATGATATTTTCCATAGCAAAATCCTTACTTATTTCAAAGTATGTTGTTCCCCTATCATATTCATGAACTGTATTATCTTGAAAAGTAATTTTTACTTTATTCATTAAATTCTCCTCTATTCTTTAAAATTATATCATAATTATATTATTTTTTGAATAAATTTTTACACTTTTTACTATTATTAATTTAGGTGATTATATTGAATATTATTCCAACAGTAATTGAAAAAAGTAGTAATAAAGAATATGCTTATGATTTATATTCTCGAATGCTTAAAGACCGCATTGTTTTTTTAAGCGGAGAAATAAATGATAATGTTGCCAATATTGTAATAAGTGAACTTTTATATTTAGACAATCAAAATAATGAAGATATTTATCTTTATATCAATAGTCCAGGTGGTTCTATTACTTCTGGTATGAGTATTTATGATACTATGAATTTTATTAAAAGTAATGTTATTACTATTGGCCTTGGCATGTGTGCTAGCATGGCCGCTTTTATATTAGCTAGCGGTAATAAAAGATACTCTTTACCCAATACAGAGATAATGATCCATCAACCACTCGGAGGTGCTCAGGGTCAAGCTACTGATATTAAAATTGCCGCTGAACGAATTATTAAATTAAAAAATAAATTAAATAAAATTTTAGCAAGTAAAACAAATCAAAATATTGAAAAAATTCAAATAGATACGGAAAGAGATAATTATTTTGATGCCTACGAAGCTTTAGAATATGGTTTAATCGATGCTATTATTGAAAAAAATGAACATTAGTCCATTTTTAAAATTACATCACCATCTTGTGAATATAAAAATTTTTCTTTAGCATATCTAGCAACATAATCCTCGTCTTGTAATTTTGTTACATCACTAGATAACTTTTCTTCTTCTTCTAATAAATTATTGTACTCACTATTTAATCTTTTTATTTCTTTATTATTTTCTAATATTTCACCCCAGTCACTAGCAACTGAATGAACTAGCATAAATGATAAAAAACAAATTGATAATGCTATTAATAACATCCGTTTCTTTTCCTTTTTAGTTCTATGCATTTTATCACCCCAATTTTTATTAATTATATCAAAAAAAGTAAAATATTAAATATTATTTTACTTTTTTATATTATCTTTACATTTTTTTTACTT
>CALVUS010000069.1 GCA_944363665.1 uncultured Bacilli bacterium | reverse complement strand
AGAAAAATTTCCTTATGTAAAGCCAAAAGAAAAGAGACTGTCAAATAATTAATTACTTAATTATTCAACAGCCCCTTAGATATAAATAAGAGGTCTCAAACATGCGTTAAATCGCTTTGTAAACCAACTTCGCTCAAGGTCTGTTTGCCACCCCCAGCATTAATGTGATTAGATACAACAATAACATCTTCACCTGTTCCATAAAAACTTTGCACTTTATCTGGTCTAGTATTACTATCTAAAGTTACATCACTAGTTCTTGACATTTCATTAGGAATTCCCATTTCATCTAAACGATTGTGAATATATTCACTAATTTTTAATGTATAATCTTTTTCAGTTATTCCATTCGCAATAGTTCCTGGATCATCACCACCATGTCCAGCATCAATAACAACTTTTTTTAAAGCTCTATTATCCATGTATATCACCTAAAATATTATATGTTGATTTTAGTATAATGTTATTAAAATCATTCTAACCAGCTTTCCCCAGTTTTATAGTCTATGGTAATTCCAGGCTGTACATTATACACAAATATATTAAATTGAATCCCTTCCCCATTATCTTCGATTGAATATGCTTCCATTTGTACTCCTTTTGCAACTAAATTATCTCCTTCATAATATGGGGTAACTCTATATAATACATGATTATTAGTTTCCTCTATATAATTAGCAACCTCATTTTCAAATTGTAACATAGTAGTTGCATTCATATATCTAGTACATGTTATCAAATTTTCATCATTGGCATTTTCTCCAGTAAGTTGATACCCAATTAAATGACAGCGATTGTACAAATATTTTCCACTTACAATATCATATTGAACTGTTTGCCAACCACTGGGCTCGATATGACTTATGTCTTCTCTTTCCTCAGTTGGCATTGTATCTTTACTAATATTTGCATAAGCAACTCCACATCTTCCTAAATTATCAAGTTTGCTATAATATTCAAATGTTTCTGCATTTTTATCTTCATCACTAAAATTAGGAATATTATTGTTTAAATATATATAACCATTTCCATTATATTCTGGTATTTCCTCTAAATCATAACTTTTAAAAGTTTCTGCATTTCCACTAGATGGACTTATAAAATCATGTTTTATATAATATCCCAAATACATAAGTAACATGCAAAAAATGAATGCTAGAACTTTATTAAAATTTTTTTTACTTTTTCTTTTTGCCATTTATACATCATCTTAATAAATTATATCATAAAAAGCTATTTGACTAAATACATTTTATATGCTAAAATACATATCACTTGAAAGGGGATATTAACAATGGCAGATTTTTGTGCAGAATGTTTATTATTAGATTTAAATGACCAAAAATGGGGAAATGAATATTTTTGTCCCAAAAAAGGAAAATATGTTGATCCTAAAAACTATGCTTGTAGTAATTTTGTAAAGCGGAAACAAAATACTGGTTATCAACGTTCAGGATGCTATATTACAACAATAATATGTAATATTTTAAAGCAATCAGATAATTGTGATTTATTAGAAACTTTAAGAAATTTTCGCGACCAATATTTAAAACAAAATGCAGAATATTTAATTTTATTAGATGAATATGATCAAATTGGACCAATAATAAGTAACGAACTTTTTGAAGATGAAAATAACGTTCAAATAGCGAAAGAATTAGCAAAAATATTCTTAATTCCTTGTTATTATGCTATTAAGCAAAAAGATTACGATAATGCCATAACTATTTATAAAAATATGGTAACAGCATTAAAAGTAAGATATAATTTATTGGATTGCCAAATCAATTATAATAGATTAACATCTTTTGAAGAATTAGGAAAAGGAAGAATTAGAATCAAATAAAAACTGAATAAAATTAATAAATTCAGTTTTTTTAATTTATAGCTTTAGTTACGTCAATCCACCTTTTATAATTTGAAAATTTTTCTAATTGAGCAATCGTAAGCTTAATTGCACTATTACTACTTCCACAAGCCGGATAAATATAGGGAAATCTCTTTAAAGATTTATCTAAATACACTAAAACATTCTCTTTAATGCCAAAAGGACATACTCCTCCAGCTTCATGACCAATTAATTCTTCTAATAACTGGCTAGGGATCATTTTAGCTTTAGTTTTAAACTCCTTTTTAAATTTAGTATTATCAATTTTAGTATCTCCCGCTAAGACAATTAATATTGGAGTTTCATCTATAATAAATGACATTGTTTTAGCAATAAGTTCTTCTTTACAATTTAAAGCTTTAGCAGCATCAGCAACGGTAGCACTTGAAATAGGAAGTTCTAATATTTCACTATCTTTATGCCATTTTTTTAAATAATTTCTTACTTTATCTATTGACATTATCTATCCTTTTCTACTACTATTGTTTTAGCAAGTAAATCATGTAATCCCCGACCATCTTTTCTAAACAAAATTAATATTACATTAATTAAAAAAATTAAAGACGATATAGCCAAAATTATATTACTAATCATGAAATAGCTATTAACATTTAAAAATAATATTAGAATTACATATAGTATTTCCGCAATTAAGTTATATATAATAATTTCTCTAAGTAATATTTGCCACCATTTAACATCTGTATTTTCAATGCTCGCAACTTCAATATTAAATAGTTTTTTACCTAAAGTTTGATTTTTATTCCACTTTTGAAAACCAACAAAATATCCTAAATAGACAATAATTGAAATTATAGATATACTTACACTATATTTTGCTAAATTATAATTAGCCAAACTATATTCTTCACTTTCTAATAATTTAAAAATATCTTCTTCATTAGTATTATTAATCATCTCCATAGATTCATCATAGGTCTCATAATATTCATCAAATGTTGGATTTAAAAAACGAATTTGTCCTAACAACGTTATTAAAAGCAATATAAATATATAATCTATTATATATGCTCCAAGTCTTTGCAGTTTACTACAACCTTTTATCATCTATTAACACCTCTTCACTAATTACATATATTTATTGTAACAAACTTTCTAAAAAAAGCAAACCCTAAAGAGTTTGCCCATCTGCACTTAAAGTCAATTCTAAATCTACTTTATCACCATCACGATAAACAGTAATTATAACTTTGTCTCCAATACTATGTTGATATAAATAATATCTGAAATATGCGCCATTTAATACTTCTTTTCCATCTATGGATGTAACAATATCATTTGGTTCCATACCAGCATCCGCAGCAGCTGATCCATCTTCCACAGATGCTATAATAACTCCATGTTCAAGGCCAGAATTGCGAATCAAAGAATAATATTGTGGATAAGCATTAGCAAAATCTATTAATCCAACACCGATTACTGGATATACAATTACTTCTCCAGCGATAATCTTTTCTGCTTTGTCAACAGCATCTTCTATTGGAATAGCAAATCCCATGCCTTCAACCCCATCACTGATAAGTTTAAGTGAAGTTATTCCTATTACTTCTCCATTAGCATTGCATAATGGTCCACCACTATTACCAGAATTTATAGCAGCATCGGTTTGTAAAACTTTCATAACATAATCACTAGTATTAGAATTCGATAATGAAACTTCAACCATTCTATCTTTGCCTGAAATAATTCCCCGAGTTACAGTCCAAGAATAAGCACTATCAAGTGGAGCTCCAACTGCAAATGCTGTATCACCAACTCGACTTTCAGAATTATCTCCTAATTCTGCAACTACTAAATCTTCATCGGACTCTATTGATAATACTGCAATATCGGCATATTGATCATGACCTACTATTTCAGTTTCTACAACATTACCATTAGTAAATGTAACAGTTACACTATCACCATCTTCAATAACATGATAATTAGTAAGCAAATAATATGTATCACCATCAGCTTGATAAACAAAGCCAGTTCCTGATGCTATATATGTTCCATCTCGATAAGTCGAAACAACAACAACTGAATCATATACTTTAGCAACTGACTCTGCAATTCCTGTATCATTTATAGTAACATCTCTTACTTCTTTAATTACATCTTCTGTAATAGCTACTGGAAAGAAATAAACAACAGCATACATTGCTAAACATCCTACAAAAAATATCGTTAAGTAAGTAATTATTTTTGTAGTACTATTTTTATTTAAATTATCATTTTTATTAACATTTTTTTCTTCATTAAAATTTTCTTCCATATCAATCTAACCTCACTATTTCTTTATAATTACTTGGAAATCCCATCTCATGCAAAACTTTTTCAATTTTAATTACTTCAATTTTACCAGATAGCCTATCTAATTCATATGTTATTTCGTTTATAAACAATGTAAAATCATCTTCTTTTAAAATGCATTTTAGTATAATAACTAATGCAAATAAATCATTTTTACCATAAATATATTCACCATTAGCTTTAGGAATATATAGCAATTTATGATATTTAGTGTCTTCAATTAATTTTTGAGTTTTGTTATTATAACAAATATCTTCATGAGCACATAAATTACGATAATTAGCTAATATTGGTAAATACTCCACCATACTATAAATATCTATATTAAAACAATCAGCAATTTCTTTTTGGTCTTGATATTGTAATATTGTATATAATTCTCCAACAATACCAAATGATAGCACTTTTACAACAACCCATAAAGGAATATATCCATAATTGATTAAATAATGTGCTGTTGCTGAATGTTGTTTTCCATTTACACTAATTTGTCTTTTCATTTTTTTTATCAAATCATTAATTTGCTTAGTCTTTTTAGAGTCTTTAACAAAATTATGAGGATTCAAATAGTTATTTTCTTTAAACCCATGATTTTTACTCATAATATATGCCAAAATACTTTTCAAATTATTTTCTACTATTAAAATGTTTTTAAAAATAATATTTCTAAGTTGTCTGTCAAAAGAAAACATAGCATATAATTCTCTAAAATTAGTTCCTTCAATATAGGTCTTACGGTCGCTATTTAAAAATAAATGCCGATAACCACTTAAGAAGAAATAATTTTCTCTTAGTAAAATAGACTTAGCATTAATAGTATCATCAAAGACTAAACCTTTACTTGCAAGTATGTCAATTTGTTCATCTAATGTTTTAAAAGTTTTTGTCTTCACACACTAAACCACCTTTACTTTAAACATTATACCACAAACGACATAATAAATATACTAACTTTTAATGTCTTTAATGTAAAAAAAATGTGATAAATTAGTGAAC
>CALVUS010000068.1 GCA_944363665.1 uncultured Bacilli bacterium | reverse complement strand
CCTTTCTGGACGTGTATTATAGGACATTTTATTATAAAAATCAAAATATTTTCTCTTTATTTTTTCTTATTTTGCAAACTGACATTTTGTTTTAAAAACAAAGTTAAAAAAGCGGACATTTTGTTTAAAAAGTCACAGAAAAGTCAAACATTTTTAAGAATTTTCTCCATTTTTTAATTGATTTTTTAAAACTTAACGTTTATTAAATATAATCCTTCTGCAGGAACTACACTTAGACTTTTTTCCACCAGCGGATTATCAAGCATTCTTTTTATATCAATAACCTGAGCTTTACCGCGACCAACATCCAATAAAGCTCCAACTAAATGCCTAACCATATATCGATAAAAACCAATACCTACAAATTCAAATAAAACTAGATTTCCTTTTTTCTTAATTTTAACCTTATATATTGTAGTAGTATAATCATGCCTTAATCCACTAACAAAATTTCGAAAATCATGAGTACCTATAAAAAGCTTTATAGCTTTTTTCATTGACGAAAAATCGAGTTTTAATTTCTTTTGATAATAATAACCTTCTTTAGCTTTATCAAAATCACCAATATTTAATTTGTAAACATATTTTTTATATTTCACATCATGCCTAGCATGAAAATCATTTTTAACTAATTTATAATTTTTAATAACAATTTCTTCATTTAAAATTCTATTTATTATATTAATATCTTCTTTAGTGATTTTTTTATTGACATCAAAATGTGCACATTGAGCTTTTGCATGCACACCAGCATCTGTTCTGCCACTTCCCTTTATAACAATTGATTCTTCCAAAACACCACTTAAGACTTTTTCTAAAGTTCCTTGAACATTTTTTTCATTTTTTTGTCTTTGAAATCCATGAAACTTGATTCCATCATAACTAAACTTAATTAAATATCTCATGATTTTATCCTATAAATTGCCTTTAATAACTCATCTAATTCTTTATAGTGATCTAATCTAATTCCTAAATTTTCACATTTATGAAAAAATTCTACAATTTTTGGAGGATCAATATATATATCTAATACTCTATCAAAAATATCGGTAGTATGAAAAATTAAATTATTGTTGCTAATAACATATATATTATCCACACAATTTAAAAATAAATTAGCATTTTTATCTATTAATACAATTTTTCTATTATATGTACTAATTTTTTTAAATAAGCTTTTAAAATATTCTAAATCTTTTGTTATCATTCCTTTAGAAAAATTAATTAATATTATTTCCTTATCATGCAATTTACTAGCCAAAATTACTTTATTTTGATCTCTACTGGATAAGTCATCAAAATTTTTGCTAAGTACATCTTTATCTAATTTAACCATTTTTATAGCTTCATTTTGTTTAACCAATATAATGTCTTTTACTAATTTATTAGAATATTCTTCTTTTTTAAAGTCATCACTTACTATACCAATTAATTGACCATCTAAATTACTTAATTCCATAAATCACCTACTAAATCATCCATTTCATAATAAATTTTTGTAAAAACACCATAATAGTTTAATTGTGTGGATAAATCTACAACAAACGGCAATCCATAGCCAAGTTTCTTTAATAATTTTTCTTCTTTTAAAATAGTTTCCTTTTTCCCTTCTATAACTAAATTATTATTATCATATACCAATATATAATCACAATATATTGTTTCCTCAATATCATTTGTAATATTTATGTACTTAATATTTTGTTTTTTTAATAAATCAAATATTTCTTCTTTTTCATAATCTCTAAGTAAATAAAGAGAATTATTAAAAACAATTCTTTTAGAGGTATGAAATTCTATTTTATTTTTTAATTCTGAAAATTTAAGTTCATCTATAATCGGATACTCTGAAAATTGCATCAAAAATTTTCTATTAATATTATTAGATAGTATTGTATAATTTAAATCATCGTCAATCTTCATAATATAATACCACCTTATTATTTTCTAAACTTTTAGTTACATCAATAATTCTTTGATTAGTACTACCTCTAAATTTACAAGCTAAACTCTTTTTAGCAATTTCAAATCTTCCATCTATTAACACATCGATATTTTTTAAAAATTCTTTTTTAGCTATATCCTCGTCAAGCAATTCTTCAAAAGTAAAACCTGTATAACACCAAACATTTAAACCTAAACTATGTGCATACTTGGCAATTTCCAAAGCTGCAATTGGTTGAAAAAATGGATCTCCCCCAGATAAAGTAACACCATTTTGATATTTTAAATTCTTAATTTCTGCTTTTATTTCTTCCACATCAAATTCGATTCCGCCGTCAAAGTTCCATGTTTCTGGATTATGACATTCTTTACAGTGATGCAAGCATCCCTGAAACCAAATTACTGTTCTAATACCTTCGCCATCCACAATACTATCAGGCTGAATATTCGCTGCTAATCGCACTTTCATTATAGTTCACTTCTTTCTTTATGTTTTTTTACTAACTCATTGATTTTTATAAAATGATGATTAACTCCAGATTTTCCTATTTTATAATCCATTTCTTTCGATATTATATCTGCTAATTCTTGATAAGATAATTCTGGATATTTTTCGCGAGTTAATGCTACTATTTTAGTTTTGTCATCTAATAAATTAAATAAATCTGCTTCATGCAAATATTTAATATTTTCTATTTGCTGTTGTCCGGCTTTCAAAGTCTTTTCTTGATTAGCTATTTCACAATTATTAAGTCTGTTAACCATATTTTTATGATCTTTATATATTCTAACATCTTCAAAATAAAATAGAGAACTATTAGCTTTAAATAATTTTAATAAATCACTAATGTCTTCACTTGATTTTATATAACAAACAGTTTTATACCCTCTTTTAATTATTTTTGCATTTAGATCAAACTTTTTTAACATAGCCAAATTCTGCTTAGCTAATCGCTCTTTAGTAAATATAAATTCTAAATGATAACCACTAGTACTTGGATTAGAAATGTTTCCTACTGCTAAAAAGGAACCAGCTAAAAATGCAATTTTTTCTTCGTCAGTAACAAGTGTTTCTAATTCAATTTTAGTCCCTAAATTTAGAGTTTTTTTTATAAGTTCTAATTTCTCTTTGATACTCAAAATGTAAATTTGCTTCACTTTAAATCTTTTTTGCATTCTAATAGTAATTTTAGGACTGATAAAAAATATTTCTTTTATTTCTTTAAATATCCTACGAGCAATGCTAGCATTTTCAACAGTTATCAATATTTCATCTTTGCTTATCTTTGCTATGCAATTTAAAAAAGCAATAAGTTCATACCTAGCTTCAACGATATTAAATTCATTTTTGGCAATTTCTTCTTTCAACATCGTTGTAAAAGTCATTTTCTTTTACCATCCATTAAATATGAAAATATTAAATAACCGGTTTTAAGAGAATCATGACGATAAAAACCATCTTCAATTGTAAATAATTTATCACCTATTACATAAATATTTCTAGCTTCCATCTCATGCATATCTAATATAACTGGATCCTTTTGTTCTTCATTTGAATATTTTTTCGCTAACTTACTACTCATAATTGTATTATTAGCTATTACAACATCTATTCCCCCCTTACCTAAATAACATTCTAAAAAATCAATATGATCTAAAACAGTAAAATCATCTGTTTCCCCTGGCTGAGTAAATAAATTGCAAATATACATTTTATCAGCCTTTGCTTTATTTATAGCTTTTACTAATGACTTATCAATTAAATGTGGAACAATACTTGTAAGTAAACTGCCAGAAGAAAAAATTATTAAGTCTGCTTCATCTAAAGCCGCAAATATTTTGGGATTAACAGTAAATACTCGATCATATTCTAATTTTTCAATTTTATCTATACATTTTGTTACTTCAGCTTCACCAACAATTTTTTTTCCATCTTTAGTAATACCAACTAAATTGATACAATCTTCTGTAAGAGGCAATACTGTTCCCTTTAAGTCTAAAATTTTCCCTAGTATCGGAATTGCTTCATCAAAATTTCCTTTTAAGTCTAATAAAGCCGCTAATAAAAGGTTTTTAATTGAGTGATTGCCTAAAGTTTTTGATTTTGTAAAACGATAATTCATAAGATTTTCTAAATCTGGAGAAACATTACCCATGCTTATCATAACTTTTGATATATCACCAACTGCAGGAATATTTAGTTCTTTTCTTAATCTACCCGTACTTTTACCATTATCAGCAACTGTAATAACAGCTGTTATTTCTACGGGAAAAAGCTTAAGACCTTTTAAAAGTTGTGATAAACCACTACCACCACCAAAAATTACAATTTTTTTCATATTCATCACTAACTTAAGTCTAACATAAATATAAAAAAAAATAAAGTTTTACATAAATGGCATATTAGATCTTTTAACACCACCATTTACTTCGTAGCAGCTGTTAATTATGATAAAAGCATTAGGATCAATTTCTAAAATTTTTTGTTTAAAGTCATAATAATCACGATTGGCAACAACACACATAATTAAAAAGCCTCTTTTTTTGGAGTATCCACCTCGGCTTGGAATACTAGTAAATCCCGTCTTAAAATCATCTAATATCAGTTTTTTTATTTTTCTCACTTTCCTGGAATAAATATAAAAAACTTTACTATCAGAAAGTCCAAAAGTGATCTTATCAATAAAATATGTCGAACAAATTAAAATTATAAACGAATATACTCCGTTATTAAAACCAAATACAAGCATTCCAGTTATAATTATTAAACTATTAGCAACAACCATCGACTTAGATTCACTAATTTTTAAATACTTATTTAATATTTGCATCACTATATCGCTACCACCAGTAGTAAAACCTGTCCGATAAATTAGTCCACTACTAATACCAAATAAAATAATTGCAAATAATAAAATTAAATAAAAATCATCTCCGGTTATATAACTATTAAAAAAAATTGCAACTGGACTAGAAATAGTTACCATTAAAGGATACATAATGGAGCCAATAATGTTTTTTTTAGTCACTTTCCAACCTAAAAATATTAAACTTACAATTAATAAAATAAAATTAGTTATATATATAAATACTGATGGATTCCAATTAAATAAACGTTGAGTAACAATAGCTATTCCACTAAAACCAGATACTACTAAATCATTAGGGATTAAAAACATATTAAAACATAATGCATATAAAAATACTCCTAAAACAAAAGATATGCCATCAATAACTGTTTCTTTTATTGTTTTATTTGCTAGTTCCATTATAATCACCTATCGTATTAATTATAAAACATTATCCTTTTTTTAGCAATTAATAATTTATATTGCATATATTTGTTTTAGAGGTGACTAACTATTAAAAGTCAAGTATTTTTTAATAGAAAGTTATAGATTGGAAAAGATTCCATGCCAAAGAGATT
>CALVUS010000067.1 GCA_944363665.1 uncultured Bacilli bacterium | reverse complement strand
AAGTGCTAATATAATTATGTAGGTTTTATGACATTTTTATATTAGCCATTTCCTACATTTTTATATTAGCACTATCAGTTAATTCTAATTTAATATTAGGATTACTTTTATAAGCTTTTTTATCTCGTTTATTGTGTGATCCTATTTGTGCTAAATCGTTTATAGTCATTATTGGTTGACTTCTAAATATTCCATAGTTCATATATCATTCCTCTCTTTCTTAAAGTTTTGCATAATAAAAAGAATGCTTGTTGCATTCTTTAGTTTCTAATTCATGTCTTCCATTAAATTTTCTAATTCTTTTATTCTTTCCGCTTTTATGACTAAGCCTAAATTATTGGGTATATTTACTATCGCTTTAGGATTTGTAGGAATATGTTCAAATACTATTTGCCCAATTCCTGTATGTTGTGGTCCTGCATATAGCAAACCTAATAATCTACATCTAGAACCTATTATCATACTCCCACCTATTGTATATGAAGTTTCATTGCAAAGAAATATTGGCGAACCACTTGAACCTGGAAAACATGCCATATCAATTAAAAATTCCTTTTTACCATTATAATCAAATTTCATATGAGTAGATGTTATTCCTTTTCTAATAATTGGCTTATTATTATAAGAATCTTCAAGCCCATTTGGATATCCTATCATAATTATATCTTCCATTGCAGAACACTTGTTTATTTCCTCGTCAGATATTATTAGGTCTGTACTAAATTTTCCACGAAACAATTTAACATTATTTTGTTGAGTCGCAGCATCCAAATCAGCAATTGGAATAGCACATAAATCAACATCATCTGAAGGATGATTAATTATTTTAAATGCATCCAAAGTTATAGTAAATTTCTCTCTATCTAAAGGATTATTATTTTCATCACCTCGACAAATAGAAAAAATAATTTTTTTAGCATCTTTTATTACATGCTTATTCGTGATGATTACAGGTTGACATGTATTTTTTTCTAAATTTTCGTTAAAGTTCATAAAAAATCCTGTACCTGTTGCTATTTGATTCTCATCAATAACAGAAATTATTTTTGTTGTACAATAAGTTAATTGCTCTGAAAAATTCATATTACCACTTCCATTAATATTATATCATCAAAAAAGATACTTTCCTATCAAAGTACCTTTATTACTTGTATTTACTATTTTTATAGCTATTCTTCTTATTTTTGGATTTATCCTATTCCTCCATGACCAGGATCAACTATTATTACTTTTCCAGCTAAAGGTAAATCAGCCTTAACTGGTATTTCATAAAGTAACAAAAATATAATTACAAATGAGCATAAAATTTTCCAATAATAATTCATATTAATATTTATTCAATATTTTAATATAAAAAAACAAAAACATGATAGTTTACATAAATTTCTTTTTATGCATCAAATTATGTTTTTGCTTTCTCCTAGCTTTTAATAAATTGATATTAAAATCATTTACATATGTTTTGACATATCTATACTACTGTTTTTTTTCACTTTTTTTCAATTTTATAAAGATCATAACTACTAAACTTATAATAACAACCAATTCAATTATTGCAAATATCATAAATATATTTATTTCTTCTTTAGAAATATTTTCTATAGTTGACATTGTTACAAAATATTCAGAACAATGATCAATATCAAATTCTATATACCCATCTGATACTTTTAAATTATCTTTTATCAAATCTAATGATTTTTTAGTATCATTATAGTGATAAATCTTAACAATACTTTCATTTTCAAATTTATCTCCAACGTACAACTTTATTTTTGTGCCTGTTGGTAAATCACCACTATGCCCAAAATAATATTATTTTTAAAACTATCGACAGTTGTATTAACAAATACATTGCTTATGTAATTATTAGTATAATCTACACTATAATTATTAATAATATAATCAAATTCTTCTTCCCATATCGCATATAAAGTAATATCCTCTGTTATTGTAATTACATCTTCTCTTTGATACACTATTCCACTACCATCAGCTTTGGTATTCCGGCTCTTAAATTTATATCCTTCATTTTCAATCGGATTTTCAATTAACTGATAATCAGTATTTAAATCAACTTTTTGAATATATTTTTCATCATTATTATCATTGGAGTGATAAATAATATTAGTCTTCCCTGGATCAACAACAGCATAACTCATAATGCTATTTTTTATTGGTTATTTTATAATTTATTATCTATTTTAAAAATAGTCCATGGATATTCATTCTTAGGTAACAATCTAAATTCTAAAATTTTCTTTGTCACAGGATGAACGAATTTAACTGCATAAGCCCAAAGTGCTATTTGTTGTTTTACTACAGCTTTATCATTATACTTTTGATCGCCCCATAGAGGTAAACCACGACTAGAAAATTGAACTCTTATTTGATGCGATCTACCCGTGATTAAATTAATTTTAACTAAAGTCTTATTTGCTTTACAACCTAAAACTTCATATTCTAATTTAGAATATTTACCATCTTTATCAACAATTGTTTTATTTGTTTTTTCATTTTTTTTAAGATAATCTTCTAAAATTCCTTTGCCCTTTAACGTGCCACATAAAACAGCTAAATAAATTTTTTGCCAATTATGTTCACTAATGCTTTTAGACAATCTAGATGCCGCTTTACTAGTTTTGGCAAACACCATTATACCCCCAACAGGACGATCTAGTCGATGTACCAATCCTAAATAAACATTTCCGGGTTTATTATACTTTAGTTTTATATAATGTTTTAATAGCATCAACATATCTAAATCTTTAGTATTATCGGCTTGAACTAAAACATTTCTAATTTTTTCTACCACAATTATATGATTATCTTCATAAAGTACATTAATTTTGCCATCTACCATAAATACCACAAGGTAAAACTAATCCATTATTACTAATAGGTAGTCCTACTTCTCCATTATCTATATTTCCACCAAACTTTTTTCCTACTGTTAATTTTAAAATATTATACAAAACTGTACTAGATATTCCTGTCGTATAAGCATTAATTAGAAAAAATAATGGATCATCACTTAATAATTCTGTACACTTCTTTACTAAATATTCTAGATTATGTTCTAACTTCCAAACCTCTCCGTTTGGCCCTCTCCCATAACTCGGTGGATCCATAACTATGGCATCATATTTATTGCCTCGTCTAATTTCTCTTTCAACAAATTTTAAGCAATCATCTACAATGAAGCGAATATGATGATCATCTAATCTGCATAAATGCATATTTTCTTTAGCCCAAGCTACCATGCCTTTAGCTGAATCAACATGTACTACCATTTCAGCACCCGCTTTACTGCAAGCCATTGTTGCAGCCCCGGTATATGCAAATAAATTGAGAACTTTTATAGGTCTTTTAGCATTTATTATTTTATTCATCATAAAGTCCCAATTGGTTGCTTGTTCAGGAAAAAGACCCGTATGTTTAAAATTCGTAGGACTAACTTTAAATTTTAATTCTTTATAATTTACAACCCAATACTCAGGCAATTTTTCTTTAAATTCCCAGTGACCTCCACCATCTTTAAAACGATAATATGTACCACTAGCATTTTCCCATTTTTTATCCATTTCAATTGGCCACATTGCTTGAGGCTCTGGTCTTCTTAAAATGATATTACCCCATCGTTCTAATTTTTCACCATTTCCTGCATCGATGCATTCATAATCATTCCATTTGCTACTAAGTTGCATTTATATCACATCCTAATAAAAATATAACACATTTTCAATTTATAATAAACAAAAAGCCTAAGGGGCAACGTACTTAACATACGTTTAGCATTTAGCTACCTACCTCAGGTCTTATGGGAATATATTAGCACAGAAAATATTAACTGTCAAACATTCCCATTACCATTATATGTAATTTTTTTTATTCTACCCTTCATCTTATATCCTGGAAACAAACTAATTCGAAAATTTTTACTATTAAGATATGGTAACACATTTTTTATAATATTATAGTCTTTATAATAATTATAAAATGTATTAGTAATTAAATCTGCTAATTGAATTCCAAAATTAGTAGCTGAATCAAAATAGGTTATTTTAAAATCAAAATTTTCTAAACAAAATTCTGTTTTTAAATAAGTTTCTAAATTGTTCAGATCACCAACTCTTATATTTCTATTATCAATACTTATAATAAATTTAACACTTTCATTTAAATTTAATAACGGAATAATACAATCTTTAAATAAAATTTTAACTGAATAATTAAAAAAAATATTAGATTCAATAATCTCTTTTTTCATAGAAAACTTATCAAAAATTATACTACATCCAAAAAAGCTATTTATATTTTGAATATTACTAAAAATTTCTATCTTTTCCAAATCATTCATATTATAAGATTTTATTTCATAATTTAAAGGAATTTTTTTATTATCCTTAATTTTTTTATTTATTCTTTTATAAATAGCTGTTACTTTATTTTTATCTTCCTTAAATACAAAATATCCTCCTACTGCAAAATACCTTGTTTTACTATTTTTATGTATTGATCCACTTTCATCCAAATATACATATATTTGCATTCATACCCCCTAAAATAATTAAAAACCCCATAAACACAAGTTTATAGGGAACAAAAGAAATCTGTTTTCTATCTTTTTGAAAATTGTGGAGCACGACGAGCTTTTTTAAGACCATATTTCTTTCTTTCTTTCACTCTAGGATCTCTAGTAACAAATCCTGCATTTTTAAGAATATGTCTATAACTATCTTCTCTAGTTTGATCAGTATTAGCATCAAATTTTAATAATGCTCTAGTGATACCTAAACGAATAGCACCAGTTTGGCCTGAAAAACCTCCACCATTTACTTTAATGTCAATATCAAATCTATTTTCATTTCCAGTAGCAACTAATGGTTGTTTTAAATCCATTACTAAAGTGGCATATGGCATATATTCTTCAACAGCAATACCATTTACAGTTATATTACCAGTACCACCAGTAAGTCTAACTTGAGCAACACTTCTTTTTCTTCTACCTGTTGCAGTCCATTCTTGTTTCTTACTCATAAATCCTCCTACTTAACTTCCAAAGCTATTGGTTTTTGAGCTGCATGCTTATGATCAGCACCACGATAGACAAATAACTTTTTGCTCATTGCTCTTCCTAGTCTTCCATGAGGAAGCATTCCTTTAATAGCTCTTTCTATCATTTCTTCTGGATAATTATTAATCATTTCCTTAGCAGTTCTTTCTCTAAGTCCTCCAGGGTAACCTGAATGATTATAATACTTCTTATCTTCTAGTTTATTTCCAGTTAAAACTGTCTTTTCAGCATTAATTACTATTACATAATCTCCACAATCAACATGAGGAGTATATGTAACTTTATGCTTACCACGTAAAATATGAGCAGCTTTAGTAGCAAGACGGCCTAAAGTTTGTCCCTCAGCATCAATAACATACCATTTTCTTTCAACAGTTTCTTTTTTTTGCATAAATGTTTTCATACTTAATCCTTTCATTATGTTCTTTATTTAATTTTCCCACGACTAAATAAATTACATAAATAAAATGTACCGATTAAAATTATATGAAAAAAAATGGGAAAAGTCAAACATTTTTAAGAATTTTGTGATTAATAATTCAAAATGTCCGCTTTTTAAATAAGTATTTACAAAATAAAATGTCCTACTATAAAAAGCATAAG
>CALVUS010000066.1 GCA_944363665.1 uncultured Bacilli bacterium | reverse complement strand
TTAGAAAAAGCAAAATTGATGTTAGAAAATGGCATTGATATTAAGTTAATAGAAAAGATAATGGGTTTAAGTGAAAATGAGATTAAATCCATCAAATAAAAGAGATGCTATAGTTCTCTAACTAAATGCATCTCTTTATTTGAATTGATAATTTTTTCTAATAATTGGTATTGTAGGGATAAGTCTAAAGCCAATTTTACCATTATTTCTTTATTTTTTGTATAATCTTCACACACGATTTTTTCTTCTCCGTTTTTTAGTGTATATGTTTGCATATTATCTGCATTAGTTTTAATAAATTGTCGTTGTTGTGGATGAATTTGATAAATTCGATTATGCAATCTGCTAGATCCAATAAATAAAGTAATTTTATTAATTGGATCTACACACAATGTTGTTCCTGCAAATCCTGGCGACATAAAAGCTTTACCGGAAAGTGGGGGATAAACAGATAAAAATTTAGGATCTGGTTGCTTTAAGTATACAAGTGAACCATAAAATCTAGTATAACCATCATCGTCCTTAAATCCAGTTGCTGTATCACTCATTGATAAAACAAATTCTTTAGAAATAATATCACCGTTTATTAAGGCTTGACCTAAATTAATCATATCGCTTTTAGTCGAAAAGTAACCAGCATGTCCTGGAGCAATTCCCGACAATTCTCCGATTGCTAAAGCTTTAGCATCATGAGGAGTTCCCGGTGTATTATCAACACGTGTAATAAATGATCCATCAGATTTAACAATGGTTGAGTAATTTTCATTTGCAACACGATCCAGTTTTTCTTCAGGAACATTTAAATGAGTATCTTTCATATTGGCCTTTTTGAATATAACTTCATCTACAAATTCTGTAAAAGGAACTTTACTTACTCTTTCAACTATATATCTTAATACCATAGCACCCATATCAGTATAATAATTTTTTGTTTGAGGATTTTTTAGCTCGTGAACTGTAAATAATATTTGTTCGGCTTCTTCCTTATTTTTAGCACTATCTACTCGTATATCTGTCACAATCATTTTTCTAAATTTTAATAAATCATAAACAGTAATATTATTTAAATTTTTAAATTCTTTAACATAATCTGTAATGGGATTAAATAAATCTATTAAACCATCCTCATTTAATTTTAAAATAGCTATTGCAGTAAACAATTTTGATGTTGAAGCTAGGTCAAAAATTGTATCTTGTTCTATAGGTTTAGGACTATATATCATTTGACCATTTTTCATAATAAACTCTTGCGAATTACCACATAAAACTGTATCTCGAGTTTTTTTAGTACCAAAGTCTAATATTACACCAGGTGTTATTTTAGTTTTTTTGACAAAGTCATCAATAATATCTTTTAAGCCACTTCTTTGAAATAACAAAAATCTTAAATTTGTGATACTGTTATGAGGATTATTATTTAAAACATCTATTACATTTTTTAAAAGTTTTTCATAATCTTTTTTAGAAAATATATCTTGAAGTAAAGGACATGATGTCATATTTTGATTTTTTAATAATTCATCAATATAGTTATAATATGTAAAATACATTTTTATTTTGTTCATTGAAACATTCTCCTTTCAAAAACATTAGATTTATTATAAATAAAAGTATTATAACTGTCAAATATTATCTTTTAGTTTGACAAATTACCACATTTTGCCAAATTTTATAATGCAGATTTAAAAAATCTATGTTAGAATAGTTATGGTGAAAATATGGAAGAGATGAAAACTAAAATGAAAACTGATAAGAAAACTAACAATAAGAATAACAAAGTCACTAATGTTGTAGATGAAGCTTTTGCTATTTATATTCTGAAGTTAAGAAAAGATAGCAAACTAACTCAAAAAGAATTTGCAGATTTGATTAATGTTTCTGATAGAACAATATCAAAATGGGAAAATGGTTTATCTGTACCAGACTTACTTCATATTAGAAATATTAGCAAAGCTTTTGGTGTTTCTCCCAATTCAATAGTTTTGGAAAAGATGAGTTTTAGAGATTATATTAGAATATTCATAAAATTAATTAAAAAATTATCTAGAATTTTATTCAATAATATTTTCAAATGTATATTCATAATTTTATTTGTATTATTAATTATCTTTTTCTTAAATAATTATAATACGGTCAATATTTATTCACTTACTTATTCCAGTGATAATATAACATTGGAAAATAGTTATTTCATAAAAACCAGCAATAGAAATTTATTACTAATCAATAATATAAATATAGATTATATAAATTATGAAATTGACGAAATAGATTTAGAACTGTATACACAACTAAATGGCGATAAAATTATTATATACAAAGATGATACTTTAAATGATATAACTATTAGTGAATTAAACAGTTATTCTGATAAACTAACAAGAGATGTTATTAAAGCTATGAGAAAGAATTTATATTTAACTATAAAAACGACTGATTTAAGTGGTAATGAATATACTTATGAATGTACTATTAATTTAAAAGAATATTTTCGCAATGACAAGTTAATATATTTTGGCAATAGCAAAGACAAAGATAATAATGTTACTAATTATATTAAAAATTATGATAATTCTTTAACCGTTAATTTTAATGATAATACTTTTAATAATTTTGTAGATTCTACGGTTAATTTACATAATAAAACTATTGATGAAAATGTGATAGATAAAGATGCATTGTCTAATCTTGGTTATGAATATGATTCTTATAATGATTATTATTTCAAAAGTGATGGAGACAAAAATATAACCTTTCAACCAAAACATAGTTCAATAATGATAAATTATAAATGTGATTCTATCAACTATAATATTTCATATTACTATAAAAAGAATAAAATCGAAGTTGAAACTTATTCGACTGCAAACATATTATTATCAAAATATAAATATACAATAGAAAATAATGTGTTAGACTGTCTATATGGTGAGTGCCAAAATTATGAGGATGACATTAATTATATTTTAGGAAAATATCAGGAAATTTTAACAATTCTATGATTGTGGAGTTATAGTTCTATGATAATTCTATTGTTACTTTGACTTCTTCATGCTAAGCTGAATTTGGAATAGGAAGGAGGTAGTTTAGTAGTTTTTGAAAATAGTGAAAGGTATTTCCACTTTCATAATAATTGGAGTGTTGTGTAGTATAACAAGTGTTAAAGCAGAAATAACCACCGAAGAATACAATCAACTTAGGGAGATGTTTTCAGAAGCCAGAATTGCTATAATGACAGACGAAGAAAAAGAAATGTTTTTAGATGAAGATTTAATCAGAAGTGAACAATATTTTGAAGTAACAGAAACAGCAAATGGAACATACAATTATACAGCAATTGATTCTGAAGACGGTAAAACAATAATGGAAGCTGGTATTGCAAATATGGAAAATGGAATAAGTACATTTAGCAGTCCAACTTCCCATGAGACTTCATATAAAAGAATTCAAATATTTGCTACACATATTGGAGGAAATGTGTATAGTATGATGTTGCATACTCAATGGTTAATTGATCCTTCAACACAATCATATGATGTTACAGCAATGCGGGGAGATCATGCAACTATAGTAGATGGTACTCAAAGTGGTACACAAATGTACTATAAAAATGGTGCTTATGGATATGTTAATTATTCACCAAATGGAACTAACATTGTTAAACAAAGCAACGGATTTGGAATATCGATGAATCTGGTAAATAATGCATCGTATTATGAAACAGATATAAGTGCTACTGTTACAGCAGATGACCAATATGCAACTGTTTATGGAACTTATCAACATGCGGTTAGAGATGTAACATTAGACGAATCAAAAGCTTATACTATTAGTCATAATGGATTCGGAAAAGTTGTCAATTTTGTCACTTCCGTTCAAGACAACTATGATGGTATGCAAGGTGTATACGTAGAATTATCTATGGCTAATTAGTAATGAGTATTTGAAAATATAATGGAAGGAGAGGGAATCCATAAAAGGAAATAAAATATTAGTTATGGGCAGTAATACACCAATATGTATAAATGTCCCTAAAAAAACTTTTTGGCAATATTTTGGTGTCATAAACTTTTAAAATAAAACATACCATTAAGTAGATTAACGAAAGATGGGTGGGTTATGGAAAAAGAAAAAATTATTTCTTCGATAGCAAAACGTGGTAATGGGGAAATTTATTTAGGTGTAGTTGGGGCAGTTAGGACCGGGAAATCGACATTTATCAAGCGATTTATTGAAAATCTTGTTGTGCCAAACATCGAAGATGAGTATGAAAAAAAGCATTGTTTAGATGAGATTCCCCAAAGCGCACAGGGTAAAACTATCATGACTACTGAGCCTAAATTTGTTCCTAGTAATGGCGCCCTGATAAAAATTAATGAATTTGAAACAAATATCAAATTAGTTGATTGTGTTGGGTATGTCATTCCAGAAGCTAACGGTTTTGTTGACGAAGATGGTAATCCAAGGATGGTAAAAAGTCCTTGGTTCGAAGATGCTATTCCTTTTGTGGAAGCAGCAGAAATAGGAACTGAAAAGGTAATAAAAGATCATGCAACAATTGGCATAGTCGTAACTACGGATGGTTCATTTGGTGAAATTGCAAGGAAGTCTTATGTTGAGGCGGAAGAAAAGGTTGTAAATGAATTAAAAAACATTGGGAAGCCTTTTATTGTAATTCTAAATAGCATACATCCGACGAATACAGAAACTGTAAATTTAGCAAGAGAGCTAAGTGAAACTTATGAAGTACCTGTAATGCCTATAAGTGCTGAATTGATGAACGAAAAAGAGATAATGGAAATTCTAAAGACTGCACTGTATGAATTCCCTGTTTTAGATATTAAGGTATCTATACCTGAATGGGTACATGTCTTACCAAATAATCATGAAATAAAGGAAACATACTTAGAAAAAATAAGAGAAAGTGTTATAAATGTTGAAAAAGTAAAAGATATTGATACTATTTTAGAACATTTTAATAACTCTGATTTTATATCCAAATCTTATATAAGTGAATTAGATGCAGCAACTGGGACGGTTACAATTAATTTAGAAAGCTCTAATGAGCTATATAAAGAAACTCTAAAATCGTTCATGGGTGATATGGTTACAACAAAAGCGGGACTTTTAAAAATATTTGCTTCATATACAGAAGATAAAGCAGAGATGGATTCTTTGCGCCAGGCGATGAAGATGACTAAGAGTACTGGATATGGTATAGTATATCCATCTCTTAGAGAGTTAAAATTAGAAACTCCAGAACTTGTTAAGCAAGGAAATCGCTATGGTGTAAAATTGAAAGCCATTGCATCTAGTATTCATATGATGAAAGTGGATGTGGAATCTACGTTTGAACCGATTATTGGTAGTGAGGTTCAATCAAAAGAGCTTATATCACATTTAATGAAAGACTATGAAAATGATGCATCAAGTATTTGGAAGAGTGAAATTTTTGGTCGTAGTTTAGAAACTATTGTCCAAGAAGGAATTCAAGCAAAACTTAGTATGATGCCTGATAATACAAGATATAAACTAAAAGAAACAGTGACCAAAATAGTCAATAAAGGTTCAAATACATTAATAGCTATCGTTATTTAGCGATAGCTATTTTTTTCATGCAATAGGAAAGTCATACTTTTTGAAAAAAACTACTTGACACACATACATTTGTTTGATATGATTGATTTATCATTCAGGGGGTGAGTGACATGCTTATAATTCTAAAAGGC
>CALVUS010000065.1 GCA_944363665.1 uncultured Bacilli bacterium | reverse complement strand
TTAAAAGAAAGAATAATAAAATTATTTTTTTAAAAAACAAAACAACTCTATTTTTAAAAAAAAAAAAAAAAAAAAAAAAAAAAAAAGTCAAGTGAGTTCTATTACCCTTGACTTTAATATATGAATTTATTCAGCTTCTTCTTTATTATCTTTTTTTATAAAACCGTAATGTTCTCTTACTTTTAGTTCAATTTCATCTCTAAGTTCTGGATTTTCTCTTAAAAAAGCTTTAACATTTTCTTTTCCTTGACCAATTTTTTCGCCATTATAAGAGTACCATGCTCCAGACTTATCAATAATTGCTAAGTCACTAGCTATATCGATTATCTCTCCTTCCCGAGAAATTCCTTCGCCATACATTATATCTACCGTTGCACTTTTAAATGGTGGAGCAACTTTATTTTTCACAACCTTAATATTAGTTTTATTTCCTATGATTTGATCTCCCATTTTTATTTGCTCTCCACGCCTTACGTCCAACCTAATAGTTGAATAAAATTTTAAAGCTCTACCTCCAGGAGTAGTTTCTGGGTTTCCAAACATAACTCCTACTTTTTCTCTTAATTGATTGATAAATATTGCTGTTGTTTTAGTTTTATTCATCGTTCCTGATAATTTTCTTAAAGCTTGTGACATAAGTCTTGCTTGTAATCCTACATGCGAGTCTCCCATTTCGCCATCAATTTCAGCTTGAGGCACTAAAGCAGCTACAGAATCTATTACAATTAAATTGACAGCTTCACTTTTAACTAAAGCATCACAAATTTCTAATGCTTGTTCTCCAGTGTCTGGTTGGCTTAATAATAATTCGTTTATATCAACCCCTAAATTTTTAGCATATACTGGATCTAAAGCATGTTCAGCATCAATAAATGCAGCTCGTCCACCAGCTTTTTGCACCTCAGCAATAGCTTGCAATGCAACAGTTGTCTTACCACTAGATTCAGGCCCGTAAATTTCTATTATTCTGCCCTTCGGATAACCCCCAACACCCAAAGCAACATCAATTGCAATAGAACCACTAGATACCACATCAACTTCAATATGTTCATTGTCCCCTAACTTCATTATCGCACCAGCACCGAATTGTTTTTCGATGTCAGCTAATACTTGCTCTAATGCTTTATCCTTATTCTTCACTTCTTTTGTTGACTTCATTTTTCCTCCATATTGTACCCTGATACAAACTAATTTTAATATAATTCAAAATAATTGTCAACACATTATTGCAAACATTTGTTTTTGTACTAATCTTTTGGCTTAAACACGATAGCAATTAAGAAAGCAAAGACAATAGCCCCAGTAATTGCTGCGGAAGATTTAGTAAGCATATTAGTAAAAATCCCTAATAAACCTTCTTCTTGATAACCTTGCAAAGCTGAAGAATATAACATATGGCCAAAATTAGAAATTAAGCTAGTTGCTCCTGCTCCAAATTTAGAAATCAAATTATCATATATTCCTAAAAATGACAAAAATGCTCCCATTACAGTATATATACTAGTAATGTGTCCTGGAGTTAATTTAGTATTATCTAAAATTACTTGAGCAATAGCACATAAAGATCCAGCAAACAAAAAGGCTAAAAGGAAATTCATTCGACCACCTCCAAACTTAGAGCATGAGCTATGGCAGGTATTGGTTGTTTTTGATTAACTAATGTTACTGAATGTAGGGCACCTGTTGCTATAATTAAAATTTTCTTATATTTTTTATAGTTTAAAATTTTATTAAATAAAACTAATGGTAAGCAAACAGGTCCACTTCCTCCAGCATAAGTCTCTTGACTATTCAAAAAAAGTTCACATCCTGCATCCAAATATTTTTTTAAATGAATATTATATGTTTTTTCCGCATATTCTTGCAATATTTTGCCACCAACACAACCTAAGTCTCCCGTTAAAATAAGATCATAATAGTCAACATCTCTTTTTAATTCTTGCAGATGCATCATTAATGTCGATGCCGCTGCTGGAGCCATAACCGCCCCTAAATTATTGGCATCACTAATACCCATATCTACTGGTGTTCCAATAGTTGATGATTCTATTTTAATTTTTCCTTTTTTCTTACTCAAAAAAGTAGCTACTGCTCCAGTAGTTGTAAATGTAGCTGTATGAGGTCTCGGAGCCCCATATTCAATTGGATACCTAAATTGCTTTTCAGCAGTTAAATTATGTGATGATGTAACACTAACAATTTTTTTATAATTATTCGAATCGATAAAATTACTTGCCACTATTAAAGATTCCACGAATGTAGCACAAGCCGAATATAATCCTAAAAAAGGAAAATTATAATTTTTAGCACTATAACTAGTAATAGCAATTTGGTTAGTTAAATCTCCCCCTACTAAAAGATCTACATCAGCATTTTTAAGACAATTTCTTTGCATTAAATTATCAATTACTATTTTTTGCATTTTTATTTCTGCCAGTTCGAATGTTTTTTCGCCAAAATAATAATCATCCATAAACATATTATATTTTTTTAAATGACTTTCTTTTTCTAAAGGTCCCACTAAAGTAAAGTAATCATTTAAATATACATCTTTATATTTTGTACTAGCCACCGATAACCACCCTCACAATCACTAAGATAAATGAAGAAATTATACCGTATAATATAACTGAACCAGCTAGTTTAAAAAAGTTAGAACCAAGACCAGTAATTAAACCATCTTTTTTATAATCTAAAGCACTACTTGTAACACTATGAGCAAAACCAGTGGTTGGTATAATTAATCCACATTTACATTTACTAACCCAATTATCAAAAAATCCTAAGGCCGTTAGTAAACTTGATGCCCCAATAATTATAAGGCAAGTCCAAATACCTGCTAAAGATACTGACATGCCGAAAGATTCTTGTAAAATAAATATCAAAAATTCTCCTATAAAACCAACAGTTCCTCCCACAAAAAAAGCCACCAAAATATTCTTCAGTCTCGGTTCTTTGGGACTATGTTTGGTAACCAATTTCTTATATTCATCTTTATTCATGTATATCACCTAACATTATTATGTTAGTATTTTTATCACATATACATAAACTCCCGCATTTTTTTTAAACTTTTGCTTTCATACCTAGATACCATTACTTGAGTAATACCTAATTTTTTGGCAGTTTCACTTTGAGTTAAATCTTCATAATAACGAGCATTTATAATATCTTTTTCTAAAGGATTTAAAGTATCCATACTGTCATTTAACATCATTAATTCATCTTGAGAAACATCTTCTTTTATAGCTACTTTTTCATATAAACTTCTTTCATCATCTTTATCTTCATCAATCGAAATTACTTGAGTAGCATACATTAATGCTTGTTCTATTTTTTCCACTGGAATTTCTAAAAACAAAGCTAGTTCTTTATTACTAGGACTATGCATTAATTTTTGAGCTAATATACTTCTTCCTTTTTCTATGCTTTTAACCAGTCTTAATATATCTTTACTAATTTTAATATTCTTATTACTTGCAACATTATACATTTCTCCATAAATATATTTATATGCATAACTACTAAATTTAGTTTCTCCATCATTTTTATAATTGTTAAAAGCTTTTATAATTCCAAGAACACCTGCTTGATATAAATCTGATTTTTCAATACCATAAAATTGTTTAGAAATCTTCCAAATAAGTCCAGCATTTTCTTTAACTATTTGTTCTATAACATTATTCATTATGCCACCTCCAACAAATTAAAAGCTGCAAGTTCATCTTTAATTCGAGCTAGTCTTACTCTCTTAATCTTTTCTTTTACTTTTTCATTTATTTCACACATTCTTATTTTTCCTAAATTATCTTTAATTATATATTTAGTATTTAATATTGCATCGATTCCAGAATTATCTATATCATCGAGAAAATAAAAATTATATACTACATATTTAATTTTGTGTTTTTTTAAAACAGGATTTAAATAGTTATTGATTTTATAACTAGTCTTTCTATTTAGTTTGCCTTTTAGTCTAACAAAAAGTATCCCCCGGTTAAATTCTAAGTCCATTTTTAACATAAAATCACCTTACATACTAAATATAGAAAAATATTTTTAGTTTTTAAACAACTTCGACAACGACTAACAAAGAAAGACAAAATAAAAAGTGTCAAGTTGACACTTCAATTTAACACTTCTGCTATTTTTTCTTGAGCTTTTTCAACACTTTTACTATTTGGTTTCATAACATAAAGTTTACTATTTTGATAACTATAAGTATAGTTGTAGGAATCAGTTCCATCTAAACTTATTGATTCAATACTCCAACTAGCATTATTAGCTAATTGCATTTGTATAAAATCTGTTACTTCAGTATCCGTAATATTAGTTACAAATTTATCTTTTAAAGCATCTAATAAATCAGCATAATTCATAATGATTGTGGGACTCATAACTTTATTAATTAAAGCCGTAAGCATTAATTGTTGATTTTGGCCACGTATTCTATCGCCATCTGCAAAAGCTTTTCTTTCGCGCACAAATGATAATGCTTCTATTCCATTTAACTCATTTAGTCCCTTAGTAAAATGATAACCATCTTGAGTAGTAAAATCATAATTAGAATTAACTTCTATTCCTTCCAAAGCATCAACTACATCAATTAACGACGTAAAATTAACTTTGACATAATAATTTATTTTTGTATCTAACAAATTTTCAATAGCATCGATAGATGTATCAATACCATAAATACCTGCATGAGTTAATTTATCATACTCATCATACTTAGGAAGTAAAACATAATAATCTCGAGGTATACTAGTAAGTAATATTTTATTTTCGTTAGTATTAACAGTCACTAGCATATTGACATCACTTCTAGATACTTTTGTAACACTGCCATACGTATCTATGCCAGATATAAAAATATTATAAGAATCCTTAGTAACATCAACAGCATCACCAATTTTATCAATTGTTATTTCTACTTCATCATTATAAATAATCTTTAGTTTTTCATAATTTTCACTATCTTCTTCTTCTATTATATCTAATTGAGCATCTTCAAGTATTATGGCAACGACCTCTTCTGAAACTAAATTGTCAACCAATTCTGTCATATCATCTAATACTATGCTTTCAAATTCAATCTTTGTGCTAATATTTTTAATAAACTCATTTAATCCATCATGTTCTTTGTTATCCATATGAGCAATATCTTCTTTATTTAAATCACTAATTTTTTCAAAATTACTATCTTTTAAAACTACTACATTATAATTTTCAGTTTTATATGAATTAAAGCCAAATTGTTTTAAAAAATCTAAAGTATTAAATTCATATAAAATGCCTACTATCATTATTATCAGGAGTATTATTGATAACAAAATACCTATTGAATTACGAATCTTTCCTTTGGAATTAAGGAGCATTATAACTACAAAATTTATTATTAAAAATAATACAGCTAAAACTATAAAATATTCTAATGGTAAAATTCCAATAAAATAAATTAATAATAATACCAATATAGTTACAATTATCAAAAAAATACTTAAATATTTAGCAAAACTTAAGCCACTTTTTTTATTTTTCTTAGCCATTTTATCCTCCATCAATTAGCCTGTAATTAATTATAACACCAAAAACCACCATATTAAAGCGAATATAAAAATTTAACTAAGCTAGGTATAATAAATGTCAACAAATATAAAATATTAACGTAGCATTTTGTAAATCCCGAGTTTTGTAGTTTGACAATTAAAAAATCATCATTTTAACCTTTGTTTATAAGGGTTTATGATGATTTTTTTAC
>CALVUS010000064.1 GCA_944363665.1 uncultured Bacilli bacterium | reverse complement strand
AAAAAAAAATAAAAATTTTTATTTTTTTTTTTTTTTTTTTGATAGTATGGGAAAAAATAGAGGTGTAGCGATGCATAAAAAAATAATAGTAATAACTATACTATCAATGGTAACTGGATTAGTGATATTTAATATAGGATATAATAAAACAAATGTTGAAGAAGATACAAAAAATCCAATAAAAAGCACTAATATGTTAACAATGATGCTGGAAACAGAAGCAGGAACTGGTAGTTATGAAGAAGTAACTCAAAGCAAGTGGCCACAAGAAGGATATGTTTTTAATGCATCTTTAAGTAGGTGTGAAAATGGTGGTACACTTTCTTGGGATGATGAGGCTAAAAAAGTTGTAATGAAATCAAATGTATCAGACAAGTGTTATGTGTATTTTGATATATATGTTGAACCAACTATAGGTCAAAAAATATGCAATAATAGTGGGGCTAATTCTCTTTCCTGCTACATAGCTAATAGCATTTATACAGAAGATGGAGTAAATGGACTTTATTATCATGATGGAGTAGGAACATATACTAATGCAGATCAAGAAGCAGAAGATAATTCTTATAGATATTCCGGAGCAGATCCCAATAATTATGTGTGCTTTGGATCAGATGCTGCAACATGCCCGAATGATAACTTGTATCGAATAATCGGCTTATTAGATGATGATAAGGATGGAATATATAATGCAAAATTAATTAAATATGATTATACAACTAGTGAGATGTTAGGAACAAATGGAGATTATGAAGAAACATATTCAGCTAGTAGTGATGGTAATTATAGAGGAAATATGAGCTTAGATAATATAGCAGCATTTTATCAGCATAAAATAAACAGCTCTGGGTCAAACGATTGGACTACTAGTGAATTAAATATAGTAAATTTAAACACAAATTATCTAAATTATTTAAATAATATTGATAGTAAATGGGTTGATATGATTGCAATAACTACCTGGTATTTAGGAGGAGCTACAGATACTAGAGCAACAGCAGCAGCATTTTATGAATATGAAAGAGGGTCAACAGGATATGGATCTAATCCAACAAGTACTGAAGGATATATAGGTTTAATGTACCCAAGTGACTACGGATATGCAGCAAGTCCAGAAAAGTGGAATCGTGGTTTGTATGAATATGATTTTTATGCAACTGATAATTGGTTATATATGGGGCTTTATGAGTGGACGATTACTCCAAGTCCGTCACTTGAAATGTATGTGTTTCGTTTATGCGATGATGGTGTATTAGAAATTTTTTATGCATCAGATAAAAATGCCGTGAGACCTGTCTTTTATTTAAATTCAAATGTAATTTTATCATCAGGTAATGGTTCAAAAGAAAATCCTTTTAGGCTTAGTTTATAAAGTAAGTTATTCTTTAATTTACTTTTTTTATGTAAATAAAATTTATAGTATATATAAATATTAATAATAAGTGGTATAATAAAATATATTGGTGGTTTAATGAAGAAGTATCGTTTAAAGAAATTTAATGTAACATTAATTACTTTTATTATACTGATGTATTTAGAAATAGTATTTAGATTAATTACTAATATAAATATATTTAATGTTAGTTTATTATATGTTATTTTATATAGTATAATTGTTTCTTTATTTATTAGTTTTATAAGTACTTGGTTTAGTGAAAAAGTAAATAAAGTAATGTTTTATGTTTTTCATTTTTTTATTATATTAATATATATAGTTCAATTATGTATTTATAAAATGTTTGGCTTTTATTTTGACTTATCACTTCTTAATGCTAGTGATCAAGTAATTAGTTTTGCTGGTGATGGCTTTAAATTAATAATTAAAAATACATTTTATATTGTACTTTTATTGTTGCCTTTTATATTACTATTGATATTTATAAAAAGAGTAATTATAAAAAAAACAGAATGGAAATTTAATTTATTAAAATTAGGAGTAATGCTATTAATATTTGGTGTGTTTTTATTAAGCTTAAATATTAATAGAGATGATATAAATTCTGCTAAAAAGTTATATTATGATGTTAGTAATAATGAATTAAATATAAAGGAATTTGGTATAATTAATTCTTTTATAATAGATCTCCATCGCCATATTTGGGGATTTGATGCAAATATTAATATTATAGATGGTGAATATGAAGAAAAACCGAGCAGTGAAGAGGAGGAAGAAGTAGTAGTTTATGAATATAATAATTTGGACATTGATTTTGATTCTTTAATTGCAAATGAAAGCAATAGTATAGTTAAAACTATGCATGAATATTTTAAAAATGAAGATGGAACTCTGCAAAATAAATACACGAATTATTTTGCTGGTAAAAATTTAGTTTTATTTATGGCAGAAAGCTTTAATGAAATTGCAGTAAGAGAAGATATAACACCAACTTTATATAAATTGGTAAATAGCGGTTTTGTATTTAATAATTTTTATACACCAACCATTAGTAGTACAATTGGTGGAGAATTTCAAGAACTAACTGGCCTTGTGGCGGCATCTGGTTTTTTATCCCCTTGGAAAAATGGCGAAAATTATTTTCCATTTGGACTGGCAACGACATTCCAAAATTTAGGATATAATACTTTTGCTTATCATGATCATACATATACATTCCAAAGTAGACATAAATATTTGGCAGCCTTAGGTTTTGATAATTATTTAGGATGTCGTAATGGATTAGAAAATAAAATTAATTGTAACCAGTGGCCAGAATCCGATGTTGAGATGATTGAGGCAACATTTGATGATTATATAAATAGTGAAGAACCATTTATGGTTTATTATGTTACAGTAAGTGGTCATGGCGATTATGGATTTGATTATAGTGCTATGGCTCGTAAACATAAAGATGCTGTTGCAAATTTAAATTATTCAGAAAAACCGTTAGCTTATTTAGCTGCTCAAATAGAACTTGATCAGGCTTTGGAATTACTAATAAATAAATTAGATGAATCCGGAAAGTTGGATAATACTGTTATTGCTTTAGTAGGAGATCATTATCCATATTATTTGTCACTTGATGAAGTAAATGAAATTGCTAGTTATGAAAAAGACAGTGTCGTAGAAATTAATAGAAGTAATTTTATTTTATGGAATAGCGAAATGGAAACAGTAGAAATAGATAAAGTTGGTAGCCAAATAGATGTTTTACCAACAATATATAATCTATTTGGTGTAGAGTATGATTCACGATTAATTATTGGTAAAGATATACTTAGCACTGAACCAGGACTTGCTATATTTGGTAATTCATCATGGGTTAGTGATAAAGGAACATATTTTGCTAGTAGTGGTAAATTTATAAGTCATGATGAAAGTGAAGTTGATTCAGACTATATAAAATATATGAATAATATTGTAAGTAATAAAATTGCTATGAGTAGGTATATATTAACTTATGACTATTATAGAAAGGTTTTAGGTGAGTAACATGTGTGGAATTGCAGGAATTTTAACAAAGAGAGAAAACAAAAAAGAAATTATAGAAGCGATGAGTGAACGTATTAAGCATCGAGGACCTGATGGAGTTGGCTACTTTTTTGATGGTGATTTAGCTTTGTGTCATCGTCGTCTTTCGATAATCGATTTGTCAACTGGTAATCAGCCGATGTTTAATGAAGATGCAACTATAGTTACTGTTTTTAATGGCGAAATATATAATTATATCGAACTCAAAGAAGAACTAGAAAAATTAGGTCATATTTTTAAAACAAAAAGCGATACTGAAGTGTTAGTCCATGGCTATGAAGAATGGTATACAGATTTGCCTAAACACTTACGAGGAATGTTTGCATTTGCTATCTATGATAAAAAAACTAAGGAATTATTTTTGGCAAGAGATAATTTTGGTATAAAACCTTTATATTATACAATTATGAATGATACTTTTATGTTTGCATCAGAAATAAAAGCTTTTTTAGATACTCCAGATTTTCAAAAAATATTAAATGAAGATATTTTAAAAGCTTATTTAGAATTTAGCTTTGTACCAACTAATGAAACTTTTTTTAAAGAAGTATATCGGCTTGATGCTGGTATGAGCTTGATTTATAAAGACAAAAATATTAAATTAAATAAATATTTTAAATTGGATTTTAAAGATAAGGAACAAAGTTTTGCTGAAGCAGTAGAAGATATTCAAAAAGTAATGCAAGATTCTGTAAAAAAACATTTACTTAGTGATGTAGAAGTGGGATCATTTTTATCTAGTGGAATAGATTCATCTTATATTGTATCTCTTGCTAAGCCTGCAAGAACATATACTGTAGGCTATGATATTGCTAAGTATGATGAAATTAGTTATGCTAAGGATTTAACAGAAAAGTTAGGGATTAAAAACACATCTAAAGTAATAAAGATGGATGAATATATGGAAGAATTTCCGAAAATTATGTATTATTTAGATGAACCGACGAGTGATCCAGCGGCGATCTCGCTATATTTTGTCGCTAAACTTGCTAGCAGGGATGTAAAAGTAGTTTTATCTGGAGAAGGGGCAGATGAATTCTTCGGCGGATATAATTATTACCGCGAAGAAGTTGATATGAAATTTTATAATAAAATTCCTTATTTTATAAGACATATTATTGGTAGAATCGCATCTTTATTTCCGGAAGGTTATGGCTTTAACTTTTTAGTTAGAAGAGGGGAAAAGTTAGAAAATAGTTATATTGGAGTAAATAGAAATTTCTCGGAAAAGATGGCTCGTAAGGTATTAAGTAAAGAATATAAATTACGAGGAATTGATGTAACTAAAGAAACATATGAAGAATTTAAGGGATACTCTAATATTCATAAGATGCAAGCAATCGATATTAATTACTGGCTTATGAAGGATATTTTACTTAAAGCAGATAGAATGACTATGGCTTCAAGTTTAGAAGGTAGAGTGCCATTTATTGATAAAGAAGTATTTAAAATTGCATCAGGTTTATCTATTGATAAAAAAGTTACTAAGGAAAATACTAAAGTAGCTTTAAGAATGGCTGCAAAAGAGGTTATACCCACTGATGCATATAAGAAGAAAAAATTAGGTTTTCCAGTGCCAATTAGGGAATGGATGAAGACTCCTGAAGTAAGTGGTAAAATCAAAGAAATGTTTAATAAAGATTTTACAAGTAAGTTTTTTAAAGTAGATGTAATAAATAAGTTATTAGATGAACACGTAGCGGGTAAAAAAGATAATTATCGTAAAATTTGGACTATTTATAGCTTTTTAACTTGGTATGAAATTTATTTTGTTGATTAAAATAATATATTTGCTAAGTATTAGAACACATTATTATAATAATAATGATAAGGATAATAATTAATATAGAACAAATAATTATAATAATATTTTCTTTCTCTTGTATGGTATTTTCTAAATTAACAATTCGCATTTGATCTTCCATTATTATATTATTTAATTTAACTTTCATATCATTTGAAGCAGACTCCAATTGTTGATTATTATATTTGATTTTTTCTTTTAAAATTTCAATTTCTTTCTTTAATTGAGCAAGGCTCTTATTCCAATCTGGATTATTGTTATTAAAGAAATAATAATTGTTATTGTTGTACATATGAACACCTCTTTACTTAATAATAGTTTAACATAATTTTTTAAAAATAACTATTAAATTATAAGCTTATGCATTTTTAATATTTAAATAATTTGAATTTAATAATATTTGACATTAATGAAATTTATTTTGCTAATTAATTGTGATTTACAAGCGAAAATGTTACAAAAATAGTAAGTCAATTTTAAGGAAAAATGTTACATCGTAATTTAGTTA
>CALVUS010000063.1 GCA_944363665.1 uncultured Bacilli bacterium | reverse complement strand
CAGGGATTTTTTATTTGCTTGCATGAAAAAAGCCGTTGAATTATTTATTGGCTTAATTATTCAACAGCCCCTTTTTTCAATATTTACAACTTATTTTATTTTTGTTATACTTATTATAGTAGGTGGTACGATGATCTTAAGCATGGCTTTTATAATATGTACATTTATTTTTTCAATGATGATTGCTATAGTGTATTTTGCCAAAAAACATATAAGTACAACAGAAACAAGACTATATAATTTTATTTTAGTAATCAGCATACTTAATCTAATTATAGAATTCGTTTTATGTGTTAATATTTTATTAGATGTTGATCTCTATTCTATTTACAATCTTATCATAAATAAATTATTTTTAATAACACTATTTACTTGGTTTACGTTATTTACTATATATATAGTTAATGTTGCGGGGGTAGTAAAATATAATGAAAAAAATGTCAAAGCTTTTATAATATATTATTTAATTATGGTTATCTTATTTTCGTTTTTACCACTAGATTTAGTTGATGAAAATGGAGTAGCTTATTCAACTGGTACGGCACCATATTTACTTTATGCATTTTGTATAATATATTCAATAATTTGGGCTATTTTAACAATAATGTATAGAAAAAAATTACATAAAAAGGTATTGCCGTTTTTTGCTTTTATATTTTGTTTTATTATAATACTTATCGTAAGAGAAATAGTACCTGGAATATTACTCAATTCATTTTCAACGGCATTTGCCACAATATTAATGTATTTTACGATTGAAAATCCTGATATAAAAATGATAGAACAACTTAATATAGCTCGTGATCAAGCCGAAAAGGCTAATGCTGCCAAAAGCGATTTTTTGTCAAATATGTCCCATGAAATAAGAACACCTCTTAATGCAATAGTAGGATTCAGTAATCTTTTATTAGATGATAAAAGAGTACCAGACTCTGCTAAAGAAGAGGTAAGAGATATAGTAATGGCTTCAGATAATTTACTAGAAATAGTAAATGGTATTTTAGATATTTCAAAAATTGAAGCCAATAAATTAGAAATTGTCAATAATGAATATAGTTTTAAAAAAGTAACTGATGAATTAGTAGCATTATCTAAAGGAAGGCTTGGAGATAAACCTATTGAATTTAAAACTAATTTTGATCCATCAATACCTCCAGTATTATATGGCGATGCCGGAAGAATTAAGCAAATTTGTGTCAATATTTTAACAAATGCAATTAAGTATACTAAAGAAGGTTGGATAGAATTTAAAATAAGCTCTGTTATTAAGGATGATATATGCCGTCTTATAATATCGGTAGAAGATACTGGTATCGGAATCAAAGAAAAAAATATAGATAAATTATTTAATAAATTTGAAAGATTAGATTTAGAGGAAAATGTAACAATTGAAGGAACTGGTTTAGGTTTGGCAATAACCAAAAAATTGGTAGATTTAATGCATGGAAAAATAGTTGTCCAGAGTGTATTTGGCAAAGGATCAAAATTTACAGTTTGTATAGATCAAAGAATTGTTAAAAATCCAACGATAAAAATCGATACTGAAAAAAACTATGCAGAAGTTCAAGTGGATAACAAAAAAGTATTATTAGTTGATGATAATAAAATAAATTTAAAAGTAGCAGAAAGATTAATGGAATCATATGGTATTGAAACCGAAAGTGTTGAAAGTGGTTTTGAATGTATTGAAAAAATAAAGGCGGGATACAAATATGATCTAATTATGCTTGATGATATGATGCCCAAAATGAGTGGAGTAGAAACTTTAAAAAAGTTAAAGGAAATACCTGGGTTTGACATAAAAGTTATTGCTCTTACAGCTAATGCTTTAACTGGAATGCGGGAGAAATATTTATCTGAAGGCTTTGATGATTATTTAGCTAAACCAATTAATAAAGATGAATTAAATAAGATTATAAATAAGTATTTAAACAATGATTAGGAGTGATAAAATGAAGGATGTAAATATTTTAATTACCAATGGTGCGAACGTTAAAAAAGCTTTAGAATTATTTGGAGATATGGAAACTTATGATCAAACTTTGGAAGTATTTTTAAGTGAAGTGCCACAAAAAATTCAAAAGATTAAAGATTATAAAGAAATTGGAGACATGGCTAATTATGCAATTCAAGTTCATTCCTTAAAAAGTGATGCTCGTTATTTTGGCTTTGATACTTTAGCAGATATTGCATATCAACACGAATTAGAAAGTAAAGCCAATAATATGTATTATGTGACAGAGCATTTTGATGAACTAATGAAAGAAACAAATAGAGTTATCAATTTAGTCAAAAAATATATGGGGGTAGGAAGTGTTAATGAAGAAGATTACAAAAAAGAAGAAAATCATGATAAAGCAATATTAGTGGTAGATGATTCTAATATTATCAGAAACTTTATTTTTAAAATATTTAATGATAGTTTTGATGTAATTGTTGCTAATGATGGAAAAGAAGCAATTGATATAATTAATGATCAAGATAAAAGCAAAAAAATTAAAGCAATATTATTGGATTTAAACATGCCAAATGTCAATGGTTTTGAAGTTTTAGACTATCTAAAAAGTAATGATTTATTAAAAAAATATCCAACATCGATTATTACAGGAGTTGATGATAAAGAGTCAATTGAAAAAGCTTATAAATATCCAATTGTTGATATTTTATTGAAGCCATTTAATGAAAGAGATGTCAAAAAAATACTTGAAAAAACACTTAATAATAATATTTAGTTTTAATAGTAGGGGATGATGATATGATGTTATATTTAGTTAGTAATAATATGGTTTTAGAAGATATTATTTATGAAACTGAGGAAACAGTAGAGGAAAAAAGAATTAATAGACCCCTTTCAATTGATGGTGAAAAAGAAGCAATAAAATTAGTAAAAAGGATAGATGCCAATGTAATATATTCATCTAATTATGCATCAGCATTAGCTACCGCTAAATACTATGCTAGTTATAGAAATTTAAGTATTAATATAAATTCTTTTTTAAATGATTCTAAGATTGGTAAACTAGGAAATAGAAATATTAAAATGCTTAGATTTATGCAAGAAAGAGACTTTGATTTTAAATTTAATGGTGGTGAATCATTGAATGATACTAATAAAAGAATGGATATAGCTATAGATAGAATATTAAAAAAATATAGTAATAAAAATGTCGTTATTTTTACTCATAAAAGAGCTATTATGGGTTATTTACTTAAATATTTGGATAAAGGATATAACTTAGACGATAGACTTATATTAACATTTAATGATAAAGTTATAGTTGATGATATAGAAAAAGATGTAGATATTATAAAAATGGAATGGCAAAAAGGTAAAATTATCAATGTTGATATAATTTTATAGAATTACTTTTTAAATTGAGATATTTGTTGTATACTAAGAATGGTGATAGTATGAAAGAAACAGTAAAAATTAATATTAGTGCAAGACACGTGCATTTAACAAGAGAAGCTCATGCTAAGTTATTTGATCATGATTTAACGGTAAGAAATCCTTTAAATCAAGTAGGTCAATTTGCAGCAAATGAAACTGTTACAGTAAAAACTGCAAAAGGTGTATTTGAAAATGTTAGAATTATTGGACCTTTAAGAAGTTACAATCAAGTAGAATTATCTATGACTGATGCTAGAAAATTAGGAATTAAACCACCAGTTAGAAAAAGTGGGCATCTTGATGGGGCTGAAGTAGTTACAATTTCTACACCAAAAGGAGAAATTACCGAAGCTTGTTGTATTATAGCAGATCGTCATGTTCATATGAATCCTGATACTGCTCTAAAATTAGGTGTAGTTGATGATGAAATGTTAAAATTAGCAATTCCGGGTGTTAAAAGTGGAGTTATTGATGTTAAAGCTAAAGTAAGTGATGATGGATACTTTGAAGTTCATTTAGATACCGATGATGCTAATGCTTTTTTAATAAATCCGCAAGATGAAGGAACATTGTTTAAATAATTACCAGTAAATGCTGGTATTTTTAATTTTTATGATATAATAAATATATTATGAAATGGAAAATTGGTAATATAGAAATAAAAAATCAAGTTGTAGTAGCTCCAATGGCAGGCATAAGCAATACAACTTTTCGTAAAATTTGTAAAGACCTTGGTGCTGCTTTAGTAGTTGCTGAAATGGTATCTGATAAAGCTATAGTTTATGAAAATGCTAAAACCTTAGAACTATTGAAAATGGATGAAAGAGAAAGACCAATTAGTCAACAAATATTTGGTAGTGATATTGAATCTTTTGTTGAGGCTGCTAAAATAGTAGAAAATACTATGCATCCTGATATTATCGATATAAATATGGGGTGTCCAGTTCCAAAAGTAGCTTTAAAAAATCAAGCTGGCAGTGCTTTACTAAAAAATCCTGCTAAAATTAAGAAAATTGTCAGTGCTGTTGTCGCGGCAGTAAATGTACCAGTTACTGTCAAAATTCGCAGTGGTTGGGATGATAATAGTATTAATGCAGTTGAAGTTGCTAAAATTATTGAAAGTGCAGGGGCTAGTGCAATTACGGTTCATCCTCGAACTAGATCTCAAGGTTATAGTGGTAAAGCTGATTGGAGTATTATTAAAAAAGTAGTTGAAGCTGTAAATATTCCCGTTATTGGTAATGGAGATATTACTAGTTGTTATGATGCCAAAAAAATGCTTGATGAAACTGGCTGTTGTGCAATAATGATTGGTCGTGGATTATTGGGAAATCCATGGTTAATTAGAGATTGTGTAAATTATTTAGATAATAAAAAAGAACCGTTAGATGTTTCCAATGATGAAAAAATAGACATGATGGAATATCATTTGCGGGAATTAGTTAAAGATAAAAATGAAACACAAGCTGTACTGGAAATAAGAACTCATTTACTTAATTATTTAAAAGGATTGCCAGATAATAAAGAGATTAAAAATGCAGTTTGTAAAAGTAGAACTAGTAAAGAAATAATAGACATTTTAGAAAATTATCGCTATAAACTGAAAAATATTATTTAATTACTAGTTTTGATGTGATAAAATTGTATTGGATTAAAACAAAATAGAATAGGTGATTTAATGGATAATATAATAAAAAGAATTGAAGACTTTTCGTTAGAAGAGATTATGGGAGATAGATTTGCAAAATATGCTAAAGAAATAATACAAGATCGAGCAATACCAGATGTTCGAGATGGTTTAAAACCCGTTCAAAGACGTATTTTGTATGCTATGTTTAAAAATGGGAATACATGGGATAAAGGATATTTAAAATGTGCTACTACAGTTGGTGATGTTTTAGGTAAGTATCATCCACATGGTGATTCATCAGTATATGATGCTATGGTAAGGATGAGTCAATGGTGGAAACAAAATCATATTTTAATAGATATTCATGGTAATAATGGATCGATGGATGGGGATCCTGCTGCAGCATACCGTTATACGGAAGCAAGACTGGCGAAAATTAGTGGAGAATTATTAAAAGATTTAGATAAAAATACTGTATCATGGGCACCAAATTTTGATGATCGTTTGTTAGAACCAACTGTTTTACCAGCAAAGTTTCCTAATCTTTTAGTAAATGGCACAAATGGTATTTCTGCAGGATATGCTACCAACATTCCTCCTCATAATCTAGGAGAAGTAATCGATGCTACTATTAAAAGAATTGATTCACCTAATTGTTATTTAGATACTATTTTAGAAATAGTAAAAGGTCCAGACTTTCCAACTGGTGGCATTGCTCAAGGAAAACAAGGCATAATTGATGCTTTTAAAACTGGTCGAGGTAGAGTAATTGTTCAAAGTAAATATGAATTTAAAAAAGAAAAAGGTAAAGAACAAATAATTATTAGGGAAATACCTTTT
>CALVUS010000062.1 GCA_944363665.1 uncultured Bacilli bacterium | reverse complement strand
AATACTGCGCGCTCATAATCATTGGCATAATCTTCGATTTTATCAAAAGTAATCAATGACGGATCTGTTGATGTTCCATCATTACCAACATAATTTTCACCTAAAACAGCATTAATTAATTCATCACTATAAAACCATTTGCAATAGTATTGATGACTCATCGTAGCCATCGCTGTTGTAATTAGCCAAGTCCTAAAATTATCAATCGGTCCATAAATGATAAATAGAAATGTTGTACAACCTAAAGCATATATTCCTACAATTAAAGATATAATAAACATTTTAGCTTTTTTAAATGCTGGACTAAAACGAAATCTTATTATTAAAAATATGCTATAAATTAATAATATTACAGCTAAAATTAAGATAGTTAATGCTAATCTTTTAAAAAAGTCTGTAATTAAATAATTGGAATTACAGCCAATAATAAAAAATACTAAACTGGTAAATATAAAAAATATACTTACCCATAAAAAAATTATCCCCTTTTTTCTTGTTTTCATAACTTCACCACTTATCAATATATTCTTTCACTTCTTTTATTGTATCACAAAAATTATCATAATTGACATTAAACCATTTAACTTGCATTTTATTATTAAACCAAGTGTATTGCCTTTTTGCATAATGTCTACTATTTTTCTTTATTAATTCTATTCCTTCTTCTAAACTATATTCTCCTTTTATATATCCTATTAATTCTTTATAGCCAATGGCACTATTTAATACATGGGAATTAGGATATTTTTTATATAATTTCTCTACTTCCTCAAGCAACCCAGAAGCAATCATTAAATCTACTCTTTTATCAATAATATCATATAATTTTTTTCTATCAGTTGTAAGCCCAATAAATATAACATCTTTATATAATATTTTAGGTTCAACTATCTCAACTAATTTTTTATTCAAAAACCGAATCATGCGCTTGCGATTATTTTTATCAATATTAGTTTTACTATCCTTTTTTAATACTAATTCGTATAGCTTTTCATTGCTATAGTTTTCATAGTTTGCATTATTTTCATCTTCATAAAAACGATAATCCATTAAAGCAGCACACAAATAAAGGCCAGTTCCTCCACAAAAAATTATATTTTTATCCTTATAATCTTGTAAAATTTTTCGAGCAGCTTCTTGATAATCCTTTACAGTATACATTTCATCTGGACTTTTTAAATCAATTAAGTAATGCTTTATGCCTTCTTTTTCTTCTTCAGTTACCTTAGCACTTCCAATATTTAATTCTTTATATATTTGAACTGCATCCGCATTTATTATTGGAGCATTTAAATATTTAGCTAATTCAATACTCATTTTGGTTTTACCAACACCAGTTGGGCCAACTATTGCAACGATCATTTAATCACCACATCAAGTATTATAACATATAAAATTTACATCTAAAAGTTTTAATGATATAATTACTTGAAAGGAGAAATATGAAAAAAGAAGAAGATGGTTTTTTAAAATATAATAATATTATCATTGAAGAAGTCAACGAACAAAGATGTCTAGTCAAATTATTGATTAGTAAAAATTCCTTAAATCCTTATGGAATGGTTCATGGTGGTCTAATATTTAGCCTTGGAGATACCGTAACAGGAATTCATTGCAAGATTTTAGGAAAAAGAGCAGTAACTTTAAATGCTAGTATAAATTTTTTAAAACCTGGAACTGGAAAATATTTAATAGCTGATAGCAAAATTATTAAAAGCGGCAATAAAATATGTGTTTTAGAATCTAATATATATGATGATCATAATAATTTAATTGCCAATATGAGCACTACTTATTTTTTCATTGATTAATTTATGGAAATTATCGGTATAATTTGTGAATATAATCCCTTACATAATGGGCACATTTATCACATAAAAAAAATAAAAGAATTATTCCCTGAATCACTAATAATTCTTGTTTTAAATGGATATTTTTTAGAGCGAGGTGAAATATCTATTTTAACAAAAGAAAATAAAACCAAATTAGCTTTACAATATGGTATTGATTTAGTTTTAGAATTACCATTTATTTACGGAACTCAGTCTGCCGATACTTTTGCAAGCATCGCTTTAAAAATATTAAACAATTTTCATGTATCAAAAATAGTATTTGGCAGCGAAACCGACGATATAGAAAAAATTAAACTAATTGCTAATAAACAATTAGAGTTAGATTATGATATCAATGTTAATTATTATCTTAAACAAGGATTAAATTACCCAACAACTTTAGCTAAAGCTTTAAATATTGATTTTAACTTTCAACCAAATGATTTATTAGGAATATCCTATACAAAAGCAATTATTAAAAATAAATATCCAATAACCCCACTTACTATTAAAAGAACAAGTGATTATCATGATTTAAAAAGTAATAACGAAATTATTAGTGCCTCTAATATTAGGGAAAAAATTAAAAAAGGTGAAAATATAAATAAATATGTTCCCAAACATGTCAATAACTTTATAGTAGATATAAATTACAATAAGTATTTTGAACTTTTAAAATATAAAATAAATACTGATTTAAATTTAAATCAATATTTGGATGTCGATGAGGGAATAGAATATCGTTTAAAAAAATATATCAATCAAGCAAATAGCTTAGAAGAATTTATTAATCTAATTAAAACAAAAAGATATACATATAATAAACTTAATAGAATGTTTATTCATATTCTTATGTCATTTACAAAAGATATACCTCAAAATCTAAATTACATTAAAATTCTTGGATTTAATCAAATGGGTCAAAAATACTTAAATAATCTTAAAGATTTAAAAATACCTATAATAGTAAATAAAGATTCGTTACAATACAAATATGAATTACAAGCCAGCATTATTTATGATCTCATAAATGATACTAATACATTTGCTTTTGAAAAGAAAAATAAGCCAGTCATAATCGACTAGGCTTTTATTTTAAGTGTTAACATTTTTTGATTGCTTAGCTTAAAGCAATTATAAAAGGATCGTCCTTTGTTCCTGTACCACTTGATGCCTTAGCATTAGATTTTAAATAAAAGCTTGGTTTATATTCATAAGTAGTATTCACAGCATCATTACTATAGTCATATAACGGAGTTTGCCAATTTTCGGGACTAGCCGCATATCCATAATCGCTTACATATATTAAACCAATAGCCATTTTTTCTTCATAACCTGTCTGATCAATTCCTATTTCTTCATTAAAGTATTGCTTTACTGTATTTGTTGTACTTCTACTTGCTCCCCCAACTTGCCAAATATAAGTCTGATCTATTAAATCTTGTACTTCAACGGATAACGTATTATAAAATGTTTCGTTTAACGTAGTATATATACTTGGCTTATTATTTTTCAGATATATTAGCTTTTAGGGTTACTGATTTTGTTTCATCATTCCAAGTAAGTTTACTACCATTTTCACACCCACTTAATGATTCATTAAATACGTATCCTTCCCCTAGCCACTTATTATCAGTAACCATTTCATAATCACCACTTCCAGCTGATGTTTCTATCATATAAGAAAATAATTCAGATTTTGTATTGTCTTCTTTGAAGACATTTTTTTTATTATTAAAATAAATTATTAGAAATACACTTAGCAATATTATTGACAATATGAGTAATATAATTTTTTTGTTCTTTAAATGGGTAATACAAGTATCTTATTATATTTATTTTACCTATCCTTATTTTTCCTTATTATACAAAAAAAATCAACCTTACGGTTGAAATTAAATAAAAATTTTTACACTTGCATTAATTCTTTTTCTTTTATATTTATTTCTTCATCTACTATTTTATTATATTTTGTAATCAATTCCTGTATTTCATCTAGATATCTTTTTTCTTCATCTTCAGGATATTCTTCTTTTTTAATATTATTATTAGCATCTTGTCTTATATTTCTTAAAGCTACTTTTGCCTCTTCTCCAACAGCTTTAGCTTGTTTAACATATTCTTTTCTTCTATCTTCTGTTAAATCAGGAATAGTTAAAATAATCATTTCGCCATTATTTGTTGGAGCTATGCCTAAATTTGCCTCATTTATGGCTCTTTCTATATCTTTTAAAGTAGATCTATCATATGGTTTAATAAATAATTGCTTTGCTTCTGGTACTGTTACATTAGCAACACTCCCAATTGGTGTTGGTACACCATAATAATTAACCATAATTCCATTTAGCATTGCTGGGTTAGCTCTGCCAGCACGAATATTTAATAATTTATTTTTTAAACTTTCGATTGTTTGTTCCATTTTTTTCTCTGCTATGTCCATAATTTCTCCTTTTTAATTTAATTCTATACTATCATTATAATTAATTCTATTCGATTTTACAACAAAATTAATTACAAGTTGACCTGTTTTACTAATACTTAAGGCTTTTACTTTACCATATTCGCCATTTTGAATATCATTAATAGTACCATCTATATCTATTACTTGTTCTCCCTCATCTAATACTTGAGTATCACTTAATCTTTCTCTTATAGCTGAAATAATTGTCTCATCTGATATATTGAACTTTCTTAATAATTCTTCTTCAGTTATTTGTTTGCCAGTATTTTTATCTATTACATAACTTTTAATATTTTCTATTCTACTACCATTAATACAATTATAACTAAAATCATTGATTACTAAACTTATATAGTCCGCAAATTCAGTATCGACATACTCCCGATAATTAAAACTATACAATCCAGCTTCATTTACAATACAGGTAGAGTCGTCTTCTAAATCAACATTGGAAATTAAAACTTGATTAGCACTAAGTGATGCCAATTCTTCATGCAAATTAGAATTGATATCTTCAAATCCTTTTATATTGATTATAACATCTTCTTTTGATATATGTTCTTCATGCAATATATCAGTGGTATTTTCATAATAAATATAATCTTTATCGGTATCTATTCTTATTTCTTTCAATTCAGTAATGCCATCATCTTTTTTTGGATCATTTTTATTATAATCATTTAACATATAATCCATGAAAAAATAACCTCCAACGATGAATATTAATAATATTATGATAAAAAACACTAATCCAAAAACATTTTTCGTATTATCCATAAATTACCTCAACTTTCCAAATATTCTTGAAATACTTTACTTAACTCTTTTATTTTTTGTTCTTCATTATACGAATTCCAATATTCTGATGGTTCTATATTACTTATTCTAAAAGATGTTTCAGTATCAAATAATAATACTTCATCTTTACTAACTACTAATAATGACGGAGCATAAATTTCGGCTTTATTATAGTCATCATATATAACATAATCCCCTAAAACTTCAACTATTTTTTCATAAGTACCATTATTATCTTGCCTGTTACTAACAAAATCATAATAATATATATTGTCTATTCCCACTTGTTTAGCTACCTTATTAACTATATTCGCATAATAATTTACCCATTCATTTTTTGTTCCAAATAATACTATTCCTTTAGCTCCATTTGCTACCATTAAAGCATCTGTTGCATTAGCATATTTAAAAACATTATCTTCACTTACTAAACTAAATTCTTGAGCAAATAGTTCATTATCTGGTAATGTTTCATCATAATCAAGGGTTCCTAAATAAATAAAAGCTCCAATTAATAAAATAAAAATAATTAAATAAATTGCTAATTGTAACTTATTTTTAAATAGCCTTTCATTTTTTACATAAATCTTTTCCATGAAAACTTTCCACCATCTTTATTATAACATCAAATACAAGCTTTATTAAAGATATTCACTAATTTTTTGTCAAAAAAAGTCAACCCTGCGGTTGACTAGTTACCTTTCACTTGATTCATTACTTCTTCAGCAAAATTATCATTTCTCCCGAGTTTTGCAGTAACCTCTATTACACATAATGCTTGAGCCCTTATATTATAAGGCTTTTTTTGTGTCAAGTT
>CALVUS010000061.1 GCA_944363665.1 uncultured Bacilli bacterium | reverse complement strand
CACACAAAAAACCGAGCCAGCCTAGGTACAACCTAAACTGGCTCATTTTTACTGCAAAACTAAAGATTATAACATCAAATACAAGCTTTATTAAAGATATTCACTAATTTTTTGTCAAAAAAAGTCAACCCTGCGGTTGACTAGTTACCTTTCACTTGATTCATTACTTCTTCAGCAAAATTATCATTTCTCTTGGTCATACCTTCACCAACTTCATAACGAATCATACTTTTAATTTCTCCACCATTGTTAGTTACATATTTTTCTACTGATAAATCGCCATCTTTAATAAATGCTTGTTCTGAAAGACAAATTTCTTTATAAAATTTCTTAATTCTTCCTTCTACCATTTTTTCAGCTATATCAGCTGGTTTTCCTTCATTCATAGCTTGTTCTTTTAAAACAGATTTTTCATTATCTAAAACATCTGCTGGAACTTCGCTTGGAAATGTATATAACGGTTTCATTGCAGCTGCTTGCATAGCTACATCTTTAGCAACATCTTCACTGGCTCCTTTGATTACTGTTAAAGCAGCAATTTTTCCTCCCATGTGAATATATGAGCCAAAGAATTCATCATCATTTTTAGTAACAATTGCAAATCTTCTCAAAGATAATTTTTCGCCAATTTTAGCGGTTTTATTGACAATTAATTCTCCAATTGTACCTTCAGCAGTTACTACTTCTTTTGCTTCATCAACAGTTGTTGCATTGCTTTGAAGAAGTGCTTTGCCAATTGTATCAATCATGTTAGTAAATTCTGCATTTTTACTAACAAAATCAGTTTCACTATTAACTTCTAAGATAACAGCTTTATTACCTTCTACATAAATACTAGCAAGACCCTCAGCAGCAATCCGAGATTCTTTTTTAGCACTTTTAGCAATTCCCTTTTCTCTTAGCCAATTAATTGCTTCTTCCATATTTCCATTAGTTTCTGAAAGAGCCTTTTTGCAATCCATCATTCCTGCTCCAGTTTTTTCTCTAAGGTCTTTGACCATACTTGCAGTAATTTCCATATTTCCCTCCTTATTTACTTAAAACTTTAATTAACTCTTCTTTTTTCATATTTGAATAGCCTTTAATTTTTTTATCTTTAGCCATTCTTTTTAATTCTGTTAATGTTTTAGATTCTAATTCATCCATTTCTTCCATTTCTTTTAATTCTTCTAAAACAGTATCATCTACTTTTACTTCTTCTTTTTGTTCTTTTGCAACATTCTTCTTATTTTCTTTTGATTCACTATCTTTTTTATCTTCTTCAGATACATAATCTACAAGTTCAAGATTATTTGCTTCACATATAGCATTTGTAAGCACACCAAGCATAACTTTAATAGATCTAACTGCATCATCGTTACCAGGAATCACAAAATCTACATCATCGGGATCATTGTTTGTATCAACAATACCAAATACTGGAATTCTTAATTTTCTGGCTTCTTTAATTGCATTAATTTCTTTTTTAGGATCTACTACTATCAATGCTTGAGGAAGTTTTTCCATATTTCTAATTCCACATAAAACCTTATTTAATTTTTCATATTCCTTTTTTAATCCTATAACTTCTTTTTTAGGTAAAAGATCAAAAGTTCCATTCTTTTCCATATTTTCAATTTCTTCTAATCTTTTAACTCTTCTACGAATAGTTCTAAAATTTGTTAAAGTTCCACCTAACCATCTTTCTGTTACATAGTAAGAATTGCTTCTTGTTGCTTCTTCTAAACAAACTTCGCCAGCTTGTTTACGAGTTCCAACAAATAGAAACTTACCACCATTTTCAGCAATTGTTTTGATTTCTGCATATGCAGCTTCTAAACAAGCTTTAGTCTTTTCTAGATCGATAATGTAGATATCATCTCTAGATGTAAAAATATATTCTTTCATTTTTGGATTCCATCTTTTTGTTTGATGCCCAAAATGAACTCCAGCTTCTAATAAATAATTCATAGAAACTACTGCCATAAATAAAATCCCTCCTTCGTTTTTCTTCTCAATACTTCATCTTATTTTTACACTTATTTAAGCACTCGCAAAAATAATCCATATTGATGTTTATTTTTTTGCATTTACAGCAATTTCAATTCTACCAAATATTATGCTAATTTACAAGTATTTTAAACAATTTTTCCACAAAAAAATATTTTAGTTGCCTCTAAAATATTTTCTAATTAATTAGATTAAATCGTAGTTGGAGTTAAATATTCAAAACCAGGAATATTTCGTAATATACCATAAAATATTAACATAACTATTAAAATATAATAAATCCACTGCGGTATTATTAAATCTTTTTTCCATATTATTTTTAAAAATATCTTTAATATAAAATAAATCACACTTAAAACCAATAAAATAAATACTAAAGGATTATATCTAAATGCTTGATAAAAATCTAATTTGATTAACGAAAATAATAATCTTGTAATTCCACACCCAGGGCAATAATATCCTGTTATAGTTTTAATAGGACAAGGAATAGAAAAATGATATATTGCATTAAAAAAATAATAGATAAATAAACCTGAAATAGCTAGTAAAGCTAACTTCAGGTTATCTTTTTTTAACATTATTTTGCAAACCTATTTAAATCATTTTGTATTAGGCAATAATTAATTATTCCTAAACCAAAAATCGATAAAACTAAATACAATACAGCATTATCTCCGATAGGCTTGTTATATTTTTGACCTGCAGAATATAATTTTTGTCCCATTCTATAACTCCAATATATGCCATAAATTCCACAGGTAACTAAATTAAGTAAAAAAGCAACTCCTCCAGATGTTCCTTGTTCATCACTTACAGCATTTGCTTCATCAGTTATAACGATAAACCAATAAATGGCATATATACCACAAGTAATAATACTCAATACTATCGCTAAAGCAATACTTCGTTCAGGTAAATTTACACTATTGTTATTATTACTATAATTATTTATAATTACGGTTTTATTGTCATTTCTATTACCATTTAAACTTGCTCCACACTTAGTACAAAAATTTGTTCCTTCTTCTACTTCATTACCACAATTTGAACAAAATCGGCTCATTACTCTTCCCTCCTTCTTAACTTTATACTTATATTTTACCAAATGAAAAAGGATAATTCAATATTACCCCTCAAAAAAATCTAAATACATCTTGAATCGTTATATAAATCATTAAAATTATTAGTAATATAAACCCTACCATGTGAAATGCATTTTCTATCTTGGAATTAACAGGACTACCTTTTATTTTCTCAATTATCAAAAATAAAACTCTACCGCCATCAAATGCCGGGAATGGTAAAATATTAATAAAACCAACATTAATTGATAAAAATGCAATAATATAAATTATTTGACTAATTCCATAACTCATCGATTGATCGACCACTTCATACATACCAACAGGCCCTGATAAAGCATTTAAAGAAATGGAACCATTAAACAAACCACCAACAGTTAAGGCCATCGAATGAACGATGTTGCCGAATTTATGAAAAGCATATTTTATGGAATTACCAAAGCCTGTCATTATTTCTTGATTTACAGAAAAACCATATCTTGGAGTTTCTACTCCATTTACTTCTTCGATATTAGGTGTAACATTTACCTTTTTTAAACTGCCATCAGGTTCTTGGACAGTTAAAGTATGCTCATTATCCTCAGTTTCCATAATAAGTCTAATTTGAGCAATTTCCCAACTTGTCACTTTTTTACCATCAACTTCTAGTAATTTATCACCGACTTGTATATCTACTTCAGAAATTGCACTTCCTTCTTGGATCTGATCAATTACCAAATCGGAAGTTTCACCGCCCCAAATTAAAGCCATAAAAAATAAGAAAATAAGAGCCATAATAAAATTATTTGTTACTCCTGCCACTAGTATAATTAGTCTTTGCCACCAAGGCTTATTGCACATTAAAGCTTTTTTATTTATTTTATTATCATCTTCATATACTTCTCCAGCCATTGAAACAAATCCACCGATTGGTATAGCTCTAATATTATAATCTATTTTATCTTTGCCTTTATGAGTAAAAATTATTGGCCCCATTCCAATAGAAAATTCATAGATGTGAACTTTAAATATTTTAGCCCAAATAAAGTGTCCAAATTCATGCACTAAAATTATAATTCCCAAAATAAATATTAATACTAATAAACTGATAAACCACATATTTATCCTCCTTTACAATAAAAACATATATGCTAAAAATACAAATATAACACTATCTATTCTATCCAAAATACCACCATGACCAGGGATAAGATTAGAAAAATCTTTTATTTCATTTTCTCGTTTTATTTTACTCATTACTAAATCTCCCATTTGACCAATAATTGATAAAAGAATAGTCATGAATATTACTTTAATGGTTAAGTTGCCTATAAAAACAGCATAAAAGATAAGCCCTATAACAGAACCACCTATAAGTCCTCCTAAAGACCCTTCCCAAGTTTTTTTAGGACTTAAAGTTGGACACATTTTATTTTTTCCTAAATAGTTACCAGTAAACATTGCAAATATATCGGTAACCATAGGAACAATTAATAAATACAGAAATAAGTATAAACTATTAGTACGTATAATTATAAAAATATTAAATATAATTCCTAATAATAAACTTATACCAACTAAGTAAAATGCATCCTTAGACATATATTTATCTTTTTTAAAAAATATTATTGGTAAAACTAAGAATAAAAATAACATCGTAATAATTTTATAACTTATACCATCCAGTAAAAAAGCATCGACATAATTAGAAAGGACTATACTTATCATACAAAAGAAGCCTAAAAAAGCTATAGTCATTGGATATTCCTGATGCGATTTTTTTAAATCTAATAACTCTTTATAAGCTATGGCAGCAATTAAACAAATAGTAGCTGAAAATACATAACCACCTAATAGTATTATAGGAATTATTATAATTAAACCTATAATTGCACTAATAATTCTTACTTTCAATATAACACCTCACGATAAATAAAAACTATATTTATTTACTTTATTAAATTCTAAATCATCTGTCAACTCAATATTTACTACTAATCCTAAATAGGGATTTCCAAATGTATCATAATCACTTAAATTAACAGTTGTTGTAGTTATTAAATTATCATTGTCATCATAATAATTAATTGTCAAATTAGCATCGTATATATCTTTTCCACCTATTACTGCTGAAAAAGTTAAAAAATTAATATAGTCATCTTTTATTACCTCAATATTAGTAAACTTATATCCCAAATTTTCATATTCATAATCAACATCACTAATATTTTTAATTGTTTCACTATTTATTACAGTTTTAGAAATATATTTTTCTAATTTTTTAGTTACATCAACCATAAACTTATAGTCTTCTTGTTCTTTAACATACTCTAATCCTTGAACATATATTTCACCATTTAAATATCTATCCAATGTATCAATAAATTCATCTTCTTTGTAACCGAATAATTCTTCAACTATATTTACTAAATATTTAAATATATCTTTTCCACTTTCATCTGTAGTTATTTGTAATTCATAATCATTAAATGAAAAATCATATTCCTTATTATTACAAACTAGCAGTATTCCAGCATCATATACTTTTCCATCGCATTTATTAGAAGAAGCAAAAGTAGTATCTAAAAATCTATCTTTTATATCGTTAAGGGTAAATTCAACATTACTTATTTCAACTATAGTATCATCTACTAATTTTTGATTATTTTTTTGTAATAAAATAATAAATGTTGCTAATATTGCTACTACTATTATTATCAAAATAACAAAAATAATATTAATATTTATTTTTTTCACTACTCTCTCCTTTACTATTCATAATAATAAGTGAAATTTATAGTATTAATATTTCCACCTAATTTATATTTATTATCTATTTTTACTAAATCTAAATAATATTTACGATTTACACTGTCATAATATAAAACTTCATTTGCATCATTTATAGAATTAT
>CALVUS010000060.1 GCA_944363665.1 uncultured Bacilli bacterium | reverse complement strand
TTTCACGACAGCCCCTAATTTATTACTACTCGAAAAGTTCGAATTTCCTATCAATCTGGTGCCCAAGGTCGGACTTGAACCGACATGGTATTGCTACCAACGGATTTTGAGTCCGCCGCGTCTACCATTCCGCCACTCGGGCACAAGATAATTATAACATAATTTTTATAAATTACAATAAAATTAATAAATTATCCCGTTTTCATTTAAAAAGTTTAATAAATTATCTTTACTACCATATCCTAATTTATAATCCTTAATTTTGCCATTTTCTAACACTATCAATCTAGGTGTAGCTAAAAAATTATTTGCTATTTCTTCACTTCCATAACTAGAAATTAATTTATTTTTTATTAATTCCTTATCATCATTATTTTGGGAAATAATATTTATGTATATAGATTGAAAAGAATACTCAACTTGAATACTTTTTAAATCATTTAATAGATTTTGACAAGGCATACATGTTTTTGATCCAAGTATTATAAAATAAAGTCCATTAGTATCAAATAATTTTAATAGTTCACTTGCATTTACATCTCTAACTTCACTATAATCAGTTTTATTTATTATATTACTAGTTACAATATTAGTTATATCTAAAATATTACTATAATCACTAATATTATTATCATTTTTTCTTTTATCTATAATTTCATATGAGCTAATATCAATACTATCACCATCTGCCCAAGGCCTAGTACCATCTTCTTTATAATCATTATTCTCAGAATCAACTAATATTTCATGAGTATTATAATCTAAATATTTTTGGTATTTTTCATTAACATATGTTATGTCATTTAAAATTATATGACTCTTATTATCGTATTTAAATGTACCGTTTAATTGATAGTCCATTATTTCTTCTTGAGATTCTACCATCATAGTATCTTTAAATGTTAGAATTCCATCTAAATTAATATTTATATACTCGTCAGAAAATTTATATGTGCAAGTCGTCGATTCAAAATTATAACTGCCAAATTCATCTACCCATTCTGAATAATAATAACAGTCATTTTCAGAAAAGTTAATATGTCCTTTTACTTGATAATAATTATCGCCATTTTTTAATACAAATGTAGTTAAATATGTACTTTGAGGTTCATAATTTAAATCATCTATATTAATTAATGTAAGTTCTGATTTATTATTAGAAGCATTACTATTTACTACATCATTTTTAATGAATATATTCCAAATAATAAAATAAATGATACCAATTATTACTAAAATACCAATTATAGCTCCAATTGTAATTACTACTTTTTTCATACAATTCACCTATAACAATATTAACATAATTAAAAACGTACCTCAATAAAAATTTTATTGCTTATTATTTGGAATACCATAAGATAAATTTACTTCATCAAAAAACAAAAAATTATGTCGTGGATAAAAAGTTAATAAAGCAAATAATATATAGCTTAAAATAATCAGTACAATAGGCAATACTTTTATATTTAATTCATCTAATACTAATATTTTATATCCTATAAATTCTACAAATATATATGTTATTAACATAAGAGTTATTGCTATAAACATATTTTCTCCAAAAATTTTATAAAGCGGAATAAAAATTAGCAAATAAAATAATACTCCTAAAATTGCTTTAGTAATAATTTCTACATAAAAATTGTTATGTTTAATTTTAAATTTATGCATTAGAATTAAACTAATTAATGATCCAAATATTATAACACCAAAAATTATTTTCATGTGTTCCCAAATACTTTCATTAACGGGGAAAAATATTGCCGTAAAAACAGATGGAAACCAATCATATATAAAATGCCATAAAAAAGATAAAGCAAAAAAGACAAATACATTAATTATTTTTATTTTTTTTAAAGTCATATTATCACCCTACTAATAATATGCTTTAATCATAAAAGTTTATCCCAATTTTAGTATTTGTCTTTAATTTTCTTTATAAATAGATGTAAATAATTCTTGTGATTCATCATCTAATTGCAAATTTTTTGGTAGTTCTGGCAAATCACTAATAGTTGCCAGTCCAAAATAGTCTAAAAATTCACTTGTAGTTCTATACAAATTTGGCTTACCTGGCAAAGAACTTTTGCCACTGATTTTAATCAAGTCTTTAGCCATCAACTTTCTAATCATATTAATACTAGAAATACCTCTTAATTCATCTATTTCCATTCTTGTAATTGGTTGATTATATGCAATAATAGCTAAAGTTTCCAAAGCCGACTGACTTAAAGTATTACTATCATTGTTTGAAATTAGTTTTTGATAATATTCTTTATGTTCCTGTTTTGTAGTAAGTTTAAATGTTTCTCCCATAAAGCTTATTCTAATACCTCTATTTTCTTGATTATATTCTTCTTTTAATTTTTTTAATAACTCTTGGGCTTCTTTTTTATTAATTACCATAATTTCACAAATATTATCTAGTGTTAGCCCTTCATCTCCAACTACAAACAATAGGCCTTCTAATATCGCTAATTTATTCATTATTCACCTTCTCAATAAAAATATCACCAAAAATTTCGTTTTGTTCTAATTTTATTTCACTATTTTTGCATAAATCTAAAATAGATAAAAAAGTTGCTACTATCATGTCTTTATTATAATCTTCAAACAAATCGATAAATTTTATTTTCTTTCTTACAGCTAAAAAATCCCGAATATAATTTTTTCTTTCCTCAATGCTTATTTCTTTATGAGTAATTCTAGTATTAAGTGGTTTTTGATAAAACATTCTCTTTTGTAATTCTAATAATGCTTGTTGCAAAATAGTAGGATCAAGTTGTCCATCTAATTTTTGTTCAGAATCTTTATAATCACTTAAATTTTCCGGAACTTTTGTAAAAAATTCATTTCTTTTTTCTTCTAAATCTTTAAATATGTTAGTAACATTTTGATATTTCTCATATTCAATTAATTTGTTTTTTAAATCTTCTTCACTATTAATGCTAAATTCTTCATCTTCATTATTATCATCTTTAATATTTAAAAGTAAACGACTTTTTAAATGTATTAATTCTGATGCCATTACTAAATATTCGCTAGCTTCATCGAGATCATTTTGAGGAAGACTATTAATAAATTCTAAATACTTATCAATTATATATTTTGTATCAATTTCATAAATGTCCATTTTAGCAGTTTTAACTAAATGTAGTAATAAATCTAATGGGCCTTCAAAATCATTAATACATAAATTCATAATATCCCCCTTTAATTACAGGTATAACCACTAGCTTCTAATTCAAAATATATAACCTTAGCATCGGTTCCTTGTTCATAATAAATGATATTATCAAATGGATTATTTGTTATCGTATTTAAATTTAATGTAGTTCTAAATGTCATAACATTATTCAAAACAGTTACACTCGAATTTATTCCTCCAAAAGTATTATATGTTGCTGCTAAAGCTTGGTAATTACTATAAAGTGTACTGTAATTAGGATCAGTTGCAGGTACATTAAAAATGTCTTCGATCGAAGTAACTTTATTATTCGTTAGCACATAATTTACTGTTTCATAATCTTTAGTACATGTTAAAGTTGCATTATTGTTAGCATCAGTTGGCAAATTATGTACTGGATATTCATCTGGTGTTATTTCTAAAAAAGCAATACTACTAACATTTGCATCTACTAAATCATAAGTAAAAGTAGACGTGCCTCCATTTACAACTATTTGATTAGTTACCATTATTCTTTGTAATAAAGTATTAGCATTATTATATAAATTGATAAAATAATTTAATTGAGAAAAATCTAATATTGACGTTCCTGTATTAGTAATAGTAAAGCTTAATTGATTATTAGCAATATTAAAATTAGAAACACTAAATCCAGACTCTTCAATAATTAAATCATTGGATAAAGTATGTTTAATAATATTAATATCTTCTTCATCATCTTCATCGTTTTCATCTTCATCTACAATAGGGGTAATTGGAGTATCTGCATCTGGATTTAAGTAACTATTAACATATTCAGTAATATCTGGCAAGAATATTACCAAGCCAATAAAAACTGCAAATATTAAAAATACCCATAAAACTCCTCTCTTTTTATCTTTTTTAGTATATAAAACTGTCGGAGTTAATTCTTTATCAATTATTTCAATTCTTTTTTTCCTTGCCATCTTAAATCATCCCATTTCATTCTATATTGATTATACTATATTTACAATTACTTAACAAGGAAAAAATTCTAGACATTCCTAGAATTTTTATTTAATAGAATTAATAATTTCTAAATAATAATTTTTTAATTCTGCTTTTTGATCATCATCAATTTTTTTATAAATATCATTTACTGATGTTACTAATCCTTCATGAAATCCCAATATTTCTCGGTCTTTTATGGCAATAAATGTTGGAGAATTTAACCTTTTTACTCCCGTATCATATCTATTACCAGAAGAATCTGTTACAAAATATTCAGATAACCTACTTTTTAATAAATCAACAATTTCATAATAAGCATCGGTTCCATTTTTAGTAAGTTCTGGTACTATACTACCATTAAACATATATTCATCACGAATATTTTGTATATCAACATAATATATAGTATCAATATTTTCTTCTTTAGCTACACTTATTAAAGTTTCAACAGCATTTCTAGTATATGGACATGTAGCATAGCCAAAAAATATATAAGCATTTTCTGTATCCATTATTTCTACAATTTCTTTACCAGTTTTATAAACAATTGGATTATCTTCTGATATTTCAACATCTATTACTTCTTCATTTACATCTTCATAAATAGATTCATTATATTGTTCAAACTCTTTTTTAAACCTTTGGGCATCATTTAAATTTTCTTCTTTATGATTTAATGCTAAAAAGATACATATTCCAATAACCAATAATATACAAATAGCAATTATTATATATAACACTTTATTATTTTTCATTTTACTCACCAAAACAAGCATATCACAATAAAATTAATTAAGCAAATGATTTTGCTAATGCGACCTTGTTAAGACAAAGTCATTAATTCACTGATAAGCGATATGGATCACTTAAAGTGCCAGTTCCATCATTAATATTTACATTATCATTTAGATAAAAGACTGGTCTGACACTCCATTCGTATGTCGCATCGCCATATGAACTAGTTAAACTACCACCGCCATGAATTATAAAAATACGATTGCTGTACTGTGATGGAACTATTAATGTATATTCATATAATTTCATATACATCCAATTATTATTTCTATTTGTATCATTATCATAATCAGATAGCCTTGTTGTCCAGTTTTCAGGACTTGCAGCATATCCATAATCACTTACATACATTAAGCCTATTTCATCTGTATATGTTGTTGGATTAGATCCATAACCTACATTATTTCTTTCACCATTATAAAATTCTTTAGCTGTATAATTAATACCATCCATTCCTCCCAAATGCCATGTTGTTGGTGATACCATATTTTGCCATTCACCTAAATTACTCCAAAATAATTCCTTATTTAAAGAATTGTTTAAACTAGCTTTTGTCCAATCATTATTATTTGAATCATCCCATGCATAATCACCAATAGCATTATTTTTTATTAACTTTATTTGATAATTTCCATCTTTATCATCATCAAATAAGCCTATGATTCGATATAAATTGTCTTCTGGGCATGTTGACCTATTACTACCAAAACAGACATAGTTATTGGGATTAGCTCCACTATATCTATATGAATTATCTCCGGCTTCTTGACTAGCATTTGTATATGTTCCTACCCCATCATGATAATATAGCCCATTTGCTCCATCAGATGTGTATACTGTATCTATTATATAATCTGCTGCAAATGAACTTTCTGTTTCCTCACTCGTTACATATTCACTTGATACTCTGCCATTACTATCTTCGACATATACTTTTATATAAAATGTTGTATTACTTGTTAAATCATTAAATGTATAACTATTACTTGTACTTTCTTCATAGTTACTTCCATTATCTTTTGAATAATAGTATTTTACTATAC
>CALVUS010000059.1 GCA_944363665.1 uncultured Bacilli bacterium | reverse complement strand
ATTCCATATAAATAATTTCCATTGTCATCTTTCTTATACGGAAAAGCTAATATTTGATGTGGCTGTCTCATAAAAGTTCTCCTTTACGATACTATTATACTATTTTAATTAGATAATCTCAATAAAAAGGATTTATATTTTTGATTTAAAATTTATTTCCTAGTTAATTTTACTGCATTTTCAATTTTTTCAGCAATGTTTTTATATAAGTCATCATCCAAACTATTATTATTTTCTGAAAAATATGTTTTACTATCGGTACAATTTCCTAAATCATTTACTATATTTAAATTTGTTAATGACCAACCATTTTCATTAAAAGTAATAGTTTTATTGCCTTCAGTTCTAAGTAAGCTAGTAATCTTTCCGTTTTTTATAGTTAATAAATCTGTTACTTGTAAGATGCCATTAATAGTTTTATATACTCTAATACGAAAAATAGGAAACTTAGTAATATCTAGTACTAATGTTTCAATAATTTTTTCATATATTTCAACTAAATCTATTGATTTATTCATATTTAACATATATTGTTCTAAAATTGCTTCATTATCTAATTTAAAAACATTTTTATTTTTAGCATTCGAAGATTCAATATCAATATGAATACTTTCATCATCATGTGCTAAAGTAAAGTTATATTCTTCTGCTGATAAATATCGATATATTTTATTTTGATTGCATTTATTTTTGATAAAATAGCTTTGTAAATTAAATATAGAAGCATTATACTTTTTCAACTTAATAAAATTGTATTCTATTTCTTGATCTTTTGTGATAATCTGCATAGATATATCATTTTTCAAATAACCATTATTTTTCAATAAAATTCTAAATGATGCTAGTTCATCAACATTGCAAACAAATGATGAATCATTGGAATTAAAACTATGGAAAACATATTTGTGTTCATTACCATATCCAATACACTTTAATATTGTTCCAAATTCTTCTAAAATTCTTTTACTGATTTTTTTATCAGTTTCTATATCTTTTTGTACTACATTTTCTGATGTAGTTATAATGTCTAAAATTTCACCAACTGCTAGTTTTATTTTAGGATCTAAAACTTCCATTACAAGTAATTGCTTATTTTTAATTAATAAATCTTTTTAAGTTCATCTATTTTCCTCTTTTCTACAAGTTAATATTATATCATAAAATAAAAAAAAAGCACTATTAGTGCTTCAACTAAGTATTTATTTTAATCTCACAAATTAAACTGCTGTATAACCACCATCAATTGGCAGTATTACTCCAGTGACATAACTTGCTTCTTCACTACCTAAAAATATAGCTCCTGCATTTAATTCTCCTTCATGACCATAGCGCCCTACTGGAACAGTAGCTTTCATATAAGTGGTAAATGAATCTGTTATAAGAGTTTCATGAGTAAGTTCTGTATCAAAGTATCCTGGACAAATTGCATTACAAGTAATACCATATTTAGCTAGCTCTGCGGCAACAGCTCTTGTAAAGTTTATAACTCCTCCCTTACTAGTATGATATGCAACTGTATCCATTGCCATATTTCCTACCATGCCATACATAGATGCAATATTAATAATTCTACCATAATTATTTTTCTTCATAATGTTAGCAAATGCTCTTGTAACGTAAAATACACTATTCATGTCTGTATCAATTGTAAATTGCCATTCTTCATCAGTCATATTAAGAACTCCATTATTTTTAGCACTTCCTGCACAATTGACCAAAACATCTACTTTACCAAATTTTTCTTCAACAACTCGTGCTGCTTCATTTACCTCAGCAACATTTGTAACATCGCATTTTACTGGTAAAGCTTCTACTCCCATTCCTTCTAATTCTTTAGCAAATTCTTCTAGTCTTTCAACTCTTCTTGCCATTAAAACTAAATTAGCTCCACATTCAGCAAATCCACGAGCCATTTGTTTACCTAAACCAGATGATGCTCCAGTCATTACCACTACTCTACCTTTATAATTAAACATAATATCCTCCTTTATTTATAAAGAGCAAGAACAACTTGCTCTAATTATTTAGTCACATTTTTTAAAATAACAGTTTTCGTTCTAGACATTTCTTTTAATGTTGTCATAATTCCTTCATTGCCAATTCCCGAATACTTCCAACCTCCAAAAGGTTGTTCAAATGATCTAAAGAAACTAGCACCATTAATAACGAATCCGCCACATTCCATTTGTTCACTAACTTTAATTGCTTTATTAAAATCACGAGTTATAATTGAACCTGACAAGCCATATATTGATTGATTCGCAATTTCTACAGCTTCTTCTATTGTATCGAATCCTATTACTGGAATAACTGGTCCAAATATTTCCATATCTTTAGCAACATCCATATCACGAGTTACATTATCTAGTATTGTAGGCTCATAAAAAGCACCTTTTCTTCGACCACCATAAACAAGTTTTGCACCTTGAGAAATTGTTTCATTTACCTGTCTTTCAACTTCAATAGCTGCATCTTCACTAATTAAGCAACCTATATCAGTACTCATTTCTGAAGGCATTCCTACTCTCAAAGTTTTAATTTTAGCAATCATCTTTTGAATAAATTCATCTTTAACTGAATTTTCTACTAAAAATCTTTTACTAGCACAACATACTTGTCCAGTATTATAAAGTCTACCCCAAACAGTTTCTTCAACAGCTAAGTCAATATCACCATCTGCGCAAAGAATAAAAGCATCATTTCCGCCGAGTTCTAGAGAACTATGAGCACAATGTTCAGCACAATTCTTGGCCGCATCTATTCCAGCAGCAGTACTACCAGTTAAACTTACCATATCAACTAGTTTACTACTTGTTAAAGCAGTTCCTACTACTGAACCTAATCCATGAACTACAGATATTATTCCTGCAGGAACACCAGCTTCAACTAAAAGCTCTACATATCTAGTAAGTGTAAGAGGATTAGCACTAGCAGGTTTAAGTATACAAGCATTTCCCATTAACAATGCTGGTGGTATTTTATTAATAAAAATATCACTTGGGAAATTAAATGGAATAATAGCAACTACTACCCCTAAAGGTTGTTGAATAGTATATTGAATTGTATTTTCTTGACCTTTTTCTGTTCCTCTATAAATAATATTTCCATATTCATGTTTAACTTTTTCAACATATGCTGGAACACCAATCCCAATATTTGCAATTTCATTATATGCTTCTTTAATTGGCTTTCCAGTTTCATCAGATAATAATTTAGCAAGTTCATCTTTGTTCTTTTCCACTAATGCAGCGAACTTTGTTAGTATTTCACATCTAGCAACTACTGATAATGCTTCCCATTCTTTTTGATGATCGTGAGCATATTTAATTGCTTCTTCCACATCTTCTTTTGTTAAACTTGGAACTGTACCTACAAGTTCATTAGTGGCAGGATTCATGACATTTATTACTTTGCCATCACTTGAATCTCTCCAACTATTTCCTATTAAGCTTTTCATTTTATCTCCTTTTTATTCTTTATTTATTACTTTCCAAATCCAGTATATGAAAGTGATAATCCTCCAACTGTGTTAGATGAGTGATCTCCTTGGCCATATTCACCGAATGTAAATACCATTAAAAATTCTTTATCAGGTATAGCCTTTTTAACTTCTGGATAAATTTTATCTTCAATATTTGCTAAAGCAAGTCCTAAACGTCTACCACCACAATGAACTAAGAAGTATGATTCAACATTTTCTCCCATAAGTTCATTAACTTTAGCAATAGTTTCTTCATTTGCTTTTAAAATTCCTTCAGGTGTATTTGTAAGCTGAATTACAGCAGTATTAACAGCAAGGTCAGCTCCAATATTCATAGATAAATCTTCATTACCAGCCATTGGATGCCGAACAGCTACAACTTTACCAATTGGATCTTTTACTCCAAGAGGTGCACAAATTGTTGCCGTAAGTAAATTTCCTCCCATTAAATCTTCAACATTTTGATTAGTCCATTCCGCATATTTCTTAAGTGCTGGTTCATGATCTATTTCTACTAATGTTCTACTACCTTCAACTTTGGTAATGATACCAGCATTGTTTGTTTCATGATATGCTCCAGTGTAAATATTAGCCATCTTGCCATCAGTATAAAATATTGCTATAACACATCCATCACTGAAACTTTCCCCATCATTTAAAATACTCCATTTGCCTTCAACGGTATTATCAGCAGCTGATCCACCAAATACTGGAATATTTCCAATAACATCTTGTATACCTTTTAAATATTCTTCTTCATTCGCAGGACTAGCACTCATAAAGAAGAAATCCGGTTCTTTATCTGCACCTTTTCTTTTTGAAATTGCTTCTTTAGCAATACGAGCTCCAATTTCCCTTGGAGATTCATCTGTTTTTTTGCTTCCTGCAGTAACTACTTCAGCATCTCCACCAAAAAGCATCATTCCTGAATACCCAGTTTCTTTATTTAAATAGCCATCTTGAGTACACAATGCAGCTGATGATGTACAGCCAATGATTGGAACATCACCTAATACACTTTTTGCTCCTTTCATAAGTTCATTTTGGTCTTGAACACAACTTGTGAAAAACAATCCAACTTGCGGATTTTCTATCACATTAGCCATAGTTGCTGTTTCAACACCAGATGAAAATGCATCAACATTTTCACTATAACCAACTTTGGTTTTTAGCATCCTTTATCCCTCCATTCATAATACCAAACAGGTATCTATGCTAATTAAATTATAATTCTCATCAATTAAAACGTCAATTTTTTTACAATCACTTAACATTTAATTTACAAAAAAGCAATTTAAAAAATTGCCTTAATAATATTACAAACTTAATCTATATGGATTATTTAAACTACCATTACCTGCCATGATTAAAACACTTTCTTTTAAATAAAATACGGGTCTAATTGCAGTATAATAAGTAACACCACCGGAATATACAATTCTACCATCAGCATATATAAAAAATACATATGGATATAATGAATTTGAATAATACGCCATAGTTATAGTCCATTCGTCTATTCCCATAAACATCCAATTATTATTTTGTATTAAACTATTATTAAAATTAAGCAAATGTTCTGTCCAATATTCGGGAATTACCGCATATCCGTAATCGCTGACATACATTAAGCCTATTTCATCATCATATCTTGTTTGACTCATAGGATTAATAATTTCATTATTAAATAAATTTTTTATTGATACATTATTTATATTATCTTCAGAACTGCTATTAATCTTCCATGAAGTTGTTGCTATCATGTCCTGACAATTTTTATTTAAACTATTCCAATAATTTGTATTTAAATTTATTATATTAAGATTGCTCTCACTCCAATTATTAGTTTTTGTATTATTATTCCAAGAATATCTATTTATTGTTGTTAAATATCCTTTATAATAATTTAATGAAGTACTTGAATAATAATCATTGTTATAATCCCCATTTATACCTAATAAATTACTATTTGCATAATCATACTTAATTAACTTAATATTATATACTCCATCTTTATCATCATCAAATAACCCTATTATTCGATATAAGTTATCATTTGGACAAGTTGCAGCATCACTCCCAAAGCATACATAATTATCAGGGTTCGCTCCACTATAGCGATATGAATTATCTCCAGCTTCTTGATTGGCATTTGTATATGTTCCTTGTCCATCGTGATAATACAATCCATTTGTTCCATCCACACTATATACTTCATCTATAATATAATCAGCAAATGTAGGATCTTTTTTTATAACAAAATAAATATAACACTTATCTGCTTTAGTTGATGCAAATATTACTTTTTTAGTACTATCATCCCACGAAAGTTCACTACCATTTTCACACTTTGACAATGTTTCATTAAATTCATATCCATCAATCGGCCACTCACTTGCTATTGTTTCTTCATAAACTCCTGTTCCTGCTTCTGTTTCTAGCATCATGGTGAGCATATTTGTACTTTTTATCTGTTTTTCTTTTTTATCTATACTTTCTTCATTTTTACTTGTTAAATATGTATAAATTCCTATAGATAATACTATTAATGTTGTTAATCCTAATATTACTATTTTTTTCATGGGTACACCTCTATTTTCCCCATTATACAAAAAAAAAAAAAAAAAATCAACCTTTCTTTTTTTATTTTTTCATCTTTTACAAAAACAAATATATAAATTATGT
>CALVUS010000058.1 GCA_944363665.1 uncultured Bacilli bacterium | reverse complement strand
TAGTAGGGTGGCGACCATCCAAAGTTGGTCTATGGAGAGTCTGAAGGACTCTATGAAGTAGAAATGCCTTGTAGTGATGCAAGGATAGTCAAACTTGTTTGGCTTTTGTTCCTAAAAAATGTATAATTATGTTGGTGATAAAATGATTATTGGATCTCATGTAAGCTTTGATGCAAAGCAATTATTGACTTCTGCTAAACAAGCAGTTAGTTATGGGGCAAATACATTTATGTTTTATACCGGAGCACCTCAAAATACTATTCGTAAAGACATAGATAAAAATTTAACTATAGAAGCTAAAAAGTATATGGATGCAAATGGTATTGATATAAAAAATGTTATATGTCATGCTCCTTATATAATAAATTTAGCAAATAAAGAAAAGGCCGATTCTTGGAATTTTTCAATTTCTTTTTTAAAAAATGAAATTAGTAGAATTACTAAAATGGGGATTAATTATATAGTTGTTCATCCTGGTAATTCATTAAATTTAGATAGAATGGAAGCTTTAAGTAATATAGCTATTGCAATTAATCATATTATAGATAAAGATACTGTTCCGATGATTTTATTAGAAACTATGGCAGGTAAAGGTACTGAATGTGGTATTAATCTATATGAATTAAAATATATGTTAGAGCATATAAATATGAAAGATAAAGTAGGAATTTGTTTAGATACGTGTCATTTAAATGATTCTGGTATTAATTTAGCACAATTTGATGATTATTTAGCAGATTTTGACCAAGAAATAGGTCTTGATAAAATTAAATGCATTCATGTGAATGATAGTAAAAATGCTATTGGTTCCCATAAAGATCGTCATGCAAATTTGGGATATGGAACAATAGGATTTGATAATTTAATTAATGTTTTATATCATCCACTATTAAAAAAAGTTCCTAAAATTTTAGAAACTCCATGGGTAGGTGAATATCCACCATACAAATTGGAAATTGAAATGATTAAAAATAAAAAATTTAATCCTAATTTAGAAAAAGATTTAGAAATTCTTTACCGAGATAAGCAAACAGTCAAATAGTTGTTTATCTTTTTTAAAGAAAATTTTTAAATTTTCGATAGTATTCTTCAAAAATTTTTTTTACTTTAATAAAATTTTCAGAATTAAAATTGTTTTTATAACGATTAATATCGAAAGCGTTAGGATTTTTTAATATATCTTGCCAATTCTTTTTTAAAAAGTTGTAAGTAAAGTCTAATTCTTCAGAACTTAAATAAGTATTTTTACTTTTTGCAAAATTATCGACATCTTCTTTTTTTAATATATTCATATATCTTTCTATAATATTGTACATCTAAATCACCTTAATATATTGTATGTTTTTTTTATAAAAAGTAATACTAATAATATGAAAAAGATATTATATGGAGTGTTAATCGCAATATTTATAATACTGGGAGCAAAAATATTTTTTATAAAAAGTAATGCTATTTATTATAAAGAAAAATTAGAAGAAAGAACTTTAGTTTATATTAATGGTAATAGTGCACCACGAGGAAGAATATTAGATACTAATGGGAAAGTTTTAGTGGATAATATTGGTGTTAAAACTATTTATTATAATAAAGTTAAAGATATAAGTTCGATTGAAGAAATCTCAATTGCTCAAAAGTTAGCTAGTATTATTACTATTAATGAAGGAACACTAGAAGATTTAAAAAATTATTGGCTTATTCAAAATGATAATGGTAAAAATTTAATAACTACAGATGAATATAAACTTTTGGAAGAAAGAAAAATTACTAATGCTGATATAGAAAGTTTGAAAAAAGAAAGAATTACAGAAGAAATGCTAGCTGATTATGATATTATAGATAAAAAAGCTGCATACATATATAATTTGATGAATGAGGGATATATTTACACTAAAAAAGAAATTTTAAAGGGAATAAGTGAAGAAGAATTTGCGAAAGTAATAGAAAGTAATATCCCTGGTATTACTGGGGAATTATCTTGGGAAAGAATATATTTATATGGTGATACATTAAAAAATATTTTTGGTTCTATTGGTAATATTCCCAAAGAAGATAAAGAAATTTATTTAAATGCTGGATATGAATTAACTGATATAGTAGGGCTTAGCTATTTAGAAATGGAATATGAAGAATATTTAAAAGGAACTAAAGCTAAATATTTAGTAAATAGTGATAATACTTTAACTTTAATAGAAGAAGAACAAAAAGGAAATGATTTAGTACTTTCAATTGATATTGATATTCAACTGAAAGTGGAAGAAATTATTAAAGAAAAAATTTTGCTAGGAGATAGTTATCCCAATACAGATTATTACAAAGATTCCTATGCATTAATAAGTGATCCTAATACAGGAAATATAATAGCCATTTCAGGGTTAAGAAGAAATGACGATGGGACTTGGAGTGATATTTCTTTAAATACAATTAATAAGTCATTTACAATTGGATCTGCAGTTAAGGGGGCTACTATAGCAGTAGGTTATAAATATGATTTAATAGATATGAATAAATATATTACAGATGGTTGTGTTAAATTATATTTGGTTCCTCAAAAATGTAGTTTTAAAAACTTAGGTAAAATCAATGATTTAAAAGCCTTAGCAATGTCTTCCAATTATTATCAATATTTAATTGCCATAGGCCTTACAGGAAATATTTATAAACCGAATATGAAATTAAATGCAACAGAAGAACATTTTAATATATATCGTAATATGTTAGCTAGTTTTGGTTTAGGTGTTGAAACTGGTATTGATTTACCAGGAGAAACTACAGGTATTATTGGTAAAACCATCGCAGATGATTTACTTTTAAATTTAGCTATAGGACAATATGATACTTACACTCCGATAGAAGTTTTGCAATATATTAACTCTTTAGCTACTGGTAATAGAATAAAATTATCTTTAATGAAAGAAATAAAAAATAAAGATGAAATTATACTTAAAAGTCAACCAGAAATATTAAATCAAGTAGATTTAAGTGAAGAATATTTAAATAGAATTAGAGAAGGTTTAAAATTAGTATTAAGTGAAGGAACGGGAAGAATTTATGTAAATCGAAATTTAAATGCAGCTGGTAAAACAGGGACTAGTGAATCGTTTTATGATTCTGATAATGACGGCAAAGTAGATGTTGCAACAATTACATCAACATTTGCAGGATATTTTCCTAGTGATGATCCTAAATATAGTGTTGTTGTTATCACTCCAAATATATCGCATAATAATGGTAGTAATGATACCATGTATTATGGTGCTAGTAAGATAACTAAAGATATCACAAACTATTTGAATGAACTATATAAAAATTAATCTATAAAGATTGATTTTTTTTTTTTTTTTTTTGTATAATAGGGAAAATAGAGGTGTGTAAAATAAATAAAATAAGATACTTGTATCACCTGTATTTATAAAGTATAATATAAATATAAAAATATGACACAATATGACATATTAATTAAAATAATTTTGATATAGTAATATAAAGGAGTTAACATGAGGAAAAAAATATTAATAGTCATTACATTAATAATAGGGATAACTTTAATAGGTAGTTATGCATTATTAACTAAAAATGGTGAAGAAAATATAGAAAAAAACGAATCACAAATAAAAAATACAAATATGCTCACCATGATGCTAGAAACCGAAGCAGGAACTGGAATTTATGAAGAAGTAACACAAAGTGAGTGGCCACAGGAGGGGTATGTATTTAATGAAACTCTAAGTAAATGCGAAAATGGTGGAACTATTACTTATAATGAAGCAACTCAAAAAATAAATATGAAATCAAATACAAGTGATAAATGTTATGTGTATTTTGATATAGCGGAATATACCTTTGCAGAGTATGTAATAAATAATATATATACAACAGATGGAGCAAATGGGCTTTATTACCATGATGGAACAGGAACTTATACCAATGCATCAGAAGAAGCAGAGGATAATTCCTATAGATATTCAGGAGCAAATCTGAATAATTATGTATGTTTTGGAAGTGATGCAGCAACATGTCCAGAAGATAATTTATATCGAATAATAGGATTGTTTGATGATGATAATGATGGAATATATAATGTAAAATTAATGAAATCCACAAGATATGGAAGTTATGAACTGGATTCTGATGGTAGTAATACATGGAATGAAACAGAAAAACCAGATATATATACAATATTAAATACAACATATCGGAATACATTAAGTAGTAAGTGGCAAAGTTTGGTAGATGAATCACATCAATGGCAAGTTGGGGGAATGGTATGGAGTTCAACTAATAATGTAAAACAATATTATAATGCAGAAATAAAAAATCAAACAGGATATGTAGAAATAATGGCAGTAGGGTTAATGTATGTAAGCGATTATGGATATGCAGCTAGTCCGGAAAATTGGCAAACCGCATTATCAGATTATGATAATACAACAAATCGTAATAATAATTGGATGTATTTAGATGTAGATGAATGGACTATTTCACGTAGATCAGATCTTCAACTTCCTATATTCTACATATCTAATTCAGGCTTAATTGGTGCCGAGGCTCTACGTTATTTTATATGTATATATCGTCCGTCCATTTATCTCAAGTCAGAAATAAAACTAATTAGTGGATCCGGCACATCAACAGATCCATATAGAATTTCCGTTTAATAAAAATATTTTAAGTTAAATTTAGAATATAATCTTTAATAATTTATATTAATTAAAATATAAAAAATAATTATTAATAAGGGATATTTTAATGGTTTTAGTTGAAAAATATTAAAAATTTGATATAATTATAGAGAACTTATTAGTAAGGAGGGAATTTTATGGCAAAAAAAGAAAATCGTAGTGAAGTTACTATGAGATGTTCTGTATGTGGTTTTGAATTACGCCCTGTTAGTAAAAATAAAAAGAATACTCCGGATCGTCTTGAATTAAATAGATATTGTCCGAAATGTAGAAAGACTGTTATTGCTAAAGAAAAAAAATAGTAAGAAAGTGAGTGAGTTTAATGGATATAAATATAAATGATATTAAAAATGGTATGACTGTAATCATGGATGGAAACTTATATACTATTGTAGAGTTTCAACATGTTAAACCTGGTAAGGGACCAGCTTTTGTTAGAATTAAAAGAAAAAATTTAAGAACTGGATCTGTTACAGAAGATACATTTAATACTAATATAAAAATAACTAAAGCTCATATTGATAAAGTAAAAACACAATATCTATACAAGATGGGGGATTCGTATGTGTTTATGAATAATAATACGTATGAACAAATTGAAATACCAGAATCTGTTTTAGGTAATAATGTTAATTATATTAAAGAAGGTTTAGAAATAGATATTGATTTTTATGAAGGTGAAATAATAGGTATAACTCTTCCAGAAAAAATAGAATATGAAGTGGTAGAAACTGAACCAGCAGTTAAAGGAAATACAGCAACTAATGCAACAAAAGATGCTAAAATTGAAACTGGATATATAGTAAAGGTTCCATTATTTATTAATCAAGGGGAAAAAATTATTATTTCCACTAAGGATGGTAAATATTCTAGTAGAGCTTAAGCTCTTTTACAAATAAAAAAAGCCAAGAATTTATTCTTCTTTGGCTTTTTCATTTGTAGATTTCTTTTCTTTGCTTTTTTCAGTATTCTCACTAATTATTTTAGTATTTTTCCAGATCATGATTAGTATTAATGATCCTTCATAAATAAGACGTACAATGACAGGACCTAAAAGTAAAAATAGTAAGAAAGCTAAGAAATTGACAGCAATGAAATTGAATGAAAATAATACTATAAATATAGTTAGCATTAAATAAAGAATTTTTAAAATAGGTTCAATTAGCATAATTTTAAAGTCTAATAAATCTCTAAATTTTGCTAATCCTTTACCTAATTTATGGTTTCCTTTAATAAATAAAAAGTAAACCAAAATGCCTCCGACGATGGCTAAAATTAAAGCTACAATTGTCCATACAGCCATTACTTGACCAACTTCAATAGCATGATTAATACTGTCATAGTCATAATTATTGTAATACATCTCAAAACTCCTTTCATTATAATAATATCATTTTATTTTAAAATTTACAACAAAAAACTCAGATTTTTATTACTCTGAGTTTACATTTAAATTAATGGTGTCCCCCGAGTTTTGCAGTAACCTCTATTACACATAATGCTTGAGCCCTTATATTATAAGGCTTTTTTTGTGTCAAGTT
>CALVUS010000057.1 GCA_944363665.1 uncultured Bacilli bacterium | reverse complement strand
TATGCTTGGGATAGTGGAGGAGATAATACATGGAATTCAAGTACAAAACCAGATATAAGAACAACATTAAATAGTACATTTTTAGGAACAATAAATTCAACATGGCAAAGTAAAATAGAAATGCATACATGGAAAGTAGGAAGAATGGATCGAGATACTGAAGCAACGGCAAAAGAATATTACAATACAGAAATAGGAAGTAGCTCAAGTAGTACAACAGATAACATGAAAATAGGCTTAATGTATGTAAGTGATTATGGCTATGCAGCAGCCCCAAGTAACTGGACAACAGAATTATATAATTATGAAAGTGCAACAAGTACAAACTGGCTATATTTAGGTTCTAGTGAATGGACAATTTCCCGCAGTACAGGCACTACGAATCGTGCCTTCCTTGTGGGCCGCCCAGGGTTTGTCGACAATGACAATGTGACTTATACGCATGCGGTGTGTCCGTCCTTCTATTTGGAGTCTGGTGTGAGTCTTGCTGGTGGATCTGGAACTTCGAGTGATCCGTATCGGATTAGTTTAAATTAAATGTATTTTGTTTTATAAAAAGAAGCAAGATAACTTGCTTTAGCCTAGGGCTACATCGAATATCATCATTATTAGAAAGCCAAAAATTGTAAATAGGGCCATTAGGTCTTTTTTTTCATTTGTTTGACTTTCAGGAATTAGTTCTTGAATTACAACATAAATCATAGCACCACCAGCAAATGATAGCAATACTGGTAATAAAAATTGAACTTTTAGAACTAAAATTGCCCCAATAACTGCGGAAATTGGTTCCACTATACCGCTTAAGTTTCCTAAAAAAAAGGCTTTTTTTCTACTCATACCTTCACGGTATAAAGGAAGTGCTACAGCTGATCCTTCTGGAAAATTTTGAATTCCAATACCTAAAGCTAGCATTAGGGCTGCACTAACTGTTGCACCATCAATTCCGTAAGCAATCGAACCAAATGCTACTCCAATTGCCATTCCTTCTGGTATGTTATGTAAAGTCATTGAAGACATTAACATGATACTTCTTTTTAAGCTGCCTGAATTTACCTTGTTTTTGGCAAAATGGTCAAATATTTTATCACCAATAAAAAGTAATAAACCACCACCCAAAAAACCAATTGCAACAACAAGCCAAGCAATCATATTTAAACTATTAGCCATTTCAATTGCGGGAGATAATAAAGACCAAAATGTTGCAGCAATCATTACTCCTGCAGCAAATCCCAACATTGCATCTAAAACATTTTTATTGACTTTTTTAAATAGAAAAACAATTGCTGCTCCTAGGGCAGTTATTCCCCAAGTAAAAAGAGTAGCAATTAAAGCTTGAATAGGGTATGATAAACTTAAAAACCAATCAAACATCAAACTTTCCTCCTTATTCATTAGTAGTTTATGTCTACAATAATTATTGGTGATTTATCTTTACAAAAGTTTTTAAAACTATTATAATAACTTTTGAGTTCGGGAGGTCACACATGTTCAATGTACCAGTTATAATATTAAAAAAATTAGTAATCCTTCCTAATCAGGAAATAAAATTAGAATTAAACAATAAAATAAGTAGTCAGACTATTAAGGAAGCAACTTTAAATTATAAAGGAGAAATACTGGTAATTGCCCCAACAGACAGCAAAGAAGAAGACCCAGATGTCGATGATTTACCAAAAGTTGGAGTTATTGCCAAGATAAAAAGTAAATTAGTAGTGGATAATGGAATTCAGGTAAAACTACGAGGATTAAAAAGAGTAGCCGTTAATAAATTTTATAATACAGTTGATGATATTTTATATAGTGAAGTTATGTATATTGATTTACCATCTTTAATACCTGAAGAAGAAAGAGCTATTTTAAGAAAATTAATAGATGTATTAAAAGAATATATAAGTACTTCCAATAGTGCTTCAAATGATATATTATCATATGTTACTAATACTTTAGATTTAAATAAAGTAACTGATGCAATTGCTTCTTATCTTCCTTTTGATATAAATAAAAAGTTAGAATATATGCAAAATATAAACCCTATTAAAAGAGCTAAATCATTAATTAAAGATATGAATGAAGAAATTAAAGTATTAAAATTAGATGAAGAATTAGATGATACTTTAAATGAAAATTTAGTTAATGATCAAAGAACTTTTGTTTTGAAAGAAAAATTAAAAATAATTAAACAAGAACTAGGAGAAGTATCTTTACAAGAAGAAGAAACTAAAAAGTTTCGCGATACTTTAAAAAAGCTGAAAATTGATAAAAAAATTAAAGAAAAAATTGCCCATGAGATTAGCAAGTATGAAGTAATGAATGAGTCTAGTCCAGAAATTAGTATTTTACATAATTATATCGATACAATTTTAAATTTACCTTGGAATAAAAGTACTAAAGAAAATGCTAATTTTAATAACGTTTTAAAATTGCTAGATGAAACACATTATGGATTAGAAAAAATTAAAGAAAGAATTAGTGAATATGTAGCCGTAAAAAATATAAATAGCAATATCAAAAGTCCCATTATATGTTTGGTTGGTCCTCCGGGGGTTGGTAAAACAAGTATTGCAATGTCAATTGCCAAAAGTTTAAATCGTAATTTTTATAAAATTAGTGTTGGGGGATTAAATGATTCTACAGAACTAATTGGTTCTCGAAGAACTTATTTGGCGGCTTCACCTGGTAAAATCATTCAAGGTATAAGCAAATGTGGAAGTAATAATCCTGTCATATTAATCGATGAAGTAGATAAAATGGTAAAAGACTACAAAGGAGATCCAGCGAGTACGTTATTAGAAATTTTAGATCCTGTACAAAATAAATATTTTACAGATAATTATTTAGAAGAGCCATTTGATTTAAGTAAAGTTTTATTTATTTTGACTGCTAATTATATTGGGGATATACCTGCAACTCTTATTGACAGAGTTGAAGTAATAGAACTTAATAGTTATACATTATTTGAAAAAAAAGATATAGCTAAAAAATATTTATTACCAAGAATTTTTAAAGATCATATTATAGTTGATGATAAAATGCGATTTAGTGAAGAACTATTATACTTTATAATTAATAATTATACTAAAGAAGCTGGAGTAAGAGAATTAGAAAGAGTTCTTGCAACATTAGTAAGAAAAATGGCAATTAATAATATTAAAACTATTAGTAAAGAAAAGATAATGAAATTACTTGGTAATCCAAAATATAATGATGACTTAATAAATGAAAATTTAATTGGAGTTGTAAATTCTTTAGCTTACACAAGCATTGGAGGACTAGTTACTAAAACAGAAGTAGTTGAATATAAAGGTAGTGGGAAAATAAAAGTTACTGGTAGTGTTGGCAAAGTTATGGAAGAAAGTATTGATGTAATAGTATCTTTTATTAAACATTCTTATAAATACAATTTAAATAATACAGACTTACATTTTCATTTTTTAGATGCATCAACTAAAAAAGATGGACCATCTGCAGGATTAAGTATTGCAGTTGCTTTATTATCTTTGCTAGAAAAAAAAGTAATACCTGAAGATATTGCTTTTACTGGTGAACTTTCATTAAACGGTAGTGTTTTAAAAATTGGGGGATTAAAAGAAAAATTAATTGGTGCATATAATAAAAATATCAAAGTAGTTTATATACCTAAAAGCAACATGGAAGATTTAAGTGAAATACCTAAAATTATATTAGAAAATATTGATATTAGATGTATTGAGAATTTTGATGAAATCTATACAAATTATTTTAAATAAGGTATAATACAAAAAATAAAGGAAGTGAGTTTATGAGTACTAAAGATATTTATGAAAATATTGAATATCTAATGCTTTATAATGAATTAAACACTAGAATAAATAATGTAACTATTGATACTAGGAAAATTAAGCCAGGTGATTGTTATATAGGTATTAAGGGGGAAAAAAATGATGGTAATAAGCTTTATATGGATGCATTTAATAAAGGAGCATCTTTAGCTATATTGGATAATTATGATTACAAAGAAAGTGATTTAGTTTATTTAAAAAATAATAATAAGATGATTATAATAGTTCAAAATAGTATTAAAGCTCTAGGTAGTTTAGCTAAATATAAAAGGAGCAAATTTAAAAATCCAGTTGTAGCTATTACCGGTAGTGCTGGTAAAACTAGTACTAAAGATATGGTTTATAGTGTTTTAAATAAAAAGTTTAATGCTCATAAAACCATTGGTAATCAAAATAATCATATAGGATTACCTTTAAGTATATTATCACTTGATGAAAGTAATGAAATATTAGTTTTAGAAATGGGAATGAATCATTTAGGGGAAATATCTTATTTAACAGATATTGCTAAGCCTGATGTTGCTATAATTACCAATGTTGGAACAGCTCATATTGGTAATTTAGGAAATAGAAGTAATATATTAAAAGCAAAATTAGAGATTTTGGAAGGATTAAATGAATCTGGTACTTTGATTATTAATAATGATAATGATTTATTACACAGATGGTATTTAAAATATAAAGATAAATATAATGTAATAACTATTGGAATTAATAATGTCAGTGATTTTTTAGCTAAAGATATTATAATGGAAGACAATTCTAGTAGTTTTAAAGTAAATGATGTAATTTATAAAGTTCCTATTGGTGGTGAGCATTTTATTTATAATGCTTTAGTTGCTATAGCAACAGCCAGCATATTTAATATACCGAACGATTTAATTTATAAAGGAATACTTGACTTTGAACTAAGTTCTAATCGTATGAGTATTATTGAAAAAGATGGCATTTCGATAATAGATGATTCTTATAATGCTAATTATGATTCGATGAGTTATGCTATAAAATACTTAAGCAATTTAGATGGTAGATTAATTGCTGTTTTAGGTACGATGAAAGAACTAGGAGATTTTTCAGAAGAATTACATCGTAATTTAGGAAAATTAATAGTAGATGAAGAAATAGATATTTTAATAACTGTTGGAGATTATGCAAAATATATAAATGATGAGGCAATAAAACGAGGATTTGATGCTAGTAATAGTTATCATTTCCAAAATAATGAAGATGCTATAAATTTATTAAAAAAAATAATGATAAAAGATGATAAAATTTTAATAAAAGCTAGTAATTCGCTTAATTTTAAAGAGATAGTTGATGCTATTAAAGGAGAAATATGAAAGTTGGTATAATTTTTGGAAGTGCATCTAGTGAACATGATGTATCAGTAGTAAGTGCTTCTAATATAATCAAAAATTTAAATAAAAAGAAATATGATATTTATCCAATATATTTGGATAAAACAAATGAATGGTATGAAGTTATTGATTCAATAAAAAAAATTGAGAATTATAAATTTGGCGAATTACCTAACGATACAAAAATGATTAATAATGTGTTTAAATATTTAAAAAGTATGGATGTTATAATACCTGTACTACACGGTAAATATGGTGAAGATGGTAGTATCGAAGGACTACTTACAATGCTTGATATTCCTTATGTTGGCTGTAAAATTTTAGCAAGTAGTATTTGTATGGATAAAGTATATACTAAGTTTTTACTTAAAAATGCCGGTATATTAGTTACTCCAAGTATTTATATAAAACATGAAGCTAATGATTTTTTGTATATAGATGAATCTTTTAATGAAAAAACTGTAACAGTTGGAGAAATAGATAAACTTATTAGGGAAAATTTTGGATATCCGGTTTTTGTCAAGCCTTCTAGTTCTGGTTCCTCAATTGGTATTAATAATGCTCAAAATATAGATGAGTTAAATGTTTCTTTATATGAAGCTAGAAAGTATGATAGTAAAATATTAATTGAAAAAGAAATAAAAGGACAAGAATTGGAATGTGCAATACTTAATAAAAAAGCTACTTCAGTAGGAGAAATAAAAGCTAGTGGAACTTTTTATAGCTATGATTCTAAGTATAAAGACAATAAATCTATAACTTTGTTAGAAGCAAATATATCTTCAGAAGAAGAAAATTTAATAAAAAGCATAGCTGAAAAAGCTTTTAGAGTGATTGATGGTAGCGGATTAGCTAGAGTAGATTTTTTGAAAAATGAAAGTACAAATGAAATATATTTAAATGAAATAAATACTATGCCAGGCTTTACTGATATTAGCATGTATCCTAAATTAGTTGAGACATCAGGAATAGATTGTTCTTCGTTATTGGATATTTTAATAGAAAAAGCAAGAAATGATAATTAATACATAAAAATATTATTTAAAACTGTCAAGATGAAGTAAAATTCATCTTTTTTGTTGCTAAATTTTCTTTAACTACTAGTTTTTTTTTTTTTTTTTTTTTTTTTAATTGGAAAAAATAAAGGTAGGTAAAATAAATATAATAAAATACTTTTTTTATCTACATATTTTTAATATAATTTTTTT
>CALVUS010000056.1 GCA_944363665.1 uncultured Bacilli bacterium | reverse complement strand
TAAATTAATTTACTAATTTACTTAGCTTTCCCCGAATTAGCGATGTCCACCTTAGCTGTTTCCAACTAAGGGTGCAAGATAGTTCAAGTGACAATTATATGTCTCTATCCCACAAGTCAGTTGCGCTGCCAGTTACGCTATGTCGGCATATAAAATATAAATAAAAATAAATGGTGGGCGCTATAGGACTCGAACCTATGACCCCCTGCTTGTAAGGCAGGTGCTCTAACCAACTGAGCTAAGCGCCCATATTAACTCCTGATGACAATTCAAATTATACCAAATCATCGGAGTAAATGCAATACATTTTTAATAAATTATGTTGTTTTTTTGTGCATAAGGCAAAAAATGGTCTTTTATTGAAGATGAAATGTTATAATTTTCACCTACTTTATACCAATGATAATGTAATATTTCTTCATTTGGTATTAATTCAACATCTATTTGTTTTGTGCTTAAAAATACAGTCATTTCAATCATCTTATTTGGATCACTTGCTGCATCTTCTACAGTTTCGCCTTCCTCAACACCACCATCTACAAATGCCCAAGAATTTGTTTTACTAATAATTTGCCATCGTCCACAAATGCTATTCCAACTACTTTTTGCATTATAAATAACTTCCTTTACTTATTTCAGTATTAATATATACTCTTTTTAAATTTCTATTTAATATACTCATTAAATAATATCTATTTGTTTTAAGTAAGCTCAAAAAATCATAAATTCCTCGTTCTTCATTAATTATATATACTTTGTCCTTTTCCTTAACCATTTCATCAGCTTCAACTATTAAATGATCAATATCATCAGCTAAAATATTTCTTTTATAATTATTGATTCCAACATATTCTATAGCTTTTGTAAAACCATCTTTGTGTCCTATCGGAATAATTGCTATATACATATCCTCTTTCGCAATAAAATATCTTCCTATTAAATCTCCTTTACTTACTCTGCCAATGTTCATAACCTCACTTGTAACATTAAAAATAAGTTGTAAATCAATATTAGGAAATTCCAAATCACCATAACGTTTTTCAACATTTTTAATTCGCAAATTAGTAAACCAATCATCATTAATATTTTCTTCAATACCAATTAAAGATAAATCAAATCTTATGCCATTAACATATGAAAGTTTTTTATGATACATTATCGGTTCATTCAAATGAATCATTATATCACTATCTAAATAATTACTAACAATTTGATAAAAAGTATTGATCTGATTATAATAGTATTCATCTTCCACTCCAATAGTTGTTAAATCTGTATAAATTCCCTCTAATTCTAAATTTTTATTACTTTCAATTAATAAAATAGCTTCTTGCAATTCCAAATTATTATTAAATCCCATTTTATTAGATCCATTATCGATAAGAATTTGAACTTTTAATTTATCTCTAATTTTTAAATTATTAATATTTTCTAAATATTTTAAATTAGCAACAGTAAGTGTTAAATTATTATTAATTGCATCATATACTTGCTCTTCTGTTACATAATAACTAACTAAAATAGATATATCATTATTATATTTTCTAATTTCTAAAGCATCCTTAATAGAGCCAACCAAAATGTAATTTATTCCATTATCTACTAAGGTATTAACTATTTTTAATCCCATTCCATAAGCATTATCTTTTAAATTAGCAATTTTATATTTGTAATCATTATAACTTTCACATAATAAAGTTGTATTAAATTTTAATTTTTTTAAATCAATTTCCATTTTTGTTTCGTACTTCATAATTTTACCCTCATAAAGATTATTATAACATTTAATTAAATTAAGTTCTATGACTATCATTTACGTAATGTCAAAATTTGTCATACTTTTTTAATTGTTATTTTTTTTATTTTCATTATAATAAATTTTATGACAAAATTTGAATTAGATGAATATCAAAAAGAAGCAGTTATAACAAATGGAAATATTTTATTAATTGCAGGAGCTGGAGCTGGTAAAACATTTACTATTACTAAAAAAGTCGAATATCTAATTAGTCAAAATATTTGTTTACCAGAAGAAATATTAATAATATCTTTTACTAATAAAAGCATCAATGATTTAAAAAAGAAAATTAATTATAATTGTTCTATATTAACTTTTCATAAGCTAGCTATTCAAATACTTAAAGATTATAATCAAGAATTTAATTTAGTAAGTGATAACTATTTATATTATGTTACTAATGAATTTTTTTATAGCTTAATAGATATTGACTTAATTAAAGAACTACTTTTATATTTTAAAGAATATAATTATCAAAAATTTCTAAATTCATTTAAATATAAAGAATTTTCTAAAGTAATAGTAAATATAATAAAAATTTATAAAACTAATGGATGTACAAAAGATGATATAAAAAGAATATATAAAAGTAATAGTTTTTTAGGAAAATATATGTATATTATAAAAAATATATATGAGCAAGATTTATTAGCTAATAATAGTTATGATTTCGATGATTTAATCATAAAAGCAACAAAAATTTTAAATAATAAGTATCGCTATAAATATATAATAGTTGATGAATTTCAAGATACATCACAAATTCGCTTTAACTTGATAAATAAGCTTCGAATTTTAAATGATGCCCATTTATTTGTTGTAGGTGATGATTATCAATCAATTTATCACTTTTCTGGATGTAATCTAAATTTATTTTTGGATTTTGCTAAATTAGTACCTAATTCTAAAATTTTAAAATTAAAATATACTTATCGCAATAGCCAAGAATTAATAAATATAAGTGCTAATTTTATTATGAAAAATACTAAGCAAATAAAAAAAGATTTAATTAGCAATAAACATATAGTTAAACCAATAGAATTAATTTACTATTTAAATCCTAAAAAAGCATTCAATAAATTATATCAAAATATTAAAAAAATTAACTCAGATTTATTAGTTTTAGGTCGAAATAATAAGGATATTATTAAATTCAGTGATAATAAAAATATTAATTATTTAACGGTTCATTCATCTAAGGGATTAGAAGCCGAAAATGTTATTTTAATAAACTTAGTTGATGATACTTATGGCTTTCCTAACCAAATTAAAAATCATAAAATAATAGAAGAATTACATCCAAGTGATAAAGAAATTTTATTTGCTGAAGAAAGAAGGCTTTTTTATGTTGCATTAACTAGAACTAAAAACAAAGTATATATATTAGTTCCATTATTTAGAAAGTCTTGCTTCATCAAGGAACTAAAAAAGATGATCAAATAAATTTAATCATCATTATTCGAAGGTTCTTTAAACTGTTTATAAATACCATTAATCTTTATTTTTCTTGTCATCTTTTTTGACTTTTTTTTCTTTTTTTTCAGACTTTGGCAAACAATCTTTACGAGATAAATTCAGTCTGCCTCGATTATCATAGCCTAGTGACTTAACCATTATTTCGTCTCCCACAGAAACAACATCACTAGGTTTAGCAACTCTTTCATTAGCCATTTGAGAAACATGCACTAATCCTTCACAACCAGGCCAAAGTTCTACAAATACTCCAAAATCTTCAACTTTTACCACTTTTCCAGTATAAGTTTTACCTTCTTCAACAACTCTAACTACGTTTTCAATCATTTGACGAGTTTTAGCAATAATGTCTTTATTTGTATGATAAATTATTACTCTACCATCATCTTCTAAATCAACTTTAACTGCATCCTTATCGTTAACTGATTTAACATTAGAAGCTTCTAAAATAATTTTTGTAATCATTTCGCCGCCTCGACCAATGACATCTTTAATTTTTTCGGGATCAATATTAAAGATTTCAATTTTTGGTGCATATTTGCTAACTTCTTCTCTTGGTTTAGCAATTGCTTTTTCCATAACTTCCAAAATTTCTAGCCGAGCTTTTTTAGCTTGAGCTAATGCTTCTTTTAAAATTTTTTCAGTTACACCTTTAATTTTAATATCCATTTGTAAAGCCGTTATTCCTTTTTTTGTACCAGCAACTTTAAAATCCATATCTCCCATGTGATCTTCTAGACCTTGAATATCAGTCAATACTGTATATTTTTTGCCATCTTTATTCGTGATAAGTCCCATTGCAATACCTGCAACTGGTGCTTTAATTGGAACACCAGCAGCCATCAAACTTAAACAACCAGAGCAAATAGTTGCTTGACTAGAAGAACCATTACTTTCTAAAACTTCTGATACTACTCTAATAGTATAAGGAAATTCTTCTTCACTAGGTATTACCTGTGCAAGTGCTCTTTCTCCTAAAGCTCCATGGCCAATTTCTCTTCTGCCAGGAGATCCATATCTGCCCACTTCCCCTACTGAAAATTGAGGAAAATTATAGTGCAGCATAAATCTTTTAGAGTCTTCTATTCCTAGTCCATCTAATATTTGATGTTCTCCAATAGCTCCCAGTGTAGTTGTTGCTAATACTTGAGTTTCTCCTCGACTAAATAAAGCAGAACCATGTGTGCGAGCCAAAATATCAATACCCGCATAAAGCGGTCTAATCTCATCCATTTTTCTTCCATCTGGTCTTATGTGTTCCTCCGTAATAAGTCTTCTTACTTCACTAGCTTCAATCATTACCAAAACTTTGCTTACTTGAGAAATCTTTTTATCTATATCTATATCTTCCGCATATATTTTTTTAAAATGTTCAATAGTTTTTTCTTTTACTTCATCAATTTTAGCATATTTTTCTAACTTATCTTTAATTTGAATAGCAGCTAGCATATCTTTAGTAGCATAGTCTTCTACCATCATTTGCAATTTTGCATCTATTTCGGCCTTTTCTAGTTCAATTTTAGGAAGTCCTATTTCATCAATAATTTTTTGTTCAAATTCACACAATATTTTTATATTTTCATGAGCAAACATTAATGCTTTTAACATGATTTTTTCATCAATTTCGCTAGCACCTGCTTCAACCATACAAATTGCATCTTTCGTTCCAGCAACAGTTAAATTAAGCTGACTAACTTCGCTTTGAGAAGCTGTTGGATTGATAATAAATTTTCCATCTACTAAGCCAACTACCACACCAGCAACCGGACCATCAAAAGGAATATTGCTGATTCCTAGACATAAAGATGATCCTAATAATGCTGCCATTTCCGGTGAATTATCTTGATCTACCGATAATACTGTATTTATTACTTGAATTTCATTTCGCAAATTTTCATCAAACATCGGACGAATTGGTCGATCAATAAGCCTTGCTGCTAAAGTAGCCGCATCTGATGGCCTTCCTTCTCTTTTAATAAAGCCACCAGGAATTTTACCAACAGAATATAGCCTTTCTTGATATAAAACTTGAAGTGGGAAAAAATCTTGACTAACCATGTTTTTACCCATTACACAAACAGATAGTACTGCTGTATCTCCAAATCGAACTAGAACAGAACCATTAGCCTGTTTAGCAAGTTCTCCAGTTTCAACAACTATTTGTCGCTCATTAAAATCTAGTTTGAATACCTTTTTCATTTTTACCTCTTTCTAATACTAAAAAAGACACTAAAAACAGGTGCCTTTTTAATTATTTTCTTAAATTTAATTTTTTAATTAATTCACGATAACTTACTATATCTTTCTTCTTTAAATAGTCTAGTAGTTTCTTACGACGACCAACTTTCATAAGCAAGCCTCTTTTAGAATGATAGTCATGCTTATGATCTTTTAAATGAAGAGTTAAGTTATTAATTTCTTCTGTCAATATTGCCACTTGAACTTCTGTTGAACCACAGTCATTTTTAGTTTTGGCAAATTCATTAATAATTTTAGCCTTTTCTTCTTTGGACAAAGCCATGCATTTTCCTCCTTAACTTTAATTGGTTTAAACTGAGTTAATGTTTGGAGTTAAACAATTAACTAAGTAAAAACTTACTTCTATATTATATTTTAAAACTCAACACTTTTCAAGTATTTATTTTAAAGATGCTAACAAATCATCTTTTTTCATAGTTGAATAACCTTTAATTCCTTTATCTTTAGCTAATGCTTTTAATTCCGCTAAAGTTTTTTTAGATAAATCTTCAGTTTCTTTAACTACTTCTTTCTTTTCTTCCTTTTTAACTTCTTTTATTTCTTCTTTTTTTGGTTCAGCTTTTGCTTCTACCTTTTTAGGAGCTTCAACTTTACCATTTAAAGCTTTTTTAGCAGTTTCAACTAAAGCAGCGAAACTCTTAGCATCATCAATAGCTAATTCAGATAACATCTTTCTGTTAATTTCAATGCCAGCTTTAGTTAAACCATTGATAAATTTAGAATAACTTATATCATTTTCCCGACATGCTGCATTAATTCTCGTAATCCATAATTTTCGGAAATTTCGCTTATTTTGTTTTCGATCACGATATGCATAAGCACCACTGTGGAATAATTGTTCTTGAGCAGTCTTATATAATCTATGTTTACTTCCAAAAT
>CALVUS010000055.1 GCA_944363665.1 uncultured Bacilli bacterium | reverse complement strand
GTTAATGAAGGAATTAAAAAAGTAGAAGTAAATACGGCTTATTATGGCGATATTGTAACTGTTGCTGGATGTAGCCACGTATCTATTGGAGATACAATTTGTGATAAAAATCATATTGATCCCCTTCCTAAAATTGTTATTGAAGAACCAACGTTATCGATGAATTTCTTGGTTAATGATTCGCCGTTTGCGGGTGAAAGCGGAAAATATTTAACAAATAGACACTTACATGATAGATTAATGCGCGAATTAGAAACTAATGTTGGTTTAAAAGTAGAACCACTTCCAGATTCTGATGGTTTTAAAGTAAGTGGTCGTGGTGAATTACATTTATCAATACTTCTTGAAAATATGCGAAGAGAAGGTTATGAATTATCTGTTTCTAAACCAGAAGTAATATTTAAAGAAGAAAATGGGCAAAAGTTAGAACCATATGAAAAAGTAGTGGTTAATGTACCAAATGAATATTCAGGAACAGTCATAAATTCTTTAAATGAACGAAAAGGAATGATGCAAAGTATTGCACCAGGAGAAGTTGGATATACTCACTTAGAATATTTAGTGCCAACCCGTGGTTTAATTGGTTATCGTGGGGCATTTATTACAGAAACTAAGGGCGAAGGTATAATGGTTCGTTCGTTTGATTCTTATGGTTCTTATGCTGGGCCAATTCAAGGACGTAAAAATGGAGTTTTAGTTTCAATGGAAAATGGAACAACTTTTGGTTATTCATTATTTAATTTAAGTAGCAGAGGAACAATGATAGTTGATCCATCAACTCCAGTATATGTTGGAGAAATTATAGGTATTTGTAATAAAGAAGGAGATTTAAATGTCAATCCTTGTAAAAATAAAGAACTAACTAATACTCGTAGTGCCCATGCAGATGAAGCTATAGTTTTAAATAAAGCTAAAAAATTTACTTTAGAAGAAGCATTAGAATTTATTGAATCTGATGAATATATTGAAGTTACTCCAGATGAAATAAGACTTAGAAAGAAATATTTAGATCCTAAAGAAAGGTATAGAAAAAATAGCTAAAAATAGAAAATCTTTGAAAAAGAAGATTTTCTATTTTTTGATTTAAAAACTTATTTATTTTAATTAAATAATGTGTTAGAATTAAAATAGGTGGAAGAACATGAAGAAAATAGATATGGAAAAGATTAAAAAAGTAGTTAAAAGTAAAAATTTTATAATTGTTGCTTGTGTAATTGTTTTAACTATTATAACAATTAGTGTATCATATGCGGCCTTTTTTACTGTCAAAACTAATACTGCTAATCAATCAGTCACAACAGGGACTTTAGCTGTAACGTATACTGAGCAATCCACTGCTATTAATAGAAATAATATGAATTCAATGTCTGATGAAATGGGATTAGCTTTAACAGAAGCAAGTGTAATATATATTCAAAACACAGGCTCTCTTGATTCGACATTTACTATAACTTTAGGTTATGATATGGAAAATTTTTTAAGTAGTGTAGGTAGTAATAATGAAGCAGAATTAACACCGTTAGACTATGTTAAAGTTGCAATATATGAATATAATGGGACTAATGATGAAACATTAATTGTTGGGCCTATTACCATTTCAGAATTACCTATATATGAACTTAATAATAGTGATTCTCGTTATAATAGATATTCTATTTTATTTGATAGTGTGGGAGGAACTAGTAGTGGAGATGCAACTAAAACTTATAAGGTAAAAATGTGGTTATCTGATAAGGCAATACCTGCAGCTAGTTATTCATACTTTTATTTGAATGCTGAAGTAGTGGCTGAAGTTTTAAATGCTAAAATGAGTTATAATATTAGTGGTACATTGACTGATAGTGCTGGTAGTCCTTTAAATGAAGCAGTCATATCTTTACAAAATAATTCTGCAGTTAGTACCACAGATTCTAGTGGAGCATTTAATTTAAATGGCATTTATCCAGGGGTTTATAATTTAAATATTACTTATAATGGGGTAACATATAAAGGTAATTTGACAGTTACTGAAGGTGAAAGTAATTCTTTAAATAGTAGAGGTAGCACATTTAGTGGTGATGCTAATACTGATATATATAATATAGCCTACAATTATGGTACAACTTTAACAAATATTCTTAATGCTAATAATATAACTACTTATGCTGATGCAGCTACTTTTGTAGCTGGTACTTCTTATAATTTACGACCTACTTATGAGTTAGTGGGTGGCGCTAATTCTGATATAACTGGGGTAGGAATTAGCTTAGATACAAGCGCGGAAATGTATAGTTTAACATTCAATTAAAAAAAGTGATGAAAAAGTGAAAAAAAGTATTGCTTTTCATCTTTTTTTTTGCTAATATTAAAATAGAGGAGGAGAAAAGTAGAGATGGAAAATAGAAAAAATACTATCTTATTAACAGTAATTGCAGTAGCAACTTTATTAGTTGCAGTAGTAGGTGCAACATTTGCATACTTCACTGCTCAAGGAGGGAAGGATGTTAGTCGTGGTGTTAATGTAACAACTGATACATCAGATTCAGCAACATTTACTCTTGATCCAATTACTATTACAGCAAACCAAACAAACTTTGCTCAAGGTAAAGGAGATCAAACAGAAACATCTACTGGTACTGCATCATTCACAGCTAATAGTACAGATGAAACTTCAGAATTTTGTTATACATTAACAATCAATGTTGCTAGTAATAATTTTGTATACACTACTGCACCAACTAATACACCAGAATTAGTATTAGATGTTACTAAAGATGCTGGTACTGAAACTTCACCTGTTAAAGTTATAACTGCAAAGGATGTAACTACTCAAACTGCTGGTGCAATCCAAGTTCCTACTACAAATGGTGGATCTGATTATATCCATAAAATTACTGCTAATAAAAGTCAAACTGTTGTAGATACATTTAAAATCACTTTAACATTTAAAAACTTAGAAAGTGATCAAAATGCTAATACTGGTAAATCATTTAGTGGTAATATGGTATTTTCTAAAGCGGAATGTGCTTAATTGAAAAATGAAAATTAGGACAATTTAGTCCTTTTTTTTATGGCAAAAAAAGAGTAAAATATTAATGGGTGAAAAAGTTATGTTGGCATTATTACTTACATTAATAACTGGATTATTTTTCTTAATTGGGGTAATAGTATATAAATTTATTAAAAATAAAAATAAAATAACAATTATTTCGATGTCTTGTGCAATGATTGTAATCATAGGCTTGATTTTTGGAGATTTAATACCTCATTTATTAGAAATAAAAAAATGGTGGCTTATTACCTTTATAATCATAGGCTTACTAATTATTTTGGGAATTGATAAAATAGTTCCGCATCATCATCATGATCATCATGAAAATGATGAAGATGGAAAAGAACATCAAGGACACCTTGAACATATTGGTTTAATAACTATAATTGCTTTATTACTCCATAATTTTATTGAAGGAATGGCTTTATATAGTATAGTTGTTAGTGATTTGGAAAGTGGAATTTTAATGTGCATTGGCATCAGTTTACATAATTTGCCATTTGGTTTTCAAGTTGCTCATTGCAATAATAAACATAATAAATTTCCTATTGTGTTATTAGTTCTATCTGCTTTAATAGGTGGTTTACTAATAAGATTATTTGGTGATATTAGCCATACAGTTGAAGGAATTGTTATTGCTTTAACACTAGGAATGAGCTTACATTTATTAATATTTGAATTATTTAAAGAAGTTTGGAGTAATATAAAGAAAAAAGAAACATATTATGGTATAATTATAGGGATACTGATTTTAATAATAATTAACATAATTTAAGAAGGGTAGTGAATTATGAAAAAAGTATTGGTTACTGGTGCTGCTGGGGCAATCGGGCTTCAAGTGATTAAATATTTATTAGCTGAAGGAAAATATGAAATTACAGCAATTGATTTAAAAAGTAAAGGTGTTATTCAAAAGCTAAGAAGATATAAAAGAAGAGTAAATGTATTATATGGCGATATTTCAGATAGAATTTTAATAGAAGCATTAGTAAAAGATCATAATATAATAATTCATTTAGCATCTACTTTACCACCACTTGCTGATATGAAAAGAGGCCTTGCTGATATAGTTGATTATCAAGGAACAGAAAATATAATTAGAGCTATTAGTTATTATAACCCTAAGTGTCATTTATTTTATGCATCTACCACTAGCATGTATAAAAATAAAGTAGATCCTACAGTAAAAAGCAAAATTGAATTACAAGAATATGATTATTTTTCTTTAGCTAAATATAATACTGAAAAATTAATTAAAGAAAAGCTTAAAAATTATACTATTTATCGTATACCTTTAGTATTATGTAATCCTTTAACGGAACCTTTTATGTTTCATGTTAAAAAAAATAGTATAATAGATGTAATTACTAAGGAAGATGCGGCATATAGTTTTGTTAAAGGAATTAAGTATATAGATAAGCTAAATCGGAAAACTTTTAATGTTTGTGGCGAAGAATCTATATTATATAAAGACTTATTAAAGCAAATATTAAAAATAATTGGCTTAAGTTGGAATTATGTTTTTAATAGGTTATTTATTGAAAAAAATTATTATAGTCCAGTATGTGCCGATAAAGACGATTTAAATAATATAATTAATTATCGTAATGATTCAATTACTGAATATTATAAAAGATTAAGAAGTAGAGTAAAAAATAGAAAATTTGCTAAATTTTTGGCGAAGCCATTAATAAATTTAAAAGTAGAACGGAGTGAAAATAATGGGAAGAGCATATGAAGTTAGAAAAGCTAGTATTCAGAAAACTGGTGCAGCAAAAGGAAAAATTTATACAACATTTGCTAAAGAAATCTATCTAGCAGCTAAAAAGGGATCACCTAATCCCGATGCAAATATTTTACTTAAAAGATTGATAGATAAAGCTAAAAAACAGCAAGTTCCGAGTGATATAATTACTAGAGCTATTGACAAGGCTAAAGGAGTAGGTCAAGAAGAATACCATGAAGTTATTTATGAAGGATTTGGACCAGGTGCATCTACTCTCATAATTAAATGTCTAACTGATAATGTGAATAGAACTGTAGGTATGGTTAGAGCAGCATTCAATAAAGTAAATAAAAGTCTTGGAGTAACTAATTCTGTTGCATATAACTATGAGCATTTAGGAATATTAGCTTTTAAATATGACAATGAAGAAAAAATACTAGATACATTATTAAATGCCGGTATTGATTTGATTGACATTGAAAATGAAGATGGAGAAATAACTTTAACTTTACATCCAGGAGATATGAATAAAGCTAAAGATGAATTGGAAAAAATAATACCAAATATCGATTATGAAATAGATGAAGTTGGTATGTACCCAAAAGAAAAAATAACTTTAACTGTGGAAGATCAAGAAGTATTTGATAAATTATATAAATTATTAGATGATATTGAAGATGTATCAGAAATATATACTAATGTAAATATAGATTAGGAGTTTTAATGAAAAATAATAAATTATTAAAACTAATAATAGTTGTATTGATTGGCTTAATTTTATTTTATGGAATATTATTATTTTGGGGTTCTCCTTTAGCGGGTATTATATATAGAACTATTTTTTATGGTAAATATAGTACTACATTTATTGCAGAAATAGTATTATTAATATTTGCTCTATTACTAATATTTATAAGAAAAAAAGGGTATATATTTAAAGAGAAAAATGAAGGATTTAAAGCTGCTATTAAAAGAGGTATGCCTTTATTAGTAATATCTATAATATTATTTTGTTATAGTTTAATTGATTTATTATCAGCTAATCAACTTAATTTTCCTAATCTTTTAAGTTTAATATTTTTATGTCTTGCTATAGGATTTGCTGAAGAACTAATTTTTCGTGGTTGGCTACAAAATGAAATTCTTGAAAAATATGGTAATACTAGGAAGCAAGTTATAATATGTATCATAATTAGTGGAATAATATTTGGCTGTGCTCATGTTACTAATGTTTTTAGTGGTCAAGATATAATAACAACTTTAATGCAAGTATTACAATCATCTGCTATAGGTATATTATTAGCATCAGCTTATTATGTATCAAAAAATATTTGGTCAGTTATCTTTTTACATGCATTTTATGACTTTGCAGCTTTACTTGGTGAAGTAAATAATTTCAAAGATTGTATTATGAGTGATGATATAACTGTAGTTGCTTTAACAATTACTATTATAATGTCTTTAATATATGCATTTATTTATTTAATTGGAGCATATTATAATTTACAAAGAACAAATATAAATAAGTTATTGAATGAAGAAGTAGCAAAAGAAATATTGGATAAAGATTATGAAAATAGGAAAAAAGCGAATAATTTACTAGTCATTCTTATAATAGCTTTATTTGGAGTATCTTTTGTTTCTCCCAAAGATGAATTATTAAATCGTCAGATATGCTATGAATATGAAAAAATAGATATAAGTGGAAAAATGAACTTTTTCTTAAATCAAGATAGTTTTAATATAGATAATTATAAATTAAGTATTAAAAACAATAAATTAGTTATTGCAAATGAATTGGATTCTTATGATATAAATATTAATGATGTAGAAGATTTTATTGTATTTAATAATAATGAATTATATACAATTGTAATAAATAGTATTGATGGTATTTATATAAGTAATATTACGATTAATGATATTAATGAAAATATTGGTGATACTTTTATAAAATATGAAGTTCCAGATATAATGGCAATTGGTTATTTAGAAGCAGAGAATACTAAATATCCTTTATTAAAAACAACAATAAGTGATTATTTTATAATTAAAGATAATAAAGCTATGGTTATTAAAAAATAATTTTTTTTTAAAGTCTCTTGACTTTTTTTTTTTTTTTTTTTTTTTTTTTTTGGGGAAAAAAATATCTGTAAAAATTAAAAAAAAAA
>CALVUS010000054.1 GCA_944363665.1 uncultured Bacilli bacterium | reverse complement strand
GAAAAAGAAAGAGAAAAACTAAGTTTAAGAGACCAATTATTATATGGAATAGATTATGAAGAAGAAAAGAGAATAGAGGATAATCTAAAGAAAGAAACATATTTAAGAATTGGGAAAGAAGAAGGTGAAGTAATTGGTGCAAGAAAAACAAGACTTCAAAATGCAAAGAAAATGTTAGAAAAAGGATTAGATATCAATTTAATAAAAGAAATAACAGGATTAAGTGATAAAGAAATTAAAAATATATAGAATTATGGCTAAAAATTTTTCTTTTATTTCTTAACAATGTGTGCTATAATTAAATTACAGATTTAAGTGGGCAAGAAATCCCACTTTTATTATTAGTTATGGAGGTATAATGGAAGAAAAATTATTAAAATTAAAAAATGATTTGCAAGAAATTTTAAAAAAAGACGAAATTATAGTGGATGATATTAATTTAGAAAAAAAAGGTAATTACAATTTTCTAACTATTACTTTAGATAAGATTGGCGGAATAGATTTAGAAATGATTGTAGAAGCTACAAAAATAATTGATCCAATAGTTGATAAAGCTGAAATAACTGATGATAGTTTTATAATGGATGTAGTAAGTAAGGAAAGAGGTTAAAAATGAATAGTCAAGAATTAATTAAAGCTTTGAATAATTTAGTTGAAGAAAAAAATATTAGTCCAGACATTGTTTTTGAAGCATTACAATTAGCATTACAAACAGCATATAAGAAAAATTTTAATTCTAAAACAAATGTTAAAGTAGATATAAATAGAGAAACTGGAGAAATTAAAGTATATTCCTATTTAGTAGTAGTGCCAGAATATGATGATGGTAGTGAAGAAATAGATGAAGATGGTAATGTAAAAAAAATAGAGCCTAAAATTAATCGTGATGCTCAAATATTATTAGAAGATGCTCAAAAGATAGTGCCAAATATAAAAATTGGGGAAACAATTGAAAAGGAAGTAACACCAAAAGATTTTGGTCGAGTTGCCGCAGGAACAGCTAAACAAGTGGTTATGCAAAAGATAAGAGAAGCTGAAAAAGAAAGTATCATTAATGAATTTGCTGATAAACAAGATGAGCTCATGATTGGAATGGTGGCTTTAGAAGATCAAAATAATTATTATATCGATTTAGGCAGAACCAGAGGAATACTTCCTAAAAAAGATATTATTCCTGATGAAAAAATTGTTATGGGATCCAATATTAAAGTATATGTAACTAAGGTGGATAATGGGCCTAAAGGACCAGTAATTAAACTTTCGAGAAGAAATTATGGATTTGTAAAAAGATTATTTGAACATGAAATTCCCGAAGTAGCAGATGGAACAATAGTACTTCAAATGGTAGTAAGAGAACCAGGTATAAGAAGTAAAGTAGCGGTTTATTCAACTAATGATAGAATAGATCCAATAGGTTCATGTATCGGTGAAAAAGGATCTCGAATAGCAGGAATTTTAAAAGAACTAAATGGTGAAAGAGTAGATATAATTCCATATAGTAATGATCCAGCTGAATTTATTAAAAATGCTATGACACCTGCTAAAGATGTAATAGTAAGTATTATTGATGAAGAAAATAAAAAAGCTTTAGTAATAGTAAATGAAGAAAACAAAAAACTAGCAATTGGTAAAAAAGGTAGCAATATTAAACTGGCTGCACGACTTACAAAATATACATTAGAATTAAAAACAATGGAAGAAATAAATAAAGCTGGTAATAGTGATGAAAACTAGAAAAATACCGATGCGAAGTTGTGTAGTTACCCGTGAAAAATTGCCAAAGCAAGAATTAATTAGAATAGTAAGAACTCCCGATAATACTGTAATAATAGATGAATCTGGAAAATGTAATGGAAGAGGAGCTTATTTAAAAAAAGATATTGAAGTAATAAAAAAAGCTAAAAAGAGTAAAGTATTAAATAGGATATTAGAAGTAGAAATACCAGATAGTATTTATGAAGAATTATTAGAAAAGATAAATAAATAAAAGAAAGGAACGTGATAACATGACGGTAAAGGATTATGCTAAAGATGTTAATTTATCAGTTGCTGAAATACTAAAAAAATGCCATGAATTGGGTATAAGTGTGAATAATGCTAATGATGAATTATCAGAAGATGATATAATCATGCTTGATAATACGATAAATTTAATAAGTACAGATGAAGAAATTACTTTTGAAGAAGCTGATGATATAGATGCAACCGTAGATGAAATACTAACATCTAGTACTTTTGATAAAGAGATTAAAGATAGTGTAAGTAAGCAAAAATTAAAGAAAAAAGACTCTAATACTTTTAACAAAAATGAATTTAATATGCTAAAAAAAGAAATGTATAAGCATAAAAATAAACTGATGAGTAATACCAGCGATGATAGTGTAGTTGTTTACAAAAATGATATGACGGTTGGAGATTTAGCTAATGCTTTAAATATTAGTGGAACAGAAATAATCAAAAAGCTTATTAGTTTGGGATTAATGGTTAACATTAATCAAAAAATAGAATTTGAAAATGCTGAGATTATAGCTTTAGACTATGGAAAAACTTTAAAAAGAGAAGAAACTCAAGATGTAAGTAATTTTGAAGAATATGAAATAGTTGATAAAGCAGAAGATTTAGTTAAAAGACCTCCGATAGTTACTATTATGGGACATGTTGATCATGGGAAAACGACACTTTTAGATTATATAAGAAAAACTCATGTAGTTGATAAAGAATTTGGGGGAATTACTCAACATATTGGAGCATACCAAACTAAATATAATGATGAAATAATTACGTTTATCGATACTCCAGGCCATGCGGCATTTACCGAAATGCGAGCAAGAGGGGCTAGTGTAACTGATATAGTTATCATTATAGTTGCTGCAGATGATGGTGTAAAACCACAAACTAAAGAAGCAATAGATCATGCTAAAGCTGCCAATGTGCCGATAATTGTTGCTGTTAATAAAATTGATAAACCAGATGCTAATATTGATCGTGTTTTAACAGAAATGAATGAAGCAGGAATTACACCTGAGGCATGGGGTGGAGATGTTCCATTTATTAATATTTCTGCAGTTACTGGTGAAGGAATCGATTTATTATTAGAAACAATTATTGCAATTGCGGAAGTAAATGATCTTAAGGCAAATCCTAATCGTTATGCAGTTGGAGCTGTAATAGAATCACGGCTTGATAAAAATGTAGGAGGAATTGCTACCTTCTTAATTCAAAATGGAACTTTAAGAATAGGAGATCCAGTTGTAGTTGGAACAAGTTATGCAAAAGTAAGAACAATGAAAAATGATCGTGGAGAAGCTATAGTAGAAGCTGGACCTTCAACACCAGTTGAAATTACTGGTTTAACTGAAAATCCGGAAGCTGGAGATAAATTTATGGCATTTGAAACTGAAGCAGAAGCTAAAGAAATAGCAAGTAAAAGAAAAGATACTGCGAAATTGCGAGAAAACAATCGTAAGAAAGTATCTTTAGATGATTTATTTGCGGCGGTTGATGCGGGAGATAAAGAAATAAATATTATTTTAAAAGCCGATGTAAGAGGATCCGAAGAAGCTGTTAAAAATGCTTTAGAAAAAATAACTATTAAAGATGTATCAGTAAAAATTATCAGAAGTGGTATTGGAGCTATTACAGAATCAGATGTTATATTAGCATCAGCATCAAATGCTATTATAATTGGTTTTAATGTCGTAAGTGGTGCTAATACTAAGAGTTTAGCTAAAGATAAAAATGTCGAAATTAGATTGTACACTATAATTTATAAATTAATTGAAGACATTGAGGCGGCTATCAATGGCTTACTTGATCCAGAATATGAAGAAAAAATATTAGGTAGTGCGGAAATAAGAAAAATATTTAAATTTTCGAAAGTTGGTAATATTGCAGGATCCTATGTAACAGATGGTATAATAAAAAATAATGCTTTAGCTAGAGTAATTAGAGATGGTATAGTTATAGCTAGTGATGATAAAATTGCTACTTTGCAAAGAGAAAAAGATACTGTTAAAGAAGTTAAAAAAGGATTTGAATGTGGAATAACATTAGATAAATTTAATGATTTTAAAGAAGGAGATATTATCGAATGTTATGAAATGGTAGAGGTAAAACATGGCTAGTCATAAAATTGAAAGAATTGCATCAGATATAGCAAGAAATATAAGTGATATTTTAGCTAATGAAGCTAATGATTCTCTTTTAAAGACAATAACTATTACTTCTTGTAAAGTAACTAATGATTTAAGTTTTTGTAAAGTATATTTTACTTCATTGAGTGATTTAGATAGAAAAACTTTAGAAAAAGAATTAAATGAAGCATCTTCATATATAAGGGGAAAAGTTAGTGAAAGAGTGGATATTAGACATACACCAGAAATCAAATTTATCTATGATGAATCAATAGAATATGGCAAAAAAATAGATGATATAATAAGTTCATTAAATTAAGGAGTTAAAATGGTAAAAATTGAAGAAAAAATACCAGAAGAATATTTAAGGGTTGTTCTAGAAGAATTTTATAATCATTATACGAATATGTTTCGTTTAATAAAACCAATAATAGGTAAACCAAAATTTACATTAGATGCACAAAAGTATAATTATTATAACAAAAGTAATTGTTATGATTTAGTAATGGAAACAGTTAATGATATTAGAACTAAAACAACAAATAAAGTAGTATGTTTATATGATAATAATAATATTTTAAAAAGTATAGCAGTTATTATTATAAATGAAGATGAAGTAGAATTAAAAAATTTAGTATATTTAGATTATCCTAAAAAATTAGAAGAATTTATTTATGCTAATGAAATGATTCATTTTGTAGAAACAAAATTTGATGGTTATCGTATTACTTGGGAAGTTCCGAAAAAACCTAATGCTTTGTTTGAAATTTTGGCTAATACGGGATATGATTATAAAATTGAGGATAATTCATTACGAGCAGCTAAGCATGTAACTTTATTATTGCAAAAAGATTTAAGAATCAAGGAAAAAGAAGATGAATGGACTCTTAGTCGTAAACAAACCCAAGAATAAAACGAGTAGGGATGTAGTTAATGAATTAAACCACATCTTTTCTTTTAAAAAAATAGGTCATACGGGAACTCTTGATCCTTTAGCTACTGGTATTTTAGTTTGTTTATTTGGTAAATATACTAAATTAGTTAATTTAATAACTAGTTATGAAAAAGAGTATATTGCTACTATAAAATTAGGAATTAAAACAGATACTTTAGATATTACAGGTAATATTCTAGATAAAAAAGAAGTTAATATAACAAAAGAAAAAATAGAAGAAGTATTTAATAATTTTCCAAAGAAATATTATCAAACAGTACCGTTATATTCGGCAGTAAAAATAAATGGTAAAAAGTTATATGAATATGCTCGTAATAATGAAAAAGTAATATTACCTAAAAGAGAAGTAAGTATTTATAAATTAGAATTATTAGAATATAATAATTCTATAATTAAATTTAAAGCTTTAGTATCTAAAGGTACTTATATAAGATCATTAATAGATGATTTAATGCATAATTTAAATACTTATGGAGTTATGCAAGAATTAATTAGAACAAAACAAGGAAATTTTACTTTGAATGATTCTTATACTTTAGAAGATATAAAAAATAATAATTATAAATTATTAAATATTAAAGAATTTTTAGATTATCCAATTATTGAATTAGATAATAAATATTATAAACAAATAATTAATGGTGTTATTATACCTAATATATTTAATATAAAAGATAAAGTAATATTTACTTATCAAAATAAAGATATAGCTATATATGAATTAAAAGAAAATAACTTAAAGCCCTATTTAATGCTTTAAGTTATTTTCTTTTATATTACATCACTATTTTTTCTCTATTTTCATTCATAATTGATTTAGGATAACTTGTTCTAGTATCTGTTCTATATAGTATATAGTCGATACTAGTTTCATAAAAATCAGCAAGTTTAATTAATATATCTTCAGTTAACATAGTTTGATTTGTTTCATAATAACTATAATTACGTTGACTAATACCTATTTTTTGAGCAATTTCACGTTGTCTAAGGTCATGATCTTCCCTTAATTCTCTAAGTCTATTCATATTTTCACCAAAAAAATTATATTATATCTAAAAATTCTCTATTGATTTTTAGATAAAATTTATCTATAATTATTTTAGAGTAGTAGACAGCATTCGCCAAAAAATACAATTTAATTATAGTATACTACAAAGGGAGCTTGATATGAAGAAGAAAAAAGTAATTATACCTATAATTGGAGGAATAGTAATACTTAGTGTATATCTAATAATTTATTTCAATAATAAAAATCCAGTCTTAAAAGAAAATAGTACTAAGTCAGAACTATTTTCTTACATGATTGAAACCTCTGCTGGAAGTGGTGATTATGAAATGGCTACTGATAATAAGTGGCCAGGGGAAGGATACATATTTAATGAAACATTAAGTGGGTGTGAAAATGGTAGTAAACTTACTTGGAATGATGAAACAAAATCCGTAACCCTAAAAGCTAATATATCTGATAAATGTTATTTGTATTTTGATAAGGAACCACCAGATGTAACATTAGCTACAAATAATACAGATAATACATTTAGCCCAACAACACCAGCCGCATTAAATTGTGTAGGAAGTAATTCTATATATAATCAAAAATACCAAAGAATAGAAGTAGCTAGTATTGAAAATAAATATACAACCTGTAATTTAACTTATCAAATACCAAGTTCTAAAAATTATTTAAATACTTATATAACATCTCTTGCTGGTCAAACACAGGGTGATGGGCAAGTGGTAAATGAAAATGGCTATAGATATGAAGGAAAGAATCCGAACAACTATATATGGTTTAATAATGAACTATGGAGAATAATTGGAGTATTTGATGAGTCTTCACATGGTCAAAGTGGCCAAAATCTAGTTAAGATAATTAGAAATGAATCCAT
>CALVUS010000053.1 GCA_944363665.1 uncultured Bacilli bacterium | reverse complement strand
TGCTATAATTGGAACAATATCTTTAATTGGACTTGCCGGAGCTGCAGTTTATTTAAAAAGACATAATTAAAATAAAGCTTGACTAAAAGTCAAGCTTTTTCTTCTTATTAAAATTAGCACTCTTGCTTGACAAGTGCTAATAGCAGTGTTAAAATATAACATGTAAAAGGAGGGATATAATATGTATCCAGGTAATGAAGAAGAATTAAAGGATGTTTTAAATAAATATGGACGGGATATAACTAAAAATGTTTTAGACAATAAAGTTGATCCTGTCATTGGTCGTGATGAAGAAATTCGTAATGTAATTAGAATATTGTCACGTAAAAGTAAAAATAATCCAGTATTAATTGGTGAACCAGGTGTAGGTAAAACTGCTATAGTTGAAGGTCTTGCTCAAAGAATCATTAGAGGAGATATTCCAAATAGTTTAAAAGATCATACTATCTGGGAATTAGATTTAGGATCTTTAGTAGCTGGAGCTAAATATCGTGGTGAATTTGAAGAAAGATTAAAAGCTGTTTTAAAAGAAATAAAAAATAGTGATGGTAAAATCATTATGTTTATCGATGAAATTCACATGATTGTTGGTGCTGGAGATACTGGAGCTATGGATGTATCTAACATGCTAAAACCAATGCTTGCTAGAGGTGAAATACATGTTATTGGAGCTACTACATTAAATGAGTATCGTAAGTTTATTGAAAAAGATGGAGCTCTTGAAAGAAGATTTCAAAAAGTTTTGGTAAGTGAGCCAAATGTTCAAGATACCATAACAATATTAAGAGGATTAAAAGAAAGATTTGAAATTTTTCATGGAGTTACAATTAAAGATAGTGCCTTAGTTGCGGCCTCAACACTATCAGATAGATATATAACTGATAGATTCTTGCCAGATAAAGCAATTGACTTAGTAGATGAGGCATGTGCAACGATAAAGATGCAACTTGATTCAGTACCAGTGGAATTAGATGAATTAACAAGAAAAATAATGAGTTTGGAAATAGAAAAACAAGCATTAAAGAAGGAAAAGGATGAATTAAGTCGAGAAAGACTTACTAAAATTGAAGAAGAACTTACAGATTTAAAATCACAAGAAAAAATAATGCGAGATAAATGGGAAGAAGAAAAGGGCATCAAAGATAAAATTAATAAGAAAAAAGAAGAACTAGAAAAAGCCCGTTTTGATCTAGCTACTGCTGAAAATAATTACGATCTTGAAACTAGTGCCAGACTTCGTCACGGTACTATTCCAGCACTAGAACAAGAACTAAAAAATTTGCAAGAAAGTAATAAAAGTAGCATTTTATCGGACGTAGTTGATGAAGAAGGCATTGCGGAAATTATTTCCCGTTGGACTCATATTCCAGTTGCTAAATTAGTAAGCAGTGAAAAAGATAAATTGTTGCATTTATTTGATCGATTGAAAATGCGAGTTATGGGACAAGATAATGCTTTAAAACTTGTAAGTGAAGCAATTATTAGAGCTAGAAGTGGTATTAAAGATCCTAATAAACCAATCGGTTCATTTATCTTTTTAGGGCCTACTGGGGTAGGTAAAACAGAAGTAGCTAAATCTCTTGCTTATGAATTATTCGATGATGAAAAACACATGATTCGAATTGACTGTTCGGAATATATGGAAGCATTTAATGTTTCTCGTTTAGTTGGAGCTCCTCCAGGATATGTCGGTTATGATGAAGGTGGAGAACTAACTGAAGCAGTTAGGAGAAATCCATATTCAATAGTTTTATTTGATGAAATTGAAAAAGCTCATAAAGATGTATTTAACATATTATTGCAAATTCTTGATGATGGTCGCCTAACTGATTCTCAAGGACGTACAGTAGACTTTAAAAATACTATTATTATTATGACGAGTAATTTGGGAAGTGAATATATCCTTGATAATTTAGATAATACTAATGAATTAGTTATGAATGAATTGAAATCTACATTCCGTCCCGAATTTATCAATCGTATCGATGAAATAATTATCTTTAATTCACTTAAAAAAGATGTTGTTGGAGATATTGTCGATAAGATTATTAAAGAAATTAATGATCGTTTACAACAAAATTACTTGCATGTCGAAATTACTGATAGTGTTAAAAATAAAATTATTAATGAAGCATATGATGAAAGATATGGTGCAAGACCTATAAAAAGGTATATTACTAAAAATATAGAAAGTTTAATTGCTCATAAATTAATTGATAGCGATATTAAAATTGGTTCTACACTAGTGGTTGATCTTTCGGATGATAAATATGTAGTTAATATAAAGTAATAGAAGGATTTCAAAACATTTATAAGTGTCAAGATGAAGTAAAATTCATCTTTTTTATTGCCAAATTATTTTTAAATACTAGTTTTTTTTTTTTTTTTTTTTTTGTATTTTGTAGAAAAATAAAGGTAAGTAAGCAAATACGATGAGATACTTGAATTACCTATATATTTGAGATATATTTTTATTATAAAATAAATAAATGATAAAATACGACAAGATATTTAAAAATAATTTGCTATATTAAGTTAGGAGAGTGTTATGAAGAATAAAAAAGCAATAATTATAATGGCAACATTAGGAGTAGGAATATTAATATTTAATTTAATAAGTTTTAAAAATGCAAAAATAAATGAAACAACAGAACAAGTAAATAATACCAATATGTTAACAATGATGCTAGAAACAGAAGCAGGAACTGGTAACTATGAAGAAGTAACCCAAAGTGAGTGGCCACAGAATGGTTATGTTTTTAATGAAAACTTAAGTAAGTGTGAAAATGGCGGAACTCTTTCGTGGGATGATAGTACTAAAAAAGTGATAATGAAATCCAATATTTCCGATAAATGTTATGTCTATTTTGACGTATATGTTGAACCAACTATAGGTCAAAAAATATGTAATAGTAGTGGGGCTAATTCTCTTTCTTGTTATTTAGCTAATAGTATTTATACCGAAGATGGAGTAAATGGCTTATATTATCATGATGGTACAGGAACATATACGAATGCCTCACAAGAAGCCGGAGATAATTCGTATAGATATAGTGGTGCAGGCCCGAATAATTATGTTTGTTTTGGTTCGGATGTCACAACTTGTTCAAATGATAATTTATATCGCATCATAGGCTTGTTTGATGAAGATGGTGATGGAACATATAATATTAAACTAATTAAATCATCACCTGCTAGCTCGAGCCTTTTAGGAGAAAATGGGGCTTATCGTAGTGAAAACAGTTATTATTGGAATAATAGTACTAATACTAATAATTGGAGTGAAAGTAATTTAAATACAATAAATTTAAATACAAATTATTGGACTAATTTAGGAAGTAGATGGCAGAATTTAATTGAAATATCTACCTGGAAAGTGGGAGGAAATACAGCAAATAATCTTTATAATACATCAGTCAAAAATACCTTTCAAAACGAAATAGTAAGTCCTGCAGTAGGAACTACGTATAGTGATGAAATAGGTTTAGTGTATCTAAGCGATTATGGTTATGCTACTAGTCCTGAAAACTGGACAACAAGGCTATCTGATTATGATAATGATAATATTACTACTAATAACTGGATGTATACAGGCGATTCATCTGAATGGACAATAACTCGTCGTTCAGATACAACAGATTTTGGAATTTATATATTTATGAATGGAGATTTAACATATCTTAATGTAGATGGCTTTTATGGAGGGCCAACTGTTAGGCCAGTATTTTACCTTAAATCCAATGTTAATTTGACTTCTGGTGATGGTTCTAGATCTAATCCGTTTAGAGTAAGTGCTTGACTTTGAGATTAAATGTGAATATCGATAAAAATTCGATATTTTTTTATTTTTTTGCAAGATAAAAAAAGGAAATCGTAGATTTACTGGTAATAAATATAATGAGGGGAGAATTTTGGGTATGAAAATAATTAAACAGAGAGATTTTAAAGATTGTGGCATTTGCGCTTTAGCATCTATTATTGAATATTATGGTGGATACGTTTCATTAGAAAGAATAAGACTTGATGCTAAAGCCTCTAATGAGGGAACTACTGCTTTAAATTTAATTGAGGCAGCTAAAAAATATGGTTTTGATGCAGTGGGGATAAAAGTAGTAGATTTAGAAAATGATGCAATAAAATTGCCGGCAATTGCTCATGTGAATTTAAAAAATGGTTTACAGCATTATGTAGTTATTTACAAAATTGCCAAAAATAAAGTAGTACTAATGGATCCAGCTAAAGGTAAGGTTGTAAAAACTAAAGAAGAATTTTATAAAGAATGGAGTAATATTTTGCTACTATTTTATCCTAAAAATAAAATTATTATTTTAAAAAAAGAAAATAGTTTAATTCATCTTTTTGGACAAATTATATTAAAAGAAAAGAAACTATTTGTTTATATTATTTTAGCAAGTATATTTATGATGATATTTACAATTGCTGGTAGTTATTATTTTCAAGTTATGATTGACGGTATAAGTAAAAATTATTATATTACTTATCTACGATTGTTTGTTTTAATTTTTGGTATAATTACAATACTTAAATTAGTATTTAGTTATTTGCGCAAATATTTAGAAAATCATCTTAATAAAAATATAGATTGTTTACTTAATTCATCTTTCTTAAATCATACATTTAATCTTCCCTTAGATGTTATTTCTAGTAGAACTAGTGGTGAGATTATAACAAGAGTAAATGAACTTGCCAATATTAAAAATCTGTTTTCAGAAATATTTATTTCATGTATATTAGATTTTTTGCTTATGTCAGCTTCAATTCCGCTTTTAATAAGCATTAGTAAAAATTTGTTTTTAGCACTGTTTCTTTGTTTGATGCTTTACTTATTAGTAGGATTAATATCAAGCAAAATAATCTATAAAAAAGCATATCAAAATATTGAATATGAATCAGAATTTAATAATGTTCTATTAGAAAATGTCAATATGATAAATAGTATTAAAAATCTAAATGTAACAGCATCGAGATTGAAAAAAATTGAAAATAGTCTGGTTAAGTTTTTACATGACAACTTTCTTTTAGGAGATTTCTTAAATAAAGAAAACAATTTAAAAAATTGGATAAGTGAGCTAGGATTTTTTGTGATTAATACATGGGGGTTTTATTTGATCTTTCAAAATAAGTTAGAAATAACAGCATTAATTACTTTTAACACATTGCTAAATTTCTTTTTAAATCCTATTAAAAATTGCATTAATAGTATACCTAAATATATTTTTTTAAAGGCTACTTTTACAAAAATTAATGATTTTTTAAGTAATGATACTGAAAACTTAGGTAATATTACTGAATTAAAAGATGGAAGCATTAAGATCAAAGATTTAATGTATTCCTATAATAAAGTTGATGATGTTTTTCAAAATTTTAATTTAATGATAAAATCAGGGGAATTTATTGCCTTTAAAGGCAAAAGTGGTTGTGGAAAATCGACATTGTGCAAAATCATTGATAAATATATCAATGATTATCAAGGAACAATTTTAATTGGAGGATACAATATTAAAGATTTAAGCATTGCAAGTATTAGAAGTAATGTATTATATGTAAATCAAAATGAGGCAATTATCACTGATTCAATTAAAAATAATATCTTATTAGATAGAAATATATCAGAAGAAAAATTTTTCAAAATATGCAAAATATGTGCAGTTGATGAAATAGTTAATAAAAAAACAATGCGGTATGAAACTGGTATTAGTGATGAAGCTACTAATATATCTGGTGGAGAAAAGCAACGAATTATATTAGCTAGAGCACTCATGAATGATTTTAAAATTTTAATATTAGATGAAGCTTTAAGTGAAGTAGATTATATTTTGGAAAAGAAAATTATTAATAATATTCATGCAAATTTTAAAGAAAAAACAATAATTTATATAACTCATAAAAATCATGATAAATTATTTGATCGTATTATAAACATCGGAGGTAACAATGAACTATGATGAACTTTTAAATATAAAATATAAAGTTTATAATGGCTTTTTAGTTTTAATAATTTTAGGAATTATTTTAACAGTATATTTATTTAATAATGAAGTATATGATGTTTATAATACATTTGGATATATAAATAATGACAATTTAATTTTAAATATTCCAATTGAGTACTCTGATACAGTTGTAAATGGGGAATATTTAATGATTAATGATAAAAAATATAATTATGAAATTTTAAATATCAGTGAAATTTTGCAAAGTAATAATATTAATTATCAAGAGGTTACATTAAAATTTGAAAATCAATTTTTAGAAAATATGGTTTTGAATACAAACATTTATCATACTAAAGAAAAAGTGTTTACTAAAATAAAAAAAATAATAGTTGGAGGTTAGAATGATTAAATTGCAAAATGATTATTTAATGAAAATTTCAGGTGGATTCAGTTTATTTTATGGTTGGTTTACGGCCGCTGCTATATTTATTACGGGATTTTTAAAGGGATTTACTAATCCTAAAAAGTGTTGAAGGAGGTAATACAGTGTTTTTGACAAATGAAGAATTAAATAATATCAACGGAGGTTTTGTTAATGTACTTTTAAGTATTGGGAGAAACCTTTATAATTGGGGTAAATCTTTAGGTTCTTCTTTAAGAAGAATAATAACTAAAACTATATGCCCTATATAATGAAAGGAGTATTTTATGTATTTAACTAATGAAGAATTAAATGTTGTAAATGGTGGTGCTAAAACTATTTGGCTTGTGATTGGTGGGTTAGCATTGCTTGCCGCTGGGATATTTTGTGGCTTTTTTGAATGAGAAAGGAGGTTAACATGACTTTATCAAATAAAGAATTATCTTTAGTTGTTGGTGGTCTTTCTGGCGCTTTGTTAAATTCTATTTTGGGAATTGCGGAAAGTATTTTTGAACTTGGTAGAACTATAGGAAGAAATTTAAAAAAATTATTTAGCTAGTACTTAACAATAAAAAATAAGGAAAAGTGTTGAAAAGGATTAACCCTGATGTTATAATAAATTAGAGAAAAAACGGAAGGGAGGGCTGAAAATGACAAAAGTAGTGGTTAAAAATGGCGATGTAGACATGGCATTAAAAAAGTTTAAAGCAAAAGTTGCACGTAGTGGAGTCCCTTCTGAAATAAAGAAAAGAAAACACTATGA
>CALVUS010000052.1 GCA_944363665.1 uncultured Bacilli bacterium | reverse complement strand
ATTTTTTACTAAAAGTACTTTTTAAACTAAAAATTTAATGATATAATATTTAAAGAATAGGTGATTAATTTATGGCAAAAAATAAAAGAAATATTATATTAGCAATTTTACTTGTTTTAATACTAGCAGTTATTGCTCTATTAATAGGACGATTTACGTATTCTTATATTGGAGCTCAGGTAAGTGAAGATTTAAAAAGTGAAGGGGAGACAACAGCTAGTGGAGATACAATAATATTTAGTAAAGGAAACAATTTATCAATTGCTGCATCTACTGATAATTTTTATGTTGGAAGTGGAAATTTAGCTGATACAACTAATCCATCAGTACGATTAATTGCAAGTAATAAAACAAATGAAGCAGTAGCATCATACTATGCTGGTATAATAATAAATAAAAATACTTTTACATATTCTGGTAGCAATGCTGAATTAATACTTACGGTAAGAGATGAAAATAATAATTTAGTGACAACAAGTAGTGATACTTTAGAATATGTAACAGTAAATGGAGTATCTGGTTTTGATATAACAGGTAAAACAGGAGCATTTAATATAGCAAGTAATCACCCTATAAGTACAACATCATCAACAACAGGAACTACTCATACATGGACATTTACACTTACATTTGTAAATTTAGATACCGATCAATCCATTAACGAAAATGCAACTCTTGATATGGAGGTAGTATTACAAAAAGATGAAATTGAAATGCCTGCATTAGCAGAGATATGCGAAGGTAAAACATTTGCAGAATGTATAAAAGAAAATGTATATACATCTGATGGAGAAAATGGCTTATATTATCATGATGGTTTAGGAACATATACGAATTCCGATCAGGAAGCAGGAGACTATTCATACAGATATACTGGATTAAATCCAGATAATTATATTTGTTTTGGATCAGATGCCGAATCATGTCCAAATGATAATTTATATAGAATCATTGGGATATTTGATGATGACAAAGATTCTAATTATCAAATAAAATTAATAAAAGCCGATTATGCAGATAGCAATTTACTTGGAACAGATGGAGATTATTCAAACAGAGATTCAGATTCTATTGATATTTATTATTGGAATTCTAATACTAGCAACAATAATTGGAGTGAAAGTCAATTAAACACAGTTAATTTAAATTATAATTTTTGGAATAATTTGGGGAGTACTTGGCAAGATCTTATAGCTACAACAGAATGGAAAGTTGGGGGAAATATTTATTCAAGTATTTATAATTCTACAATAAAAAATGTTTATCAAAATGAAATAGTAAGTCCAGCGGTTGCAACGACCTATAGTGATGAAATAGGATTGTTATATGCAAGTGATTATGGATATGCAACTACTCCTGAAAATTGGTTAACAATAGTTTCTGTATATTATGGTAGTAATAACTGGTTATCTTTGGGAATAAGTGAATGGACAATAACTCGTTTGTCAGAAGATAATATTAGTGCCTTTTATGTAGGTTTTAATGGAGCCATATCTTTATCTGAAAGTGATGTATTTGCTAATCCATTTGCATTACGACCATCTTTTTATCTTAAAACAAATGTAAAATTATTAAAGGGAACAGGAACATATGCGGATCCGTATCGTTTAACAATGTAAATCTGTTTCCTATGTGTCATACTTTGTTACAGAAACTGCAAGTTATAAATAGAAAATTTGTTACTTTTCATTAAAGAAAAGTAACAATTTTTGTAAATTAAAATGTTGGTATGTTATACTTATGATGGAGGTGAACATAATGTTAAGAGTGTTTGAAGCTTTTTCTGGTGTTGGTGCACAACGAATGGCTCTTAGAAATATCAATGCTGATTTTGAAGTTGTTGCAACATCTGATATTGATGAACTTGCTATATTATCTTACTATTATGTTCACGAATATCCCATTAAGAAAGAAATAGCTGTTTCTATAGAAGATATGAAAGCTTATTTAGTTAATAAAGGAATTTATACTGAAAAGAAAGTAAATAATATAGAAAACAAAAAAATTAAGTTATTGTATGAAGCGATGATTGCAACCAATAATATGGGAGATATAAAAAAAATAAATAATAAAGATATACCACAACATGATTTATTTACTTATTCTTTTCCATGCCAAGATATATCATCACTTGGTAAAAATAAAGGACTTGATGTCGAAAGTGGAACAAGAAGTTCCTTACTTTGGGAATGCAGAAAAGTAATTGAAGAGGTTAAACCTAAATACTTGTTATTAGAAAATGTAAAGAATTTGACTACTGGAAAAAATAAAAAAAATTTTATTTTATGGTTAGATTATTTAAAAGAGCAAGGTTATGATAATCAATGGGGCATATTAGATGCAAAAGATTATGGAATTCCTCAAAGAAGACCGAGAGTAATAGTAGTATCAAAATATGGTAAATGTAAAAGTGATTTGTTAAAAAGAAGAGATTTTGCAAATAAAAATATATTAGATATAATCGATTTAAATGAAAATAATTGGGTTAAATTTAAACCTAAAGCTGAAGTTAAAGGAAATGTAACAGTGGGTAAATATGCATTTTTAGATGATCGTGATTGGAAAATGAATGGAGTTATGATTACTGATTTATGCTCAACTCAAAGAGCAGGAAGAGTTGGTTTAAAAGTTATTAAAAATGAAAATGGTATTTTATATGAAAGAAAATTAAATGCCTTAGAATGCTCTAGATTGATGGGATTTAAAGATCAAGATTATGAAAAAATGAAAAATGGCAATATGTCAGATGCCGCCATAATGAAATTATGTGGTAATTCCATAGTTGTTAATGTTTTAGAAAGTATTTTTAAAAACATATATGAGGAGGAAATGTATGATTAATGGGGTATCACTTTTCTCTAATGTAGGTATTGGTGAGTTAAATTTAAAAAAATGCAATGTAAATATCGTAGTAGCTAACGAATTAAAAAAGGATCGAGCAGATTTTTATAAACATATTTATCCAGAATGTAATGTAATTACGGGGGATATTTTTGCTTGTTATAATGATGTAATAAAATTAGCTAAAGAATATAATTGTAAGTTTTTAATAGCAACTCCTCCTTGTCAAGGAATGAGTGTTGCTGGTAAGAGAAACTATAGTGATAAAAGAAATGAATTAATTATTCCGGTATTAAATGCTATAAAAGATATAGATCCAGATTACGTTTTAATTGAAAATGTGCCCCAATTACTTAAATTAAAGATAAAATATAATGGTCATTTTGATACAGTAGAAAATACCATAAATAGAGAATTTAGTAATAAATATTTTATTAATAAGGATAAAGTATTAAATGCTAAAGATTTTGGAGTACCTCAAAGTCGCAAAAGAGCAATTATTATACTTAATAAATATAGACAAAGTGAATTTCCTGAAAAAGAAAAAGAAATTACTGTAAAAGAAGTAATAGGAAATTTGCCATCTGTTGAAGCTATAATTGATGAAGACTCTAATTATTTTGAAGGTAATGATAAAAAAATTGCAGAATGTTTAAAAATTAGTAAATGGCATCGACCTATTAAACATTCTTTGAGACATGTGGAAATGATGCAACATACTCCAACTGGCCATTCAGCATTTGAAAATGATTATTATTATCCAAAAAAACTTGATGGAACTAGAGTAAGTGGTTATAATACAACTTATAAAAGAATGAATTGGGATGCTCCAGCTCCAACAATAACAATGGCAAATGGGGTTATATCTTCACAATGTAATGTACACCCAGGAAGAAAAAAAGCAGATGGAACTTATAGTGATGCTAGAGTTTTAACTATATATGAAATAATGAAATTATTTACTATTCCAGATGATTGGAATATTCCTGATTGGGCCAATGAAAATTTTATTAGAAAAGTTATTGGTGAAGGAGTTCCACCATTACTAATTGAAAAAATCGTTAAAAATTTGGGGGATGAATTTAATGAATAATAATGCTTGGCTTATACCACAAAATTCTTGTAGTATGGAACAATTTTTTGTAACTTTGGGGACTTTTCAAAAATTAAATGGAGTGCAAAGAGATAAAAATATTCAACAAGTTTTAATGCAAGAATTAAAATCTAGAGGACTATATAATCCATATATAATAAAAGATCACTTTGATATATCTTCTGCTAATCATAAAATAGATGAGCCGAGGTTTTATGGAGCTATTTATGAAACTGCTAATAAAAAAATCCATGTAAGTACTTATGGTGAATTATTACTTAAATATGAAAATGATATATTAAAAAGAAATAAAGTATTTATAGGTATGATTTATAATATTCAATTTGATAATCCATATAAAAAAGTAAAAGGTTTTAATATATATCCCTTTAGATTATTATTTAATTTATTAAGAGAAAAAAGATTAAATTATTATTTAACTAATATTGAAGTATCAGAAATAGTTTATTATGTTAAAGATATCAATGCAAGTAAATATGAAAAAATTATTGATAAAATATTAGAATTTCGTAAAAATGTTAAAATAACAGATATTCCTCAGTTTGTTAAAAATTATGTTAGTTGTAATTATTTATTTAATATGTTAGTTCAATTAGAAATTATAATTAAAGAAAAGAAGGAAACTGAAAGATTTAAAGTTCATTCTTCAAAAAGGGAAAAACCTACAATTATAACTCCAGTTGTCTATAAATTAGATAAAAATTATTATGAGTTTGTAGATGAATATAATAAAGAAAAGTCTTTATATGCAGATATTATATTTCCACAAGGATTAAGAAGTGACTGGATAAGAGAAATATATAATAGTGTATCACCAATCTTGCTTACTGCTATTGGTGAAGAAGATAGTATGTATACACAATATTTACAAATACCTAAATTAATGCTGGAATCTTCCAAAGATCCTAATAAATGGAGTGAATTTGAAGAATATATTACTAAAAGTTTTAATCTTTTTGTAGATATTAATGCTGAAAAGATTGGCGGACCTGGACAACCAGATTGTCTTTGTCATTTTTTAGAAGATAATACCATATTTTGTGCTGATGGAAAATCTACTCATAAAAAATTATCTTCTATTAATGATGGTAGATTAAAACAGCATCGTAATTTATATAATGCCAAATATACTATTGTTGTTACTCCTGGTTATGTGCCTAGTGCAGTTTTAGATATTAAGGGAACAAATACTTGTATAATTACTTCATATTGCTTTGCCGATTTAATTACTAAATATATATTCAAATTTTACAAAGAACGTAAAGATTGTAGTTACAAAATATTTAATGATTTAGTATTAAATAATTTAGGAACTGATTTAAGTGAAAAAATTTATAAAATAATAGATGATACTTTAGGAATTTCTAAAAATAGTGTATAATATACTAGGAGGACTTTATGAATACACTTAATAAGATTTTATGGGGGTTAGTATTTATTGTACTTGGAGTAATTGTTGCTTTAAATACTTTGAATATAATTGATTTTAACATTTTCTTTAATGGTTGGTGGACATTTATTATCATTATTCCGTGTTTTATTGGTTTATTTAATGATACCAATAACAATAAATTTGGGAATATAATCGGTATAATAATAGGTATTCTTTTATTCATGGTTTGTCAAGGATGGTTAAGGTTTGATTTAATTGTTAAATTATTTATTCCAGCTATATTGGTGTTTATTGGACTTTATTTAATTTTTGGAGGTTTATTAAAGAATAAAATAAATGAACAAATAAAAGTTAATAAAAAAGAAGGTGTTGAAAATATTTATGCAACATTTTCAGAACAAATAGTTAATAAAAATGAAGAAAAGTTTGAAGGAGCAAATCTTGATGCAGTCTTTGGAAGTATAGCAATCGATTTAGCCAAAGCTAAAATTAAAAATGAATCAGTTATTAGTGCTAGTGCTATTTTTGGAAGTGTTAATATAATAGTTCCTAAAGATTATGAAGTAAAAGTTAAATCTACTTCTATTTTTGGCGGAGTTTCTAATAAAAATAAGCATGGAGATAGTAAAAAAATCATTTATGTTGAAGCCTTCTGTTTATTTGGGGGTATTGACATAAAATGAATGAATTTCATAAAATAATTAAAATTGGAGCAATTATTTTAGCAATATTTATTATAGTTCTTATAATAAATGGAATATTTATGTTTGCTAATATGTTTATTAATGATGATAATGATAATAATATAGTTCAGGTTTATGAAAATATAAATGATATAGAAATAGATTTAAATAATTCCAATTTAATTATTAAAAGAGGAGAAGAATTTAAAGTAGAAGCTAATAATGTTAGTAATAGTTTTAAAGTAAAAAAGAATAATGCTACTTTAAAAATTGAGGAAAGTAATTTTTGGTTTTTTAATAATAATGCGGGAGAAGTAATAGTATATGTTCCTAGTAACATAGATGAGTTAAATATTGATACAGGTGCTGGGAAAATAACAGTTGATGATATATATGCTAGTAAATTTGAATTAGATAGTGGTGCTGGAGTAGTAAGTGTTAGTAATTCTAATTTTGATAGAACTAATATTGATGGAGGAACAGGAACAATAGATGTTTTAAATACTACTTTAAGCAATTTAGATTTGGATGTCGGAGTTGGTGAAGTTAATATAAATGGAGAAATACTTGGAAATAGTAAAATAGATTGTGGTATTGGTGAAGTAAATTTAACACTTCTTGGTGGCGAGTCATTATATAAATTGGATATTGATTCCGGTATTGGAGATATTAAAATCAATGATGCTAATTTTAATGATACGATTTATGGTAATGGAAGTAATAAAGTAGAAATCGATGGTGGCATCGGTAGTATAAATATATATTTTAATTAATAAAGGTACGGTGAAATATGAAAACTAGAACAAGGATAATATTATTAAGTGTAATTGGAGTACTTATAATTGTAACAATAGTATTAGGTGTAACTTATGCATTTATGAGACCAGTTGTAGAAACTAGTTCTATAACTAGCATTGATATTAAAAGTTGTGCTAAAATAACTTTAGAAGATAATGGCGAATCTATTAATTTAAATAATACATATCCGATGAGTAAAAATAGAGCATTACAGACAACACCATATACATTTACAGTAAGTTCTACATGTGAATCATATGTTGGATTTAATTTATATTTAGCTACTCTTAATACAAATACATTAGATGCAGCAAATATTCATTATAT
>CALVUS010000051.1 GCA_944363665.1 uncultured Bacilli bacterium | reverse complement strand
TTGTTTTACCAACTCCTCCCTTTTGATTAACAAGTGATATTATTTTTGCCATACTACACCTCTATAACTTTTGTACTATTCTATTTTAACATACAATCTCTTTATTTTAAATTGTTTTTCTCATAGATTTTTAAATTAAATAAAAAATCACCTAAAACTTGGTAATTTTGTATATTAATTAATTCGATATGGATTATTTATACTCCCATCACCACCATTAAATGTAATATTGCTATTTAGATAAAAAACCGGCCTTATAAAATATGTTTTTTCAAAGGAAAGTATTTCACAAAATATACTAGCGTCATTGAATGTTTCACATATTTTATTTTTGCTATTATTCAAAGTAGCTTCCGATGGAGTTAAATACATCCAATTTCCATTTTCCAGTTCAACTACTTTTTGCCAATTATTTCCTTCTACATGAATAAAGTCATCTTCTATTCCTAAATTTTTAACCTCATAGTTCCATCTTGTTTGCTCAGAAGCAAAAAGATAATCGCTTACATACATAAGAGCTATTTTAGAAGTATCTGTTTTTAGTGTACTATTTTCTAAATCATATAATTGTTTAGCATTACTATTACCATAATCCTCAAATACAGTACTATTTTCTTCTTGACCAATCCAATCAGTAATAGCTATTTTTTCTTGCCAATTTTGTGAAAAACTATTCAATAAATTTGCATTTAAATTTATTATATTTAATTCGCTTGTTTCCCAAGATCCTGCAGAAAGAGGAATTGGCCTATTTTGCCAATAATAACTAGATAATTTTTCTGTAGTATATGCTTCGCCATATAGTAGCATCATAGGGAAATGCAGATTCATTAAATTTAGATATTGAACTTTTTTTCAAAAAAAATAATTAGAAACATATTTCTAATTATCAATTGTCTTCCATTCTGTTGTACCACATTTAGTACATATTTTGGGAGCAAGAATTTTTTTGCCTTTCGGTAGCTCCATATCAGTATCAATTTTGCTACATAAAATTCCTGATTCTGGATCTATGTAAGCTATTCCGAACTTAGCATCTTTACAGCTATCACATTGTGCATTTTTCATTATTTTCCTCCATAAATATTATGGATATTTTTTTATTTATTATACATTAAATAGAATTGTTGTCACAAATTGCTCCGTATGATTCATAAATTTTAATAGCACCAGAGACTAAGAATTTCCCGTCCTGAACATAATTATTGAACTCTGGTTGATCGCTCATATAAGTAATTAAATCTAACTTTGAATAATCGACCTTTACCGTAACTATTAGTTTGTTATCATTTCTTTCAACCTTATAAGAGTAACCTCCGTACTTTTCATTGCTTGTCTCATAAATTGAACTCACATATTCTTTCATATTATTTAAAAATTCTTCTGAATCTGATGTAATGGTCTCTACAGTAACTACGTTATTCACATATTTGTCCTGATAATTTATATTATATTCTGAACTTGTAGTATAACCTGATGGATCTTCATTAATTAATTTACAACTAATAGTCTCCAACTTTACTTTTTCTTCTTCTTTTAATTCTTTATCCGAGCATCCAGTCAAACTTAATAACAAAAGTAAACAAAATAAAACCCTCCTCATAAATACCCTCCTAATTAATTATACTAAAACAAAAAAAGATTAACAACAATTTGCTAATCTTAAACTAACTCTAATTTGACTTCTAAAGCATCGTCTCCACGACGTTCTTTAAGCTTAATTATTCTAGTATATCCACCATCTCTAGTTTCATAACGTTTAGCTAGTTCATTAAAGACTTTAGTCACAACATCTTTATCATTGTGTAAAAAAGCCAAAGCCTTTCTTCTAGATACTAAAGTACCATTTTTGCCATAAGTAATCATTTTATCAACAAATTTACGTACTTCTTTAGCACGAGATTCTGTAGTAATTACATAGCCATTATTAATAACATCTTTAGTTAAACCAGCCAAAATACTTCTTCTAATTCTTGTTTCTCTTCCTAATTTTCTGTATTTCATATTTTACTCCTTAAAACTAAGTCCTAATTCATTAACTTTATCAAGAACTTCTTTTAAAGATTTCTTTCCTAAGTTTCTGATTTTAGTAACTTCTACTTCTTTTTTATTAACTAAATCTTGAACGGTATGAATACCAGCTCTTTTTAAACAATTATATGCTCGAACTGAAAATTCAACTTCTTCAATTGGAGTTTCCAATGTTTTAGTCATATTATCTATTTTCTTTTCTTGCATTATACCCGTTATATTACTTATAGAATTTAAATCTGCTACTATGTTAAAATGCTCAATCAATATTTTGGCTGCTAAAGCCATTGCTTCTTCTGGAGTCATACTACCATCAGTTGAAATTTCCATAATAAGTTTATCATAAGATTCGTCTTGTCCAACTCGAGTATTCATAACTTCATACTTAACTAATTCAATTGGAGAATATGAAGAATCTATTGGGATAACTCCAGCTTTCATTTCAGCAAATTTTGCTTTATTTTCTGCTGCAGAAACATATCCGCGACCATTATCGACAGTCATTTCCATACTAATTTTTCCACCTTCAACTAAATTACAAATAACTAAATCAGGATTCATTATTTCAATATCAGCATCTGGTTCAATATCCGCAGCAGTAACAGGCCCCTCACTAGATTTTACTAATCTAAGAGTCTTAACTTCATTAGAATGATTTTTAACAACCAATTTTTTTAAAGCTAATACTATTGATGTTACGTCTTCAACCATTCCTTCCATTTTTTGAAATTCATGCATTATTCCATCAATTTTAACAGATGTTACAGCACTTCCAGGAAGGCTTGAAAGTAAAACTCTTCTCAAAGCATTACCTATAGTTGTTCCAAAACCTCTTTCTAAAGGTTCAAGTTCAAATTTAGCAAAATGATTGCTATCTTGGTATTCAACAATTTTATAGTCTGGTTTTTCAAATTTAATCATAATACACGTTCCTTTCCTTAATTAATTTCTAGGTCTTTTTGGTGGACGACAACCATTATGAGGAATAGGTGTTTCATCAACTATACTTGTTATTTCTAATCCAGCAGATTGTAAAGATCTAATTGCATTTTCACGACCAGGACCAAGTCCCTTAACGTATACATCTACCTTTTTTACACCTTGTTCAACTGCTGCAGCTGCAGCTGCTTCACTTGTAAGACCTGCTGCATAAGGAGTTTTTTTCTTACTTCCTTTATATCCAATTCTACCAGCAGATGACCAACTAATTGCATTACCATCTTTATCACAAATTGTAACAATTGTATTATTATAAGTAGAATGAATATGAGCTTCTGCTTCAGGTATATTTTTCTTAACTTTTCTTTTTCTTCTATTATATGCCATTATTTATTTACCTCCTATTTACCTGGTTTCTTCTTATTAGCTACTACTTTTCCTCTACCCTTACGAGTTTTAGCATTTCTACTTGTTCTTTGTCCTCTTACAGGTAAGCCTTTTTTATGTCTAATTCCTTCATAGCTATTTATTTCCATTTTATTTTTAATACTCATTTGAACTTCACGACGAAGATCACCTTCAACTAAATAATTATCAACTTCTTTACGTAATTTAGCAACTTCTTCATCTGTTAAGTCTTTAATTTTTTTTGAAGGCTCAACATTTGTATTTTGACAAATTGTTAAAGCTAAATTTCTACCAATACCATAAATAGCAGTAAGCCCTATACAAGTATGCTTTTCTCCTGGTAACTCAATATTTTTAATTCTTGCCATTAATATCCTCCTTATCCTTGTACTTGTTTGTGTTTAGGATTTTCACAAATTACCCTAACTTTTCCTTTTCTTCTAATGATTTTGCATTTTTTGCAAATCTTTTTTACTGATGGTCTAACTTTCATTATTTCACTCCTATCTTTTATTCCATGTTATTATCCCACGTGTTAAATCGTATGGCGACAATTCTACTGTAACTTTATCACCCAGTAAAATACGTATCAAGTGCACACGCATTTTACCAGAAACGTAGGCTGTCACAGTATGACCATTTTCAAGTGTAACTAAATACATATTTCCCTTTAAAACTTCAGTTACAACTCCTTCAACTTCAATTTTATCTTTTTTTCCCATATTTTAATCTCCTGTTAATATTTCATATCCGCCTTTTGTAACTAACACAGTATTTTCATAATGTGCTGATGGTTTCCCGTCCATTGTTTTAACAGTCCAATCATCGTCACATAAATAAATCTCTTTGCTTCCTAAATTAAGCATTGGTTCAATAGCAATAGTCATTCCTGCCTTTAATTTTGTCATATTGTTATCATCATAATTAGGCACATCTGGCTCCTCATGCATAGAAGTTCCAATTCCATGTCCAACTAATTCTTCTACTACACTTAATCCATGATCATGAGCATATTTTTCAATAGCTCGGCTTATGTCTCTAATTCTAGCACCTTCTTTTACCACTGACACACCAGCATAAAAGGCCTTTTTTGTATTTTCTACTAAATCTTGAACTTCATCAGAAGTCTTTCCAATAATATAAGTCCTTGTTGCATCAGCATGATAGCCTTTATAAGAAAGCACTAAGTCTATAGAAACTATATCACCATCTTTAATGACTCTTTTGCCTGGAATTCCATGAACTACTTCATCATTTACAGAAATACAAACACTCGCTGGAAATCCTTCATAACCTAAGGTAGATGGAACACAATTATTACGTACTATAAAATCATGAATGACTTTATCTAATTTTTTAGTTGTAACACCTGGTTTTAAGTGCTTTTCAACTTCTTTAAATGCTAGTTGATTATATTTTCCAGCTTTTCGCATTAATTCTATTTCTCGTTCGCTTTTTATACTAATCATTAGTCACTACCTTCGATATATCTTTAAATATATCATCAACATTTCTATTAACATCGATAATGTGTAATTTATTTTTATCATCATAATATTTTATCAATTTTTCAGTATTTGTCAAGAAATTCTCATATCTTACTTTAAAAGATTCAACATTGTCATCATTTCTTTTAACTAACTTTCTACCACATTTATCACAAATACCGTTTTGTTTCGGTTGTAATTTATCATCAAACACATTATATGTTTTACCACAACTACATGTAAGTCTTCCTTCAATTCTTTTAATAGCTTCGTTTATATCCAGTTTTAAATAAATTACTTGGTATAAAGAATCATTTAAAAGCTTATCTAAAGCCAATGCTTGATTAAGAGTTCTAGGAAAACCATCTAAAATAAATGGCTTTCCTTTAATATTAGTAAGCTTGTTTTTAATTAAATTGATCATTAAATCATCACTTACTAAATCTCCTTTATCCATAATATTTTTTACTTCTAATCCTAAAGCACTTTCAGAAGCAACAGCTTCTCTTAGCATATCTCCTGTAGAAATATGTTCATAGCCATATATTTCTTTTAATAAATGACTTTGAGTTCCCTTGCCAGCAGCAGGAGGAGCTATAAATATTATATTTTGCATTTTATCTTAATCTCTTTCTTCGAGCCTTATAGCTTCGACTTATTAAACTACTTTCCATTTGTTTGTAAGTTTCAATAGCAACACCTACAACGATTAATATACCTGTACCACCAATACTAACAGATGAATTTAAATCGAATAAAAGTGAAAATACTACTGGAATTCCTGCAATTATTACCAAAAATATACTGCCTGCAAAAGTAAGTTTACCTAATGAATTTCCAATATAATCTTTTGTATCATCACCAGGACGAACTCCTGGAATATATCCACCGTTTTTATTTAAATTTTTACTCATTTCTTCAGGATTCATTACCATAAATGTATAAAAATATCCAAAGAAGAAAATTAATATAATATATAATAAAAATCCTGTTGGTGTTGTGTAAACGATATATTTATTTACAAAATTAATAGCACTTTCATTACCTATCAAACCAACAATTGTTGATGGAATAGTTGTTAAAATTGATGCAAATATTACAGGTATAACTCCTGCAGAATTAATTTTAATTGGCAAAAAGCTTTGTTGATGGCCATAAGCACTACTAGACCTATTTGCATATTGAATAGATATTCTTCTCTCAGCAAGTTGTACCCATATAATTCCTACTATAATTAGTATATAAGAAATTATAAATAAAATGAAGAACAAAATACCCAATCCTGTAGCATAAGTTCCAGCCGTAACAAATCCTTCATAAGCACCAATAAATATATTTGGCATGCTAAGAATTATACCAGCCATAATAAGCATTGATTGCCCATTGCCAATTCCTTTTCTAGTTATTTGATCACCCATCCATAAGCAAAATGCTGTTCCAGCAGTCATAACCAATGTTGTTTTAAGCATTTCAAAGATAGAACTGCCATCCATAAAGAACACACATAATACGTAAGCTTGAATAAAAGCAATTATTATTCCTAAATATCTAGTAATCTTATTTATTTTTTGTCTGCCAACATAACCTTGTTCTTTTAAATCTTTAAAATAAGGTATAATATCCATTTGCAGCAATTGAGTAATAATGGAAGCAGTAATATAAGGAGATACTCCCATACCAAATATGGCAAAATTTCGAAGACCTCCCCCACTCATTATGTTAAATATTTCTAAAAAACCTAATTCATCTATTATTTCTGTTGCCCAAGGAATAGTAATAGAACTTCCTAGACAAAATATACCTAGACAAAATAAGGTAAAATAGATTCTTTTTCTTAAATCTTTATTATCTTTATTAAAAAGTTGGGAAAACCCCCGAAACATCTAAATCACCTCAGCTTTGCCACCAGAATTTTCAATTTTTGTTACAGCTTTACTAGAAAATCTATTAGCTTTAACTGTTAATTTTTTCGTAAGTTCACCGTCACCCAATACTTTAACTCCACTAAGTTGCTTTTTAATAATTTTTCTTTCTTTAAGTATTTCAGGTGTTACTACGTCACCATCATTAAAAAATTTTTCTAAATCTGCTAAATTAATTGTCGCATATCTAGTTGCAAATTTAGCATTGTTAAATCCTCTAATTGGAATTCTTCTATGAAGTGGAGTTTGACCACCTTGAAACCAAGGAGAAATTGATGCACCACTTCTTGATTTTTGACCATTTTCTCCGCGGGTAGCGGTTTTACCCATACCACTTCCTGGCCCACGTCCTACTCTTTTAGAAACTTTTGTTTCCTTACTTTTTGGTAAATTTTCTAATTTCATCTTACAATTCCT
>CALVUS010000050.1 GCA_944363665.1 uncultured Bacilli bacterium | reverse complement strand
AAAGATTTAAAAATTTAAAAAAAAAAAAATTAAAATTAAGTAAAAAATATTGATTTTTTTTTTTTTTTTTTTTTTGATAGTATGGGGAAAAATAGAGGTGTAGTGATGAACAAAAAAATAATAGTAATAACCATATTATCAATAATAACTGGTTTAGTAATATTAAATGTAGCAAATCAAAAAGAATATCTTGTAAAGGAAATAGAAAAACAAAAAACTCATTCTAACATGTTAACAATGATGCTGGAAACAGAAGCAGAATCAGGTAATTATGAAGAGACTACAGCAAGTGAGTGGCCACAAGATGATTATATTTTTAATGAATCATTAAGTAGATGTGAAAATGGTGGAACACTTTCCTGGGATGATGATGCTAAAAAAGTAATAATGAAGTCTAATAGTTCTGATAAGTGCTATGTGTATTTTGATATATATGAACCTACTTTATCAGAAATATGTAACAATATGTCTTTAGCCGATTGTTTAGTAGCAAATGTTTATACCGAAGATGGAGTAAATGACCTATATTATCATGATGGAACAGGAACATATACGAATGCCTCGGAAGAAGCTGGAGATAACTCCTATAGATATAGTGGTACTAATCCGAATAACTATGTGTGCTTTGGATCAGATGCGGCAACATGCCCTGATGATAATTTGTATAGAATAATTGGATTATTTGATGATGATCAAGATGGAACATATAACATAAAATTAATAAAATATGATTATGTAACTAGTCAGATGTTAGGAACCGATGGAAGAGACTATGCAGGAACATATTCAGAAAATACTGGTAATTATAAAGGAAATATGAATACAAGTACCATAGCAGCATATAGGTGGAATTATGATACTAGTGTAAGTGATAATGGATCAAATGATTGGACGACAAGTAGATTAAATAAGACAAATTTAAATATCAATTATATAAATTATTTGGATAATATAAATAGTAACTGGGTAAATATGATTGCAACGACAACATGGCATTTAGGAAACTTAGATTCAGGCTTCCAAACAGCAAAAGAATCATATATTGGAGAAAGAAACAATGCTGAATCAAGTACTAGACCAACAACATATCGTGATGAAATAGGCTTAATGTATCCCAGTGATTATGGTTATGCCGCAAGTCCTGAAAATTGGACAACAGAATTAATTTATTATGATAATTCAACAAATACAAATAATAATTGGATGTATATGGGATTATTTGAATGGACAATTACTCCGGATTCGTCGGACTCGTTTGACGTGTTCTTTCTGCACAACGACGGCTTTTTGCACGACATCGATGCGGACCACGGTTATGCCGCTAGACCTGTCTTTTATCTAGAATCTAACATTGCCTTAATATCTGGGGATGGTTCAAAAGAAAATCCATTTAGACTAAGTTTATAATAGTACCTTTTTAATAGCTTTAACATTTAAAAAAACTACAAATAAAATATTTATTATTTCCGCAATGACTAAACTATAAATACCAATATGGCATAGTGAAAATATTGACAATATAATAAGCTTTAATATTACTCCATATAAAGAAATTTGCATTGTTGTTTTTGCATAACCCATGGCTTGTAATGCTGATGTTAAAACACCTTCTAAATAAAATAAGACGAATACGGGAGCAAGTATTTTAATATATTTGCTTCCGATTGTTGTTTTATAAAGAGTAAATAATAAGGGATCACGAAATAAATATATGATTGCCGAAAAAGAAATGCCAATTATAAAAGCAAAAAATAGTCCTTGTTTAATTCGCCTTTTTACCATGACTAAATTGCCATTGACATAATATTTTGATACCTCAGGAAGTAATGATGTGGCAACAGCAGCGATAAAAAATGATGGCATAGTAAGCAAAGATATACTATATGCATTATAAGCACCATATTCTGCTAAAATATAAGAATTAGAATATCCAGAAATTAATAATAAATTAGTTAAAATTATTGGTTCAAAAAAATATCCGATATTCCCAACTATTCGACTAGATACTGATGGTAAAGATATATCTAATATATCTTTCGTGATAGTTTTATTAGGAAGTATTTTTGTATGTAAGTTAATATGTTTAGGCAAAAAGAAAAAGAAAACGATGATACTACTAATTTCAGATATAATTGTCAAAAGTACTAAACCAATAATAGCATACATTGCCCCTTTTTCCATAAGTATTGGTAAAATAACTAAAATTATTATTAACCGAATTATTTGTTCAATTATATTACTTGTTGCATGAGGTAACATATTTTGCTTGCCAGCAAAATAGCCCTTTAAAACACTAGAAATGGAAACAAAAGGCAAAGTTAAAACCATAGCAATTAATATTGGTGCTGCTTTAGGTTCTTTTAAAAGATTTATAGCAATAAAATTAGCTGATAATAATAATATTATTATTAATATAAAATTAATAAAGAGAATTAAAAAAGCAGCTGATGACAAAATTCTAATGCTTCTACCTTTATTTTCCGCTACTAGCTTAGATATGGAAATAGGAATAGCTAATGTTGCTATAGTTAAAAGTAAAGAGTAAGTTGGTGTAGCAATAGTATATAAGCTAATACCATATGGACCGATTATTCTAGTATAAACTATTTTTATTATAAAACCGATTATCTTAGTAAAAAAACCACTAAATATTAATATGATCGTTGATTTTAAAAAAGCATTTTCTATTCTGGACATATTTCTCCTTTAATTAAATTATATTTTGTTATATAATAAATATATGTGGTAAATATAAAAAATAACATGGGGTGATTCAATGAAAGATTCAATAACTTTTGCTAGTTTGGAAGATAGATTAAAAAAAAGAGAAAGCTATGAAGAAATTAAAAAGGCTTATGAATATGCTTTAAAAGAACATGAAGGAATGAAAAGATTAAGTGGGGATGATTTTATTACTCATCCTTTAGAAGTTACCAATATTTTACTTGATTTAAATGTCGATGATACGACCTTAATAGCAGCACTACTTCATGAAGTAATTAATAATGGTAATACAACTTATGAAGAGCTTGCTGATAAATTCGGGGACGAAGTAGCTAAGATTGTTGCATCAGTATCCAAAATTAATAAATTAGAATTGCCTGATAACAATGAATCATCCATTATTTATTTAAGAAAGATATTAGTTGGTCTTGCTGAAGATGTTCGTGTTTTATATATTAAACTTGCCGATAGACTCCATAATATGCGAACTAATTGGGCAATTAATCCATCTAAGCAAAAAGAAAAAGCTAATGAAACTATGACTGTTTTAGTCCCAATTGCTCACCGACTTGGTATTAATTCTATTAAAAGTGAATTAGAAAATTTGTCATTGTATTATTTGAAACCAGACGTTTATAATGATATATTAGAAAAGTTAAATAATACGGTAGCTGAATTAAATGATTATTTAGAAGAAATGAAAGAAAGCATTATTGAAATACTTACAGATGCAGGAATAACGTTTGAAATAAAGGGCAGAGTTAAAAGTGTCTATAGTATTTATAATAAATTAAGTAATGGAAAAAAATGGGATAATATATATGACATATTAGCTTTAAGAGTATTTGTAAATACTGAATCAGAATGTTATCAAGTAATTGGTTTAATTCATTCAAGATTTAGACCAATGCCAAAGAGATTTAAAGATTATATAGCTAGTCCTAAAGAAAATATGTATCAATCTTTACATACAACTGTTTTTGGAGTTGAAGGTAAAGTCTTTGAAGTTCAAGTGAGAACTTATGAAATGGATGAAATTGCTGAAAAAGGAGTTGCTAGTCACTGGTCATATAAAGAAAAAGGCAAAAAGATTCAAAATATAATGGAACAAAAATTAGAAATGTTTCGTAATGTTATTGAATCAAGTACTACTGAATCGGATGTTGATTTTGAAAATGCTGTAAATACCAATATTTTTTCAGAATCTATATATACCTATACTCCTAAAGGAGATGTTATTGAGCTTCCAGTTGGTTCAACACCTATTGATTTTGCATACCGAATTCACTCTAAAGTTGGCGATACAACTGTAGGAGCAATAGTCAATGACCAAATAGTTCCATTATCTTATGAGTTACAAAATGACGATGTTGTAAATATTAAGACTAATAGCAATGCTAAACCAAATAAAGATTGGATTAATATTGCTAAGACTAATCAAGCTAAAAATAAAATTAAAGCTTATTTTAGTAAAAAAGATAAAGAAGAGTACATTGCTAAAGGTAAAGATATATTAGAAAAAGAGTTAAGAAAAAGAAAATTAGCAATTAATGAAACTTTAAATAGTAGCAATATTGAAAAACTGCTTAAAGATTTAAAAGTAAAAGATATGGATGATATTTATTTTGGAATTGGTTCACTTAGATATACAGCTGGATATATTATTAACTTAACTCAAAATGATAAACACCAAGTAGATGATTTATTATTTGAAAGAAAAAGAGAAATGCCTAAAATTAACTATAAAAGCGACATATTGGTTGAAGGCACTGGAAATATAATGGTTAATATAGCTAAATGTTGTATGCCTGTCAAAGGAGATGCAATAGTTGGGTATATTACAAAAGGACAAGGTATTAGCATTCACAAAAAAAATTGTTCAAATGTTCCTCAAGATAGTGATAGAATAATTGAAGTTGAATGGAATAATAATAGTAGTAATTATTATTATACAAATATATATGTAACTACTAAAGATAATAAAGATATATTAGCGGAAGTAATTACAGAAATTGGTAAAAAAGATTCCTTAGTAAGATCTTGTAAAACTTTAGAAAAAGATGCTAATTTGATTTATGAACTCAATATTAGAATTAAAGATAAAGATGAATTAGAAAAAATTAAAAATGCAATTTTTAAGATGAATAATGTTGTGAAAGTAAGTGATAATCTGTAGATGAAAACGATAATGGTTGATATGGACGATGTTATCACTGAGGGAGGCTATTTATATTTAATTAATAAATACTTTAATACAAATCATCACAAAGAAGATACAAATGATTTTTACATGTATGATTTTATTCCTGATCGTAAAAAATTCTTTAAATATTTTATAAATAATAATTTGTATGATTATTCTAAATTAATAGATAATGCAGTTAAGGTATTAAAATATCTTAATGGAAAATATGAAGTATATATAGCAACAGCTTATATATATAATGAAATACCAAAAGAAAGTGGCAAAATTGCATTATATAAGCACAATTATTTAGTTAAAAATCTGCCATTTATTGATCCCCATAATTTTATATTTATAAATAATAAAGGACTACTTAATTGCGATATTAAAATAGATGATAAATTAGATAATTTAAAAAATGCTCATATAAAAATTTTATTTACAGCTTTTCATAATAAAAATTTGTCTGACAGTTATTTAAAACAGTTAGGGATTATTAGAGCGAATAATTGGTTAGAAATAAAAAATATTATAGATAGATTGGAGAAAGAATGCGAGTAATAGTACAAAGATGTAAATATGGGAAAGTGGAAGTAGATGAAAAAGTAATAAGTGAAATTAATGTAGGGTTAGTCTTATTAGTTGGTTTTACTCATCAAGATAGTGAAAAAGAAATCTGCTCAATGGCTAAAAAAATTGCTAATTTAAGAATATTCGATGATGAATTAGGAGTGATGAATAAATCAATTTTAGATGTTGGAGGAGAAATTTTATCTGTTTCGCAATTTACTTTGTACGGTGATGCCAAAAAGGGCAATCGTCCATCATATATAAAAGCTTTAAATGGTAAAGAAGCCATAAAATTATATGAAAAATTTAATGAAGAATTAAACAAATATGTTAGAACATTACCTGGAGTTTTTGGAGCTGATATGCAAGTTTATATTCAAAATGATGGGCCTGTAACTATTACTTTAGAAATGTAGTAAAATGAAAAAATTATATAGTAAATATAAAACTTCTTTAGATTATACTTTTATTGCTATTTTATCATTTGTAATAGATATTATTTTTTATAGTGTGTTTTTATTCATATTGGAAAAACATTTAACTAATGCCATTATATTGGCTTCCTTTTTGGCACGATTTATTTCATCTTTATTTAATTATTTAATGAATAAATATAAAGTTTTTAAGTCTAAAAAAAATATTAAAACTTTATTTGAGTACTTTGTTTTAGTATTAATCAATATCACTATATCAGCATTTTTAGTAAATATTTTATCTAAAATAATTCCAATATATTCTACAATTATAAAAATTGTTGTTGATTTAGTAATATTTATATTTAGTTACATTATTCAAAAGTATCTAATTTTTAATAAGTAAAAAGATCCGTTTTTAGGATCTTTTTAGTATTCTCATACATTCATGGAGTTTATCTTGATTTAAATATATTTGCTTTTCAATTAGCATTAGATTAAACTGTAACCATTGATTAAATGTTTTATCATTTGGTAAAATAGCTAATTCTTTTATTAAATTACGATATATTTCTCGCTTATTATAATGCAAAATAGCTTCTGATATAAAAACTGCAGGACTTTCTAATTTAGCATTTGTTAAAGTATTTGTTAATTCCCAAAGCTTAGAATGAAATAATATTCTTGCTAATCTGGAATTACCATCTTTAAAGCACTGTAGTGCTGCAATAAAGCCATGGATAAAAATAGGATTTATAAATAAGCTTTCAATGTTTTCAAAATCTTTCCGATTTATTAAAATTAAGATTCTATTTAATGCTTCATTAATTTCTTTGTAATCTATTGGGATATATGATATATCATCAATTAATTTAATGTTTCCATTTTCAGTTTTAAATCTCCCAACAAAGGTAGTATTAGCACTTCGTAAGTGATTAAGGGAATTATCTAGTGATAAACACAATCCATTTAATATAGTTTTATGGATTAATATTAAATCATCAATGGTAAATATTTTATTATTATTCATTAATTGGATTGTTAAATTTGTTGCAGATTTGTGTTTAGTGTTCATAAACATTTGAATTAAGAAAGGACTAACATCTTCTAAAGCTTGATTTCTTTTAATTTCTTCTTGTTTCAATGTTTTTAAAAATATTTCTTTATGCTCTGCAAGTATGGTTAGTGATTCTAAATAATTTTGATATAAATTAAAAATGTCTTCTATTAAATATTTAGAATCATCATCTGGTTTAAATTTGGAATAATAATCTAGTACTTCTAGTCCAGTTTTTTTAACAGTTCCTTTATTTAATAAATCATCTATTAATTTTTCAATGCTTTCCTTATCCATAATCATCCCTCTTGATAAAATTTAGTTTATCTTAAAAATATGCATTCGTCAATAAAAAATTAGAAACTATGTGACTTTTTAAACAAAATGTCCGCTTTTTTAACTTTGTTTTTAAAACAAAATGTCCGCTTGCAAAATAAGAAAAA
>CALVUS010000049.1 GCA_944363665.1 uncultured Bacilli bacterium | reverse complement strand
AAAAATATTAATATAATAAAACAAAAAAAAAAAATATATAAAAAAAAAAAAACAAAAAAAAAAAAAAAAAAAAAAAAAAAAAAAAAAAAAAATCAACCTTGCGGTTGAAATTTTATCATCTTGTACAAGAACAAGTATCAAAAGTATGTTTTACACGATCATGTTCTTCTGCTTTTTTACCATTATTGAATCTGTCAACTGTTCCAACTAAGTAGCCAGTTATTCTTCTAATTCTTTCGAATTCAACATCTTCTCCCACCATTTTTTTTGATACTTGATTTTCATTTTTTACATCTTTCATTTTCTATTCCTCCTTCTAATTCTTTCCTTCTAATTGTTTAAGTAAATCTGCACTAACAGCTTCTCCTGTATGTCGCCCACATCTTGGACAAACATCTTTAATTATACCAACATATCCACAAACTGGATCTCTATCTACTGGATGGTTAATTGCACCATAACCAATATCACATTCTTTCATAATTCTAACAATACTTTCAAATGCTTCTAAATTATCTGATGGATCACCATCAAGTTCAATATAACTTATATGACCAGCATTAGTATATTTATGATAAGCACCTTCAAGTTCCAACTTTTTAGCAATTGAAATATTATAATATACTGGAACATGGAAAGAATTTGTATAATAAGCTCTATCTGTTACACCAGATATTTTTCCATAAATTGCTTTATCAATATTTACAAATCTACCGCTTAATCCTTCAGCAGGAGTTGCTAAGCAAGTAAAGTTTAAATTATATTTTTCAGAAAATTCATCACATCGTTTACGAATATGAGAAATAATTTCTATACCCAATTTTTGAGCTTCTTCAGATTCTCCATGATGTTTACCAATTAATGCTTTCAAACACTCAGCAAGACCAATAAAGCCAATCGATAATGTTCCATGTTTCAATACTTTTTTTACCTTATCAGTTGGTTTTAATCGTTCACTGTCCATCCAAACACCTTGTCCCATTAAGAATGGAAAATTATATACTCTTTTATTGCATTGAATTTCATAACGTTCTAATAATTGATCTTTTACTAAATCGATTACTTCATCTAATTCTTCATAAAAGCCTTTCATATCACATTTTTCTAAAGCATCAGGACCAACTATCCCATGTTTAATTCCAATTCGTGGCAAATTAATGGAAGTAAACGATAAATTTCCTCTGCCTGGAGTAACTTGCTTATCAGGATCTACTACATTGCCTAAAACTCGAGTACGGCATCCCATATAACCAACTTCAGTTTTAAAATCTCCCTCTTTATAATATGGTTTATTAAAAGAAGAATCTAAGAAAGACCAGTTTGGAAACAATCTTTTCGCAGATACCCGCATACTTAATTTAAATAAATCATAGTTAGGATCTTCTGGATTATAATTAACTCCTTCTTTTACCTTAAAAATGGATATTGGAAATATAGGAGTTTCACCATGTCCTAATCCCGCTTCCGCTGCCAACATATAGTTTTTAGTAACCATTCTTCCTTCACTTGATGTATCTGTTCCAAAATTTATTGATGAAAAGGGAACTTGAGCACCAGCTCTAGAATGCATTGTATTTAAATTATGAACAAAAGCTTCCATCGCTTGATATGTTCTCTTATCAGTCTTTTCTAAAGCTTTTTTTATAGACATTTCAAACATTCTTTTTACAAGTTCAGAGTCTTTGTAAAATTTTTCAAAATATGTAACTCCAATATCAATAGTATTAATCTTATTTATTTCTTTTTCCAATGTATTAACATTTATAAAATCATTAATATCTTCTAAATCAATATAATCTTTTATTATTGATTTTAAAAGTTTTTTGAAAGTTTTTAATATTCCTGGTGCTAAATAATAATCAAATGCAGGAATACTTTGACCACCATGTTGATCATTTTGATTTGATTGAATAGCTATTGCTGCTAAAGCTGAATAGCTCATTATATCATTTGGCTCTCTTAAATGACCATGTCCTGTTGAAAAGCCATTTTTAAATAATTTATCCAAATCTATTTGCATACAGGTTGTCGTTCCCATTGCTAGAAAGTCCATATCGTGAATATGTATATAACCTTCATCATGAGCATCGGCAAATTTTTTCTTCATTAAATAAGTTTTAGCAAACTCTTTTGATACATTAGATCCAAATTGTAACATTGTTCCCATAGCTGAATTTCCATCAATATTACCATTTTCTCTTTTAGCATCATCTTCAGCAGCAGTTTTTAAAGCTAAACCTTCAAGTGTTTTTAAAAATTTATGACTTCTTTTATTTTCAGTAAAAGCAGCTCTAGATTGTGCTCTTTTTTCTCGATATTCAGAAAAAGAATTGTACACATCTTCATATTTATCTTTTATTAAAATATCCTCAATAATATCTTGTATTTCTTCAATTTTAATTTTATCTTTTTCTTTATAATCTTTTTCGATTCTATTAATTACATCTTTATATACTTTTTGTATATCACTAGTACCATATTTAAAACTTTCTTCCCCTTCTTCATCAGTTACTTTAATGCTATCAAATCCTTTTTTAATTGCCATAGCAATCTTTGTACCATTAAAATCTACTTTTGATCCGTTACGTTTAACAACTTTAATTGTTTCTAATAATTCGTCCTCTATATTTGGCATTTACTGCACCCTACCTTCCTTACATTCTCAATATAACATGGAAGATTATAAAAGTCTACTAAAAAATTAAAAATAAAAATTTGTCTTTTTTTATTTTTTGCGATTTTTACTGTTTTTTTTAAAAAACTTTTTGTTCAAAAAAATGTCTTTTTTGCTTATTTTTAGCCATTTTTTTAATGTTTTTTTATTTTTTTGTTTCTTTTACATTTTTTTACTTTTTAAGTTTTTTGTTTTTTGCAAATTTTACATATCAATATTTTTACACATTTTTTGATTATTTTTTTTATAATTTTATAATAAATATTGCAGATTAGTTTTATAAAGATTATAATATATTTTAGTAAGCGAGGAGATGAATTTTATGTTTGATAAAAAAAGAATCCACTTAATTGGTATTGGTGGTGTAAGTATGAGTGGAATAGCTTATATTTTAAAATCATTAAATGCTATAGTAACAGGTAGTGATATTTATGAAACTGATATTACAAAAAAATTGATTAATGATGGTATAATAGTAAAATATGGACATCATCCAGAAATGATTAAAGATGCCGATATAATTGTATATACAGCAGCAATAAACGAAAATGATCCTGAAAGAGTTGAAGCCAAAAAATTACATAAAGAAATGCATGAAAGAGCTGAATTTTTAGGTGAATTATCTAAACAATATAAAAATTGTCTTTGTATTTCAGGAACACATGGAAAAAGTACCACTACTGGAATGGTTTCCGTAATTTTTTTAGAAGCTAATCTTGATCCAACCATTCAAATTGGAGCAATGTTATCACAAATTAATGGCAATATAAAAATAGGCAAAAAAGATTATTTAATAATGGAAGCTTGTGAATATGTAGATAGTTTTTTAAATTTTCATCCAACAAATATTATAATAACAAATATAGATAATGATCACCTTGATTATTTTAAAAATCTAGAAAACATCAAAAAATCGTTTAATAAATATGTCAACCTATTACCTCATAATGGATTATTGGTAAAAAATAATGACGATGATAATTCTCACAATGTCGAAAATGGATATACTGGTAAAATTATAACTTATAGTATTAATAATGAAGCTGACTATATGGCTAAAAATATTATTATTAATGAATTAGGGCATCCAACATTTGACATATACTATCATAATGAATTTGTTATTAATATAGCTTTAAATATAAATGGAATGCATAATATATATAATGCTTTGGCAGCTTTTGCTTTATGCAAAAATTATATAAACGATAATATGATTATTAAAACAGGATTAGAAAAATATAGAGGTGTTGGGAGAAGATTTGAATATATTGGTACTTATAATGGCTGCTATATATATGATGATTATGCTCATCATCCTACAGAAATAAAAACTGCTTTAGAATCTGTAAAAAGTATTAAACACAACCAAGATTGGGCCGTATTTCAAGCCCACACATTTTCAAGAACAAAAGAACATTTAGATGCTTTTGCTGATGTTTTATCTAAATTTGACAATATAATTATTGCACCAATTTATGCTGCTCGAGAAATTAATACTTTTAATATAAATGAAAATATGTTAGTAGACAAAATAAAAAAGCAAAATAAAAAAGTTATTTATTTAGATTCATTTGAAAAAATAGCTGAATATTTAAAGGAATACACTCATAATAAAGATTTAATTATTACAATTGGGGCAGGGCCAATTAATCAAGTAGCCAAAAATATTTGTAATAATAAATAAAGATTATTAGTATTTTTCACTAATAATCTTTTTATCTAGGAAATTTTTGTTTAGATTCAATATATGTAGCTAATAAATTACGATTCTCTTCATATAGTCTTTGCTCTTTAACATTTTTAACATCTACTAATACATTTAATAATTTCTTTGCAGATTCACTAATTTCTGTATCTGTCATCATAAATTTAATATGGATAAAATATTCTATTAAATATACCCATCTTCCAAATTCTATTGTATTATTTTCTAACTTATCTAAAGCATTTTTATATGATTCAATAAATTCTCTGAAAGTTAACATATCTTTTTCCCCCTTCAATAAATTTATTCTATATTATATATGGCAATTTCTTATTTGTCAAACCTTTAAACTGCTCGATAATTATCTTCCATAGTAAATACGACATTTTCATTTATCCATTCTTTTCTTGGCTCAACTTTATCTCCCATTAAAACATTAACTCTTTTTTCAGCTAATGCCGCATCATTAATATTTACTCTAATTAAACTTCTCGTATCAGGATTCATTGTCGTATCCCATAATTGGTCAGGATTCATTTCTCCTAAACCTTTATATCTTTGAATAGAATATTTACCATTAATACTATCTTTAATTTCTTGTAATTCTTCGTCCGTATAAACATAATACTTTTTCTTTCCACTTTCTAATTTATATAAAGGTGGCATAGCTATATAAAGCTTACCAGCTTCAATTAAAGGTCTCATATACCGATAAAAGAATGTTAAAAGCAAAATTTGGATATGTGCTCCATCGACATCAGCATCAGTCATAATTATAACTTTATCATAATTGGAATCTTCTACTTCAAAATCCGATCCTACACCGGCGCCAATTGTATAAATTAAAGTGTTTATTTCTTCATTTTTTAATAGTTCTTCAATATTAGTTTTCTCACTATTAATAACTTTTCCTCGAAGTGGTAAGATAGCTTGAAATTTTCTATCTCGCCCTCCCTTAGCTGAGCCACCTGCCGAATCACCTTCAACTAAAAATAATTCATTAGTCTTAGAGTTTTTACTTTGAGCTGGAGCTAATTTGCTAGACAAATTTCGTTCTTGTTTGTTCTTAGATTTACCATTTCTAGCTTCTTCCCGTGCTTTACGAGCAGCTTCTCGTGCTACTTTGCTTTTCATCGCTTTTTCTAAAATGGACATAGCTACTTCTTTATTTTCTTCTAAATAAAATTTTAAAGATTCATAAGTAATACTTTCTGTTACACTTCTTGCCTCAGGTGTTCCTAGTTTCCCTTTTGTTTGACCTTCAAATTGTAGTAATTCTTCAGGAATCTTAAGACTGATTACAGCAGATAAACCTTCCCTTACATCTGCACCATCTAAAGTTCCTTCTTTTGCTTTAAAAACATTATTATTTTTAGCATAATCATTAAATGCTTTAGTAATACCAGTTTTAAAACCTACTTCATGAGTACCGCCATCAATAGTCTTTACATTATTAACAAATGACAAAATATTTTCATTGTAAGTATCCGTATATTGCATTGCTATACTTACTTCAATTTTACTTTTACTATTATTAAAATTAATTGCTTTATGCAAAGTATTTTTACCTTCGTTCATATATTCAACAAAACTTATAAGACCATTTTCATAATGAAATTTTGCTTGTTTTTTATCTTCCTCATCAATCACTTCAATCGTAAGTCCACTTAATAAAAAAGCACTTTCTTGCATTCTTTCATAAATAGTAGTATAAGAAAACTGACAATTTTTAAATATTTCGGGATCAGGTAAAAATTTAACTATTGTTCCTGTCTTATTACTTTTACCCACTGTTTTTAATGGGGTTTTAACTTTACCACCATTTTCGAATTCAATCATTGAAATAAGTCCATCTCGGTAAATCACTACTTGCATTTCTTTACTTAAAGCATTAACAACTGATGCCCCAACACCGTGCAATCCACCACTAACTTTATATCCCGATTCACTAAATTTACCACCAGCATGCAAAATAGTATAAATAACTTCTGGTGTACTTTTACCAGATTCATGCATGCCAATTGGCACACCACGACCATTATCAGCAACAGTTATACTGCCATCTTTATTTATTATTACTTTTATATAATTACCATATCCATTTATTACTTCATCAATTGAATTATCAACAATTTCCCAAACCAAATGATGTAAACCTCTTTTATCCGTTGAACCAATATACATACCAGGTCTTTTACGAACCGCTTCTAAACCTTCTAAAATTTTTATTGATGTTTCATCGTATTTTGCCATTTTTTATTCACCTAAACCATTATAACAAGAAAAAACAGATAAAATCAACATTTACCTGTTTTTTTCTACTTATTTACCTTATAGGTTTCGCCTTCAATATCATTAAAAATAACTGTTTTTTCTTCTTTAGTTTCTTCTTTTAAACTAGGTAATTCTATTTCTTCTTCATCGTCTTCTATGGAAAATAAATTTACTTTTGGAATATCTCGTTTTTTATTATCTTCTATTTTTATTTCTGGTTTTATTTCAGTTTTTGTTTCTTCAACTATACTATTTTCAGGTTCCTTTTCCTTATTAACAAATACCGAACTAAATATTTGTGGTCCTGCTTTATATTTATTTTCCTTTTTAACCTCTATTTTAGGATCTTCTTTTTTTATTTCAGGGAGTTCAATACTATCGAACTCTTTTCTAATTGATTCTAAATCATTTAAATCTTTTTCTAAATTTAAATCATCTATAGTTTCTTCTTTAACTTCTTCATTTACAATTGTTTTTTCTGGTTCAAAAGTCACTACATTTATATCATCAGTATTTTTATCTTCCATCATTACGACATCAGATTCATTTGCAGTATCCATAGTAGGTTCTACAATTGACTTTTCTTCCACTTTAGGTAATTCTTCAACTTTTTCATTTACAGGCACTTCTAGTTTGACATTATCTTTTTTTTCTTCTTTAAATCCATTAAGTTCTATTTTTTGCAATTTTCTTGTTTCTTCTAATTTTTTATCTCTTTTTCCTAAAAATAGAACCACTACAAATAAAATAATTAAAATTACTAAAGCTATTGTTAAATATATAACAAAATTATCATTTTGATATAACTCATATATAAAGTCCACAATAAACACCTCTTTATTCTTATATTTAAATCTTACCAAAATATAACCAAAATGTAAATATTTTTTTTACAATTATTTGAAAACAAAAGCCAAACAAGTTTGACTATCCTTGCATCACTACAAGGCATTTCTACTTCATAGAGTCCTTTGGACTCTCCATAGACCAACTTTGGATGGTCGCCACCCTACTATTTTTGTTCACCTATTTAGATTATAATCTATTTACA
>CALVUS010000048.1 GCA_944363665.1 uncultured Bacilli bacterium | reverse complement strand
AATTGTACAACATTTGAAAAATGAGCAATCCCAGTATCTACCTGGCTTTGCTCATTTTTGGTGTCAAAGAAAAGATACTATCACACCTTAATTTTATCAAAAAACATTAATCATTACTAGTATTTTTTAAAAAAACTATTGATTAAATCAATAGTTAGTAACCAAAGAATCAATTGGTAAATTATTCATTAAATTTTGTAAATTACTTAATATTACATAAAGTTCTTCTTCAGGCAAAGTATTTATATCAACTTCATTTTCAAATGTTCTGATAGGCATAATATTTTTGCCGGTTTCTAATGAGCAATCATATTTCAAACCAATTGTACTACCACTATAATTTATTTCTATTTCACCATCATAATCAATAGTATTAGCATTGGTTAAAACGTTATTACCAGAAAAACTTATACTAATATCATCATAGCTATATAATAATTCTATATGCCCATCATTTGTTATTTCTAAATTAATTTTAGTATCTTCTAAAATTGATTCAATGATAACAGAATTATTTTCATTTTTTATATTTGCATGTAATTCATTTTTATCATCAATAACCAGATTAAAAACATATTCATTTTCATACATTTCAATTTCTAAATAGTCTCCAGCATCATCTGTAATCATAAATTTATTATCATTTACTTTTTCACCAACAAGTGTATAGTCATCTCCTATAATTGTAAAACTTTTTATTTTTTCATCAATTATTGAAGCATTTATAACAATCTGCATATTAGATAAATCATCAGCATTTATTTCCCATGAATTATCATCAATATAATTAAATATTTCTTTATACAAAACATCATTACTTATTAACTCATTAAACTTATTAGCTATAGCTTTCTTGTTACTATCATTAATGTCATAAATATAAGTAATTTCTAAGCCAAAACCTTCTGTTTTCATATCAGCTTCTTTTAAAGCTTCTGCAAAATATTGAAGATATCGAACAAATAGTTGCTTTATATTATTTACATTTGTAAAAATATTGAATAATTCATTTTCATTTAGGCTATTAAAATAATTTTCTAAATCATCCGACTTAATATATAATGGGCTTGAGTAAATATTTGGTGAATCTATATGTCCAATATTGTTATCTATATAAATTAAGCCACTAAACGTATTTGTATCGGCATTTTTTAAGTTCAAATCTAAAGATAATAAATGATTTTTTAATGACATATATGTTTCAAAATCAATACTTACATTATTTATTGCTTGATATTCAGCCATGTTTGACATAAATAAAACATTTCCCTTAAGCTTAACATCATTTTCTAAATAATTAAATGATGTCATATCAATGCTAGATTCACCAAATAATTCATCAATATAAGTGTTTACATTTTTAACTTGATTGTCTAAAAATCTGTCTGCTGTAAAATAAAATTTAATAATAAGCATTCCAATTATAAGACCTGCTATAAACAAAGAAAATACTATAAGCAAAACTATTAATAATATTTTACTTCCCTTCTTTGGCTCTACAAAATCGTTATTTTCAGATGTGCTCGAATTAACAACAGTTTGTTTTTCATAACCATTTAATTTTTTTTCATCATTCATAAACCTACCTACTTTCTAAATTATATTATTATTGTATCATTAATTCGACAAAAAGTCAGTACAATTTAAAAAACAAACAAAAATGTTTGTTAAGTTATGGGTTCACTTTTTACCCAATAGTAATCATCTCCATTTTTTTGAAAAGTATGTTTAAATAATGTACCATAATTTTTTAAAAAATTATAACTTATTTCTTTACCATTATCATAATGTTTTGTACATTTTTCATTTTTTGTACTGCCATTATATGATATATAGCATTCATCGTTTTCAATTCTTAGGAAATAATCATATATAATTATTTCATCATTTTTTTCTTCAGCTTTTTTAATTGATCTATATGTATGAGGTTCACTTCCTATAGTATATGTATAACTTTCTGATAAACCACAATAATAATAACCATTATCATAATAACAAGCATTTGTCGGATCATATTGAAAAGATTCATAATTTTCTATATCTTTGCCGTACATTTTCTTATATTGATTATTAATGTCATCACTAGAAATTTTAGTTATAGTACATATATCATCTTCGTAATTATCAGTAGCAAATTTAATCGTTTCATTTAAATTACATGTATTACTATCTGAATTTTTATCTAAGATTACATCTTCTTTAACAATACTATTATCTAAAAGATTATAAGAATTACAAATTCGCATAGAATTATCAACATCATCATAGTCAATTGCATCTTCGCTGTAATTTGCTAATCCATTACATACTTCTAAATTACTTCCACCAACATAACTATAAAGTTCATTTATCAAGTCACTATCTGTATCTAAAGAATTATTTTTTATTACAAATAATAAAATTGCCATAACAACTAAAAATATAATTATAATACCAAATACAATAGCATTTTGGCCATCATTATTTTTCTTCTTAATTATTTTTTTCATACATTAAAACCTTATACTTTCCTTGATTCAATTTCAGCTATTTTTTCAAATACTTCTGCTGCATTACTATTGTTAATTGAACTATATCCTAATTCCCTTAAGGCTTGAATTCTTACAGTAGTAAGTTCTTGAGTTCGGCTTAATTTTTCTTCTTTTTTTTGTTCGATTTCTTGAATAAATTTTTGATGGTGTTCTGCTACTCTACTTTTACTAGCTCCTCCACTACTATATAATGTTAAAGCGGTATATAAAATACTTTCAAAAATAAATTGTCTCTCATCATTAAATGCATATTCTTCTGGTTTTATAAAACCATTAGATTTAGCCATATAACCTAAAAAATATTTAATTTCAGGAATATTATCCATCGATTGCAGTAAATAAAACATATATCTTATTGCTGTTGCTCCGCCATTTACTCCATCTTCTAATTTTTCTTTTAATAAAAATATGAAATCATTTAACAAAGTTCTTTTATCCTTTGTTAAATTACTAAAATCAACACAAGATTCCATACTATTGTTAGTTTTAATAGCAGCATTTAATCTTTTTTCTACTTCCATTAAATATTGAGTATTGACAACTATACTATTTATTGATTTATCACTACCGTCCTTTATATCCAATAATTGAAGTAACAAAACTTTTTTTTCTTTGGGCCATTTATCTAAACTATCCAAAACTAGATAATTATAAACCATTTGTCGTGATACTCCCAAATATTTAGCGAGTTTTACTTTTGTTAACCCCAATTCTTGTAATAATTCATTTAATCTATCCATAACCTCACTACCTTCTTTATTATTTACATTTTTATTATACATAACTTAACACTTAAAATCAAGTCTAGCTTTGTAAATACCACAAATTAGTATTTTCTAGTAATACTTCTTTTATAAAGCCACATCCCAAACACTCTTCACCTAAATATAAGACACAAGCTTGCCCTGGAGTAACAGCCTTAGCTTTGCCAGGATATTTAACCAAAATATTTCCATCTTCTAAATAATTTAGTTCAACTGGATGATCTTGGTCTCGATATCTAAATTTAGCAGTACAAAAAGTTGGCCGTTCTCCAGAAATAAAATTAACATTTTCTATTATACAGGAGTCTGATAGTAAATACTTATTATCTTCACCAAAGGCCACATATAATAAATTATTTTTTACATCTTTGCCACAAACATAATGTCTTTTTGCATAACCACTAATACCAACATTTTTTCTTTGTCCTATAGTATAATTCATTAATCCTGTATGTCTTCCTATTATCTTCTTTGTTTCAACATTTATAATATCACCGGGATTTGGTTTTAAATAATTTGAAACAAATTTTTGATAGTTCCTTTCTCCAATAAAGCAAATGCCAGTCGAATCCTTTTTTTTAGCAACATTTAAATTATTTTCTGATGCTATTTTTCTAATTTCTTCTTTAGTATAATCCCCAATAGGGAATAAAACATTTTGAAAATTACGTGGTGGAACATCAGCTAAAAAATAAGTCTGATCTTTATTTAAATCAATTGCTCTTAATAACTTGCCATTTTTAATTCTGGCATAATGCCCTGTTGCAACATAATCAGCTCCCAGCTTTTTTGCTTCTTTAATAAATAAATCAAATTTTATAAATTTATTACATAGTAAATCGGGATTTGGTGTCCTACCTTTTTGCAATTCATCTAAAAAGTATGTAAACACATAATCCCAATACTCTTTGATAAAATCTACTCTATGTAATTTTACATTAAGTTTTTGACATAAAGCTAAAGCATCATTATAATCTTTTTCTTGGGGACATATATCATTTAAATCATTAGGATTACCTAGAATATCGTTGTTGATATTACTATCCCAATTTCTCATAAATAGTCCCTCAACTTCATATCCTTGATTTTTTAAAAGTAAAAGAGCAACAGCAGAATCTACTCCTCCACTTACACCAACTATAACTTTTTCCATAATAATCACGTATATAGTATACATTAATTTAATAAAAAATTAAAGATATTTATTAATTGAGCCCCCCAAAAATATAAAACAATATCATAAATTAATATAATTGCAATACAAATGAGTATTCGCTTAATTAATAGAGTTAATTGTTCTTTGTTAATTCTTATTCCTTTAATTAATTTACAAACTAATAATATTATTATTTTTATCAAAGCTATGACAAATATGCTCGAGAAAAACAAATATACTCCTTTAGTAATTATGACATATATAATTCCATAAAGAAACCCTTTTATTCCAAAAATATTTATTAGTGAAGTAATAATAAAACCAACACTAAAACCATTATAAAAAATAAAAAATAATATTAACGGTAATCCTACAATAAATAAGCTCATGATAAATAAGCTAGATAACAAAATTAAATGTGAAATAATATTATTTATGTGAGCATTTTCTAAACTTTGAATCCACTCATTTATATTCAAAAATATTATATCTTTACTTGCTTCATTCAAATATAGCAAAAATATTACTCCTACAATTAAGCCTATAATAAAAATGATTCCTAAAAATAAATAAAACTTTTTTCCATTGCTTGTCCACATATTTTATCACCACTTAATTATATTGATAATTTTCAATAAATATGATAAATTATTAGTAATCAGAAAGAAGGGATTTTTAAAATGAATAAAAAAGCACAAAAAATTGTTGTCTGGGTAATGTTATTATTAATTATTGGAAGTGTAGTTGCTAGTATACTTGTTTATTTAATATAAAAAAGAAAAGTTGATTATAATGCCTTTTAAAGTTCACAATAAATAAAAAAAGACAAAATGTGTTAAAATTTATTTAGAAAAAACTTTGAAGGTGTTTTTTTTATGGGTAAACATAAAAAATGAGATTTTTTAAAATAAAAAATTAAGTAAATTGACAAATTTATCGTAATGAAAAAATACTATGAATAAAGCTCCTACCAAAAATGGACCATACGGAAATTCACTATGCTTTTTTATTTCTAATGAAGCAACGGCATATGGTAAAGCTAAAAATGTTGATAAAACGATTGCTACTAAGCCCAAATAAAAATCTAGTGTAAGTCCTATAACAAAAGCCAACTTGATATCTCCACCACCTAATGCTTCTTTTTTAAAGAGCAATTTACCTATATTAAATATTAAAAGCATTACAAAAAATAAGGCAACACCTGAAATAATACTTATAAAAGCTGCTTTAGCATCATAATAAATACATTTTAAAATTATTATTAAAATACTGGAAATTATTAGAGGTGAATCTAATATAATCATATATTTAAAATCACTAACAAATATTATAATCAATAAAGAACTAATTATTAATGCTACAAAAAAATGATAACCGCCAGGAAAAAATATATAACTTAATGAAAATAATAAGCCAGTTGCAATTTCCACTACCAAATTCTCTATGGCAATTTTTTTATGACAATAGCTGCATTTTCCTAATTGCCAAACATATGAAAAAATAGGTATTAAGTTATACCACTTTAAAGTATGATTACAATAATCACATTTACTTCTTGAAAAAAAGGCATCTTCCCCCTTCGGTAATCTAGTGCCTATTACAAGAAAGAAAGAGCCTAATATTGCTCCGATTATAAACATTAATACTGCCATAAAATCCCCTCTAAGATATTTGATCATACATACCAAATAATGGTACTATTACTGCAATAATTATTAAACCAACCAAAATAGATAAGCATGAAATCATTATTGGCTCGATAAATGCTTTTAAATTATTAATAATATTTTTATGAAGTAACTGATAATACTCACTAACCTTCTGCATCATATTTGCCAAATCTCCAGTTGATTCTCCAGTTACTATCATATAATAAGCAACATCTGGAATAGCCCAATGATCTTTAAATGCTTCAGATATTTTTTCACCTTTTACAATATTATTTATCGTTTTATATAAAATAGCCTTATACACTTCATTATTGGTTATTTTACTTAAAATATCCATACTATCTGTAATAAAAACATTATTTCTTAGTAAAGATGCAAACGTTTTTGAAAAAATGGTTAATTCATTATAAATAATGACATTTTTTACAACTGGAATATGCATTAAAAATATTTGCATACTAGTTTTAAATGCTTTAACACTTTTATATAAGATTATAATAGTTATAACTGTAATAGCTATAATTGCTATTATAACCATGTAATTATTAGTTATAAAATTACTTACATCCAATACTATCTTAGTTATTCCAGAAATTTCAGCATCATTAGCTTCATATATTTCTGTAAATTTGGGAACAACATATATTAATATAAAAATTATAACACCAATTGAAAAGACTGTAATTATTGCAGGATATGTCATAGCACTAATCATTTGCTTATGTGTTTCATTAATTTCAGTATAATAATTGGCCATATCATCTAATGTTTCTACTAAAGTTCCACTAGCTTCAGCAGCTTTAATCATATTTATAAGAAGTGCTGGAAACATATCACCTTGTTTTTCTAATGCTCTAGAAAAAGATTCTCCTAAAGTAAGTTCATAGGAAATTGCTTTAAAAGCAGTACTACGAGCTTTACTTCCTTTCATTTGAGTATTAAGTATTTTAATCGCTTCATTTAAAGTTAATCCTGCTTTTATATATGTAGCTAATTGAGTTAACCAAAATATTAAATCTTTGGTAGACATTTTTTTTGCTCCAAAAGTAGTTTCTTTATATATAAAATCAATAAAAGGTGATGTTTTAATCATATAAACATCATAGCCTTCATTTAATAAATATGAATTTATATCTAATTTACTCAGACCATTCATTGTTCCAGTTATAATTTTGCCATTTGTATCTTTTACTTTATAATAATAGACATGAGGGATTTTACTACGTGTAGCACCAGCGGTTTGTAAATCTAATAGTAGTTCTTTTTTTTCTTCTTCTAATTTAGCTAATGTTTTAGCACTATATTTATAAACCTTTTCCTTTTTAGGTTTTCTTTTTGTCATTTCATAGATTTTATCTTCTTCTTCCATGAATTGTTGTTTAGTATGACGATAAGTTTTATCAACTTGGTAACTAGCACTATTATAAAGATTTACCCATAAGTCAAAAAATGTTGCTTTAAAACCAACTCCAGCATATACAAGAATATTATATAAAACAATAAATGGTGTTTTTAAAGCATTCATAATATTACTATTTTTAGGATTTTCGTTTAAAGTCTCTTGCATTAATACCATCCTCTACTCTAAACTTAGTATACCAAATTTAAATGGTTATTACAATGAATTTGCTAAAAATATTATAAAATTTCTAGTTAGTGGTAATAGCAATGTATTAATTAGTAATATGATACGGATCACTTGAAGTCCCAATTCCATTCATTAGTGTTGCATTTGATTTAAGGTAAAAAACTGGCCTAATAGCATAATTGTCATCAACATCATTGAT
>CALVUS010000047.1 GCA_944363665.1 uncultured Bacilli bacterium | reverse complement strand
GGGGTAAATTTTGCAAGTTACATAATAAATAATGTCTATACAACAGATGGAACAAATGGGTTATATTATCATGATGGGGTAGGAACTTATACCAATGCTAATCAAGAAGCTGGAGATAATTCATATAGATATGCAGGAGCAAATCCTAATAATTATGTATGTTTTGGATCGGATGCAGCAACATGTCCTGATGATAACTTATATCGAATAATCGGCTTATTTGATGATGATAAAGATGGAACATACAATATTAAATTAATAAAAAATACAAGTATTGGAGATTATACTTGGGATAGTGGACGTGATAATACGTGGGATGCAAGTACAAAACCAGATATAAGAAATACATTAAATAATACATTTTTAGGAACAATAAATTCAACATGGCAAGATAAGATAGCAGAACATAGCTGGAAAGTAGGAGGAATGGCTTTTGATGAAGCAGCAACGGCAAAAGAATATTACAATACAGAAATAGGAAGTAGCTCAGGTAGTACAACAGATAACATGAAAATAGGCTTAATGTATGTAAGTGATTATGGATATGCAACAGCCCCAAGTAACTGGACAACAGCATTAAGTGATTATAACAATGTAACAAGTACAAACTGGCTATATTTAGGTTCTGCGGAATGGACAATTTCCCGCCTTACAGACGATACGATTAATGCCTTCGCTGTGCTCAGCGCAGGGTATGTCCGCTACCGCGGCGACTATGTGACTAATGCGCATGCGGTGCGTCCGTCCTTTTATCTAGAGTCTAGTGTAGTACTAACTGGTGGAACAGGAACTTCGAGTGATCCTTACAAAATAGCTTAGGGCGGTACAAATGCTCGTCTTCGCGCCTTTACGGTGCGAGGCGAGCGGGGATGTAATTTAGCTATTGATTAGTAAGGTTGAACGATAAAATTGATGCAATAATTATGCCACGGCTGCGCGAAAGTGCAGGAGTGGCAGTGGCCCATTATTGGCATATAATAAGGGTAATCTTGTAATAATTCCCGCAGAACAGACAATACGAATAATGCCTTCAATGTGAACAACACAGGGTATGTCAACAACAACAACAATGTGACTAATACGAATGCGGTGCATCCGAGCCCTTTATAGTTCTAGAATGATAAGATTAAGGTTTTATGATGAATGAGATAAAGGACAAAGATTATCCTGGACTTAGTCCGAACATGTAATATGCACGAGAAGTTATACGTAACTTCTCTATAAGGCATATTTGTAGGTATTATTTTTTTTATAATAAAGGAGTATTAATGAATAAAAATTATGTTTCCCTCTATAAGTCAGGAAAGTTTTATAATGCATTTGGAGACGATGGGTTGATTTTACATTATTTAATAGGTTATAAATTTTTAGAGTATAAGCAATCAGTTGGATTTCCAGAAAGTGCTTTTGGAAAAGTAAAAAGTATATTAGATAATGATGATATATCTTATAAAGTCTATGATAAAGATATTTTATTAGAAGATAAAAAGGGTGTTAATAAAAAATATAATACTGTTTTAAGTAAAGCATTAAAAAATATGATTTAGAAAAAAGACTTAAAAGGATTAAAGAAAAAATTAATCATTTTAGTATTGAAGATCTAGAAAAGATAATTGAAGGAATTGAAAGTGGTAATGATAGCAAGTAATGAAAAGTTTTTAATAATAAAAAATATTAAAAGCTTTATATTGGGATTAGAAAAAATATTGGTGACGTTTCCCAAAAAAGATTTGATATCAAGAAGTCTAATATATAATGATTCTTTAGAACTTTTAGAACTTGTTGTTAAAGCTAATTATGAAAATAATATGGAATTTAAACATAACTATCAAATTGCTGCTTTATCCAAAATAAAGGTTCAATGTCAAGTAGTGTTGGTGAAACCAAAAAGCTTGTTTTTAATTTAATAAAATATTGACATTTATATTCAATTAATTTACAATATATTAAAAATTTAATGTGTTTGCCTAAACATTTAATTAGGTATTCAAAAACAGTATAGGCACATAGCTTATGCCTCTTTTTTTGAAGGGAGCTATACTAATGAAGAATTATCCTGAATTTATAGAAATTCAGTTTCATAATAAATGTAATTCAAATTGTCTGATTTGTCCATATAAGGATATGAATTATAAATATGAAAAAATGAAAGATAGTTTATTTTATAAATTTGTAAATGAGTTAGATTTTACAAGATTAAAAAGAATTATACCTTATTTAAACAATGAGCCATTTTTAGATTCTGATTTTGTGAATAAAGTTGAATATATTAGAAAGAAACTACCTAATGTTGAAATTGAAATTTCAACAAATGCATCAGTAATATCTGATGATGCAATAAAAAGATTAACAAAAATTAATTTAACTGAATTAAGATTAAGTGTATTTGGCTTTAGTGATATTACATATAAAAAAATGATGCCTAATTTAAATAAACAAATTGTTTTTAAAAATTTAGAAAAAATATCCAAAGAATTTACCGGATCTTCTACTATAATATCTATAGTCATGATTGACAATGGAGATATAAATGAAATTGAATTTTCCAATATGGAAGAATTGTGTAAAAGGCTAGGATTTAAATTTGAAAGATGGGGATTCTTAGACAGAAGTAATAATGTTAAATACAAGTCCAATAATATATTTAATAATAATGTTAATGATTGTGAACAAAATAGACCAATTGAAAGAATGCATATTCTTGCAAATGGTGATGTAATATTATGCTGTCAAGATTGGAAACATACAATTGTAATAGGAAATATTGAAGACAATACCATTGAAGAAATTTGGAATTCTCAAAAATATAATGAAATTAGAAATAGTTTGTATGATAAATCTAAAGATAGTCCTACAATATGTAAATATTGCAAATTAGGAAAATCGGGGGAGTAAATGAAAAATAAAGTTGGAATTTATTATTTTAGAAGCCTATATTCACAATCTGCTTGTTCTTTGTCTGTAGGAAGGTTTTCAGATTTTTTATTAAATAGAGGTTATAAAGTAAAATTAGAAGTTTTAAAACAAAATGATTTTATTGACATGTCTGATAAAATAGATGGAATTTTAGGACAAGATATTATTATTTATAAAACAAATTATAAAGATTTTGAATATGGAATTAGGTTTTTTGAAAATTTAATTAAAAGAGAAAAAGATAAGCAGTTTTATTTAATTGGTCCATTTGCTGTATTAAATAAAGAAAGAATTCTAAAAAAATACAATTTTATTACAGATATTATTAATATACAAGATAAGAATGAAGTTGAAAATGTATTTAGAAAATATAATAAACGAGTTGTTAAGAAAACCATTATAAGTGGAATTGATCGGGAAATCGAATTTAAAGAAAAGGGAAAATATATTAATTTAGAGGCCAGTAGTGGTTGTATTTATAATTGTTCTTTTTGTCACATTAAATTAATGAATTATGAAAAATATACTAAAGATGTTAGAAATTTAGTAGATGAAATGGAAAATATTATTAATTTACTAGATAAAAGGTATTTTATTTTTAATGATAGTGTTTTTTGGAAAAATAACAGTGACAACGATAGAATTAAAGAATTTATTCGTGAAGTAAAAAAGAGAAATTTAAAGTTTTATTTTATGATTTACTTATCTTTAACTAACAAAATTCCTGATGATATTTTAATAGGTCTTAAAGAAATCGGTTTAATAAGAGTTTTTTTTGGAGTTGAAAATATATCTAATAGCTTTTCTAAAAATAACAATAAATATATATCTGCAACTGATACTGAAAATTTTATTGAAAAATTATCTAATTTGAATATAAGTTATCATATTGGATTTATACTTTTTTCGCCATATACCACTTATAATGAATTAAAAGAAAATATAGATTTTTTATATAAACTAAAAAAATTATTTAGACCAGGAATTATTGTTGAAAAAATGAGAATATTATTAGGATCTAAAGATGCAAATCTTTTATATGAAGATAATAGTAAAATAGATCAAGCATATAATTATAAAATATTAGATTCTAAAGTAGATAAGTTTTATCAAGTTGTGTGTGATTATTTTGATAAAATAAATATAAGAAACTTTGAACAATTTTTTTCGGGAATAAACCTAAGTTTAACTATATTAAACGATATGGGCTTATCAGAACAATATGAAGTATTTAAAATAAGATATAATGAATTGTTGGAATATGTAAATGATAATTTATATAAAATATTATTAAAAATGTTAAAAAAATTCGAGTTTTCTGGCAGAGATATTGAAATGCTAAAAAATTTATATTCTTTAGCTGAAGCAAATTATATAACATACATTAGTTATTTGAAAAAGCATAATTTAGATGTTTATCAAATGATTCCACATGGTACAGAGGATTTAAATGTATGGTAATTGGTGTTGAAGGTAATGTTCATGTTGGAAAAACAACATATATAGAACATAATTTTATTGGCTACTATTGTATTAATGAGATAAAATTTGTTAAAAATCTAAAAGATTATGATAGACAACTTTATTATATTGATGAGGAGCGAAAAAAGGCAAAATTAATTAATTCTATTGATGGAAATATTGTTTTAGATAGAACAATATTATCAACATTAATTTATTGCTTTTGTTCTCAAAAATTTAGTAATAATGAATTGCTTTCATTGAATATCATTTTATCTAAAAATATTCTTAATAAAAATGTTTGTGTTCCTAATATCATTAATTTTATAATTTATCCTTATGATTTAATTAATGTTAATCAAAAACTCATAGGAAAAAAGAAAAAAACTCAAATGAGTTTAGTTGATTATAATTATTATATTTCATATAGTTTATTTTTTTCAAATTTAATACATGATTCATACAATATTATTAATTATAATAATTACAGGCAAATTTTGTCATATAATGATTTAAACATTTGTCAAAAAATAATAAAAGATAATTTAATAGATTCCTCATTATTTAAAATTGAGAAAAGAGTTTTATTAGACGGAGCTCCTGCTATTGGTAAAAGTACAATAGGAAAAACACAAAGAGAATATGAATATATAGAAGAGTGTAAATATAAACAATACACGATTGAAGATTATTCTAATCAATTGGAAAGTATTATTTATAGAATAAATTTGCTAAAAAATAACAATGTTTTAATAGACACTAGCTTTTTAATGGGAATAACTAATCTTTTTTATCGTGTTACTACTACCAAAGAATTTAAGTTGCATATTATAGATAAAATAATGCAATCTGTTTCAATGTTATATTACTGTACAAACATAATTTATTTAATTACTGACAAAAATATATTATACAATAGGAAAACTAATGATAGCAGAAAAAAAAGATTACATTTTGAAGATAATTTAAATTATTTAGAAAAAGAAATTAACTTTTATTATAAAATTAAAAATAGATTGAAATTAAAATCCAATATTAATATTATTGATGCAAGTGGTACTATTGCTGAAACTATAAATCAAATATCCAGCTTAGAACATAAACCCTTGTTTTTAGTGGATTTGTTTTATACTATTAGGGAATTAATTGTGGAGGATGAAATATGATCTTTTTGATAGTTATTTTTTCGCTTTTACTTATATTTACAAACATTAAATCTATTATTAGACTAAATAAAAGTAATAATTATATTAAAAATAATGTCCAAAAAAAGGGTAACGCTATAAACAAGAAAATATATTTAATTATTCCAGTAATGAATGAAGTAAAAAATATAGAAAAATCAATTTGTTATTTTGATAAAATGAAGTCGTATGTTAACGTAATTTATGTAACTACTTCAAAGGAAAAAAATAAAGCAACATATTATGAAATAAAAAAGAATATTGATAAATATAAAACTACTAATATATCTTTAATTAATTGTCCTAATAAATTTGGAACTATGGCAAATCAATTAAATTATGCTAGTAAAAGTCTTAAAGAAAATGATATTATTGGTATATATAATATAGACTCGTTTCCACCAAAAGAAACATTTGGCTATGTACTTGAAAATTTAACAGATGATACTGTTTTGCAACAGGTAAGTTATTTTGATGATGAGCGAAGTGGAATATTAAAAAGTTGTCAAAATTGGCAAAATAGATGGTCATTAATATATGAAATGGGTAAATATTTAAGTAATATGGATTTAGAATTTAAATATACTATAGGACATGGATTATTTTTAAAAAAATCAATTTTAGATAAAGTAGGGTATTGGAGTGAAAATGATATAAATGAAGATAATGAGTTTGGATTTAGATTACTTTGTAATGGAATTAAAATAAAGCCAATACCATATTTAGAAAAAGCAGATTTTGCTAAATCTTTAAAAATATATATTAAGCAACAATCAACTTGGGTAAATGGACCATTATATGCTTTTTCATATAACAAAAAAAACAAGAAGAATTTTAAGAATATACTGTTATCTTTATTAAATTTTAAAGCTTTTGTGAGTTGGTGGTTATTTCCGTTATGCACAATATTGATGTTAATATTTTCATTGATTTATAATATCTATTTTTTCTTTATAATATTATTTTTAATAATAAACTATATTACAGTTATTAATTATTTAAGTATTAAAGTATTAAAAAAATATGGATATATTAAAAAGAAAAATACTATTAATATTATTAATGATTTATTATTCTTTATAATTCATTCTTTTGGGGCATATATAACTTTATACAAATTAATTACCAAAAAAAATACAATAAGAAACAAGTATAATACAGAAAAATAGATTGATTTTTAATAATTAATAGTTTAAAATAACTTTTAAAAAGGAGGATTTTATGAACAAATTAATTGCTCACGGTTTAATGCAAATTGGTGACAAATTTATTTTAATTAAAAGAACAAAAATTAAAAGGGGGAAACCTAACTCTTCACCTGAGTATTGGGATATTCCAGGTGGAATGGTAGAGGATGGAGAATTGCCACAAGATGCTGTTGTTAGAGAGACTAAAGAAGAAGTTAATTTAGATGTAAAAGTTGGAAGAATTTTGCACGAAGATAGTAATTATGATCAAGGCAAGGATACAATATTTACTAGACTTGTATATCTTTGTGAAGTTCAAAATAATGATGTATCTGATATTGTCTTGCAAGAAGATGAACATTCAGAATATAGATTAATTTCTAGTTTAGATGAAATGACTGGCGAAAAAATAGTGGATTATTTACCAGATGTATTTGAGAATGTTAATTTGATGACAAGAAAAAGGACTAGATAATTTTAGTCCTTTTTTTGTCTTGATAATTTGCTAGCCTTTTGTTTATCTAATTCGCTTAATACTATTTCTAAAATAGTATCGGGTGTTTTATCATCAGTATCTATTATAATATGTGATAAATCATGTTGTTCTAAAAAACTCATTATTTTATCATAACGAAGAGATGTAATTTTTTCTAATTGCAAATCTGGATCATTTTCATTCCTTTTTTTCATTCTTTTCAATCTTTCTTCGTTTGATGCATATAAGACGATACTCATATCGAACCATACCCCTAATTTTATCAGTGTTTCAAATACAATGTCTGATGACTCATCGCCATTAAAAGCATAAGCAGACAATAACCCTCTGTCAATAATAATATTCTCGTTTTTTAATACTTCTTTTATATAAAGAAGGCTCATACCAGTAAACCAACTTTTTAAAGCATTGGACTCTGTCTTGTTATACACTAGATCTTGAAGATGATATATTTGATCATATAGATAATTATCATCACCAGATACCCCAAATAGTTCATATAATGGTTTATCAATATACCTATAATTCAATGTATCTGCTAATTTTTTTGCTAATGTAGATTTACCAACTCCATCTAATCCATCTATTGTTATAATCATTAGTCACTACCTCCCCAAATTGTTAATTATTTTATCATATTTTCCTTTAAAGTCAAGAGATTTTATGTTAAAATTATACTGGAGGTTTAAAATGAATGGAAATAAAATAATCGTTCATACACTAATAAGTGTTAATGATAAGTATTTAGTTACAAA
>CALVUS010000046.1 GCA_944363665.1 uncultured Bacilli bacterium | reverse complement strand
TAATACAACATTTTATATAAAAGTATATGTCGAAGATAGTAATGGCAGAGTATCAAGTGAATATGTGACGAGTGAAGAAACAGAAAGTTCCATTGCAGCAGATTATATAATAAATAATGTTTATACAACTGATGGAGAAAATGGGTTATATTATCATGATGGAGTAGGAACATATACAAATGCTAGTCAAGAAGCTGGAGACAACTCATATAGATATAGTGGAGCTGATCCCAATAACTATGTTTGTTTTGGAAGTGATGCAGCAACATGTCCAAATGATAACTTATACCGAATCATAGGATTATTTGATGATGATAAAGATGGAACATACAATATTAAATTAATTAAATTGACAAACTATAATAGTTCTGCATTTGATGGAGAACGTGGAAATTCATCAAATGTATGGACTGCAACAACCAAGCCAGATATATACACAACTTTAAATGAATCATATTATAATGTTTTGACAAGTGAATGGCAAAGTTTAATAAATGAAAAACAAATATGGCAAGTAGGAGGGATGAATCGAAGTATAACCAGTACTGTCAAACAATATTACGATGTAGAAGTGGGAGCAGGTCAAACAGGGTATGAAGAAACAATGGCAATAGGATTAATGTATGTTAGTGATTATGGGTATGCAACAGCACCAAATAACTGGATAACAGCATTATATGATTATAATAGTGCTAAAAATAGCAATTGGTTACATTTGGGAACAAATGAGTGGACTATTTCCCGTAGCTTAGAAGGTACTGGAAGAGCATTTTATATTGATGATTCAACTGGAGCTGCTGATAGTGATGGTACTGGTAGTCGTTATCATGTTTATAAAACAAATGCTGTTCGGCCTTCATTTTATCTTAAATCTAGTGTGAGCATTGCTGATGGAACAGGAACTTCGAGTGACCCGTATCGCTTGGCAGTATGAATGTTAGCTGCCTGATTATATAATCTATAAAATATCGAATTTTTTCGATATTTTAATTTTCAATATTTTTTATGTATGATATGATAATAATGGTGATTAGATGAATTTAGAAGATAACATGAAGATTCATAATAAATATTTGAGTAAATTTGCATGTCAAGATAGTGATGCAATTTATTTAAAGAATGTGGAAAATGATTTTAGAACTCCTTTTTTTAGAGATATAGATCGAGTAATATATACATTAGCATTTACTAGGTATAGTGATAAAACTCAAGTATTTTCATTTAAAGAAAATGATCATCTAACTAAAAGAATGATGCATGTTTTATATGTTAGTAAAATTGCTCGAACTATTGGTAGAGCCTTATCATTAAATGAAGATCTGATTGAGGCGGCTTCTCTAGGTCATGATTTAGGTCATACACCATTTGGCCATGTAGGTGAAGCTATTTTAAATGAAATAAGTCTAAAAAATAATGAAGGATATTTTAATCATAATATTCATAGTATCAGATTACTACTTTATATTGAAAATCATGGAAAGGGTAAAAATATAACTTTGCAAACACTTGATGCCATAATGTGTCATAATGGAGAATTTGCTCAAAGTAATTATGTTCCCAAGAAAAAAAGTAAAGAAGACTTTATAAATGATTATATAAGTAGTTATAAAAATAAAGATACTATCAAAAAGTTTATCCCAATGACTCTAGAGGGGTGTGTTGTAAGAATTAGTGATTTAATAGCTTATTTAGGACGAGATATTGAAGATGCTATTAGACTTAATATGATTAAAATAGATGATGTACCTGAAAATATTTGTAAACATTTAGGTAGAAATAATAAAGAAATAGTAAATACTTTAATAATGGATGTAATAAATAATAGTATGGGAAAAAACTATATTAAAATTAGTCCTCAAATATTTAAAGCAATTGTTGAATTAAAAAAATATAACTATGAAAATATTTATTATAAAGCTTATACAGATGCAGAAAGAGAAAAATTAAAGCTTATGTTAAATACACTTTTTACTAAATATTTAGATGACTTAAATAAAAATAATGTAAAATCTAATATAATTAAATCTTATTTAAATAATATGAGTGAAGAGTATAAAAATGAAAATAGTAAAGAACGGATAGTAATCGATTATATAGCAGGAATGACGGATGATTATTGTTTAAATGAATATAATAAATATTTAAAAAGTATCCATAATAAAAAAGAGGTGTAATATGATTTACAAAATGTATAAATGTAATTCTTTTAATGTTCATACATTAAAAACAAATAAATTTAAAACTAGTCATATAGAAATAATTTTTCGCAAGCAAATAATTAAAGAAGAATTGGGATCTTATGCACTATTAATTGATGTGTTATCAGAAAATTCTAAAGCATATCCTACTAGAAAAGATTTAATAATTAAATTTGAAGAACTATATAAAATGAGTATATACGGAACAACTTCGAAAACGGGAAATGTTTTAAATTCCAGCTTTATTGTTGATTTTATTAATCCTGAATATATAGATGATAAAAATTATTTAGAAGAAGTAATTAAATTACCATTTGAGTTATTACAAAATCCTAATGCTACAAATGAAGAATTTGATTTAAAAACTTTTAATATAGTAAAAGAGAGAATTAAAAGAGAAATAAAAAGTATCAATGATAATTCATTTAAAGTATGTGTAAAAAAAGCTTTTGAAGCAATGGATAAAAATAGCCCAACAGCTTATTCTTTGTTTGGCACAATTGAAGAAATTGATAAAATTACACCCGATAGTTTATATAAATTGTATAAAAAGTTTTTTAAAGAAAACGTTTGCGATATATTTGTTATTGGTAATTTAGATATGGATGAAGTAGTATCTTTAATCAAAAAAAATTTTAAGCATCGCTATATAAATAATAGTAATTTAGTATTAAAAGTTGATAATAAAGTTAAGAAAAAGGAAACTATTAAAAGTGATATATCTGATAATATTCAAGCTAATATGGTTATGATATATAATATTAAAGACTTAAATCCTATAGAAAAAAATATTACATTTTCAGTATTTAATTATATTTTTGGTAATGGTGGCTTAACATGTAAGTTATATCAAAGAATAAGAGAAGAAAATAGCTTATGCTATAGTATTAATAGCATGTATTTAAAATATGATGAACTATTATTAGTTCATGTATCTTTAGAAAATAGTAATGTAAAAAAAGCAATAACTTTAATTAATAAATGTTTAAAAGAAATGGTTAGTGGCAATTTTACCGAAGAAGAAGTAAAAGATGCTGTAGCTAATTTATGTATCTCATTAGATTTAGCTTATGATAATAATGTATCTTTATTAAATAATTATGTTTTCAATTATTTTGATAATATGCCACTTATAGATGAAAGAAAAGATATGCTTAATAAAACCACAAGAGAAGATGTAATAAATTTAGCTAAAAAAATCAAACTCAACACAGTTTTTACCTTAAAAGGCAAGGAGGAATAATAAAGTGAAAGAAATAAGTCTGGAAGGATTAAATGAAAAAATTTATGAATATAAAACTAAATGTGGTTTAAAAGTTTATATGTGGGTTAATGAAAAAGTTAATAGTTGCTTAATGTCTCTTTCCGTAAAGTATGGATCTATTCATACAAAATTTAAGGTCGGCAAAAAAGTGTATGAAGTACCTAATGGTGTAGCTCATTTTTTAGAACATATTAAATTTAATATGTCAGATAAAGTAACTGCTCATGATGAATTTTATAAAATTGGTGGAGATGCGAATGCTTTTACAACATTTAAATATACTAGTTATATAGTATTTGCTACAAGTCATAAAATAGATAATTTAAAATTATTACTTGATTTTGTTTATAATCCTTATTTTACTAAGAAAATGATTACTAAAGAAAAAGGTATTATAATAGAAGAAGCTAATATGAGTAATGATGATCCCTATACTAAAATATTTTATGATAGTTTAAAAAATACTTTGCAAAAATCAAATTATCGTAATTTAATAACTGGTGAGCCAGAAGATATAAAGCAGATAGAACTAGAACATATAAAAGCTGTTTATAATACATTTTATCATCCTGAAAATATGTTTTTAACAATTACTGGTAATTTTAACCCTTATGAGATGACACAAGTAGTGGAAGAAAGTTTAGCTAAAAAAGAATTTGCTAAATATTGTGAACCAATAATTATTAAAGAGCAAGAGCCAAAAAAAATAACTGAAGAATATGTAGAATCAACTATAAATATTGCTTATCCAAGAATAAGATATGCAGTTAAGATACCTTTAAATAAGTTTAAAAATATTGAATTAATAGATTTAAAAATGATGGTAAGTTTAATCATGAATATTAATTTTGGCTCAACAAGTGATTTTAAAGAAGAATTAATAGAAAAAGAATTAATAAATACTATGAGATATGCCATCGATATATACGATGAATATTTAGTTATAACATTATCCATTAATTCTAATTATAAAGATGAAATTATAAAAAGAATAGGGGATAAGTTAGCAAATCTGACTATAACAGAAAAAGATTTAAAAAGAAAGAAGAATGCAGATATTGCGGCATTAATATTACAATATGATGATATAGAAATGGTTAATATGAAAATTCAAGATGATATTATAAATGAAGGATATATCATTACTGATTTAAAAGAAAGAATTAAAAATATAGAAAAAGTAGATTTAGATAAAATAATTGATTGTATAAATCTAGATAATATAGCAATAAGTGTATTTTTGCCAAAAGAAAACCAAGAATGTTAATTTTCTTGGCTTTTTATTATCTGTTATAGAATTCAACAATAAGTTGTTCGTTAATTTCTGGATTAAGTTCACTTCTTTCTGGAGTTCTTAAATATTTACCAGTTAAAGATTTCTTATCCATTTCTAAGAATGCGGGAACAGTTCTGTTTTGTTCTAATGCATCTATAATGGCTGGATGATTTATTGAATTTTCTTTAACAGAAATTATATCTCCAACTTTAGTTGTATAAGATGGAATATCAACCTTTTTACCATTTACTAGAATATGACCATGATTTACTATTTGACGAGCACTACGTCTAGTTCTAGCCATACCTAAACGATATACCATATTATCAAGTCTAGATTCAAGTAAAACTAGTAAATTTTCCCCAGCAATACCTTTCATTTTGGAAGCTTTATCAAAAGTCTTTCTAAATTGTTTTTCGTTTAAGCCATATAAAATACGAACTTTTTGTTTTTCTTGCATTTGGATGCCATATTCACTTAGCTTTTTACGACGATCTTGACCATGTTGTCCTGGTGCATAAGGTCTTTTAGCAAGTTCTTTACCATTTTCTAAAGTTGAAAAACTTAAACGACGAGACTTTTTGTAAGCAGGTCCTGTGTATCTTGCCATAAATATCTCCTTTCTTCATATTTGCAAAAGTATTTTATTAGTCGTACTAAAATTATAGGGAGTTTAAATTAATTTTTCTAGGGCAGTCCTAGATACTTTATTCCAATTTGGTTTAAACACATTATAATTTAGTAAAACACTGCCATAAAAACTATGCGAATATATTATATAATAAGTGTATGCTAATGTCAATTTTATTATAGGCAAAATTATTCTACTGTAACAGATTTAGCCAAATTTCTCGGTTTATCAATGTTACATTCATTATTTTTGGCTACTTGATATGCAAGCAATTGTAAAGGAATTATTGTGATAATGCTTTCTAAAATAGGGTGAACATTAATAGTTTTAATAAATTCGTCATAAAATTTATCTTTAAAATCTGTATTACTAACTAAAATGACATTAGCTCCTCGAGCTTTTACTTCTTTAATATTACTGATAGTTTTTTCAATTAAATTTTTATCAGTAGCAATAGCTATTACAGGTGTATTTTTTTCGATTAAAGATATAGTACCATGTTTTAATTCTCCCGCTTGATAAGCAACACTATTAATATATGAAATTTCTTTTAATTTTAAAGAAGCTTCCATTGAAATTGCATAATCAATACCTCTCCCTATAAAAAATATTTGTTTGTTTTTATATATTTTATCGGCGATACTAAAGTAAGTTTTATAATTATTAATCGTTTCTTTAATTTTATTTGCTAATGATTTAATTTCTTCTAATAAAGATTTTAATTCATCATTTTTAATTTGTTTATTTTTATAACTTGAATACGTTGTTATAAGACTAAAAATGGCTACTTGAGCTAAGTAAGCTTTAGTTGTTGCAACAGCTATTTCACATCCAGCTTTTATATATATTACATAGTCGGCTTCTCTAGCAATACTACTACCAACAACATTTACAATAGCTAAAGTTTTAATACCATCTTCTTTAGCTTTTCTTAGTGCTGCTAGAGTATCGGCAGTTTCCCCAGATTGAGAGACCAAAATAACTAAAGTTTTGGTATCATAAAAACACTTTTTATACCGATATTCACTAGCAACCTCAACATTTACAGGAATATTAGCATAATTTTCTAGCAAATATTTACCAACTAGACCTGTGTGATATGCTGAACCACAGGCAACTATATCAAATTTTTCAAATTCATTTAAATATTTAAAACTATTTTCTAATGATTCGATTGTTCCATCAAAATAGTAATTAATTGTATTGTTGTATACCTCATCTTGTTCATAAATTTCTTTTAACATGAAGTGTTCATAACCATTTTTGGTAGCAGATTCAAAAGATTGAGAAAAAGTATTAATCGTTTTTTTGACTTTTTGTAAATTTTTATCATATATAGTAATATTATCTTTTTCTAATTTAGCAATTTCTAAATCATCAAGCAAAATATATTTATTGGTAAATTTTAAAATTGCTGGTACGTCAGATGCTATAAAATTACCGGTTTTATCAGTTGCAATAATTAAAGGACTAGTATTTCTAATTGTATACAATGAATTAGGATCATCACTGCAAATTATACCAAATGCATATGAGCCTCTTAAAATACTTGTAGCTTTTTTTAGCACTTTTAAAATATCTTTTTCATTTTTATGTAAATAATCAAATAAAGCACATGCAACCTCAGTATCAGTTTCTGATTTGAATTTATATCCTTCTTTTATTAATTTTTCTTTTATTTCACTATAATTTTCAATAATACCATTATGAACAATGGTAAATTTTCCAACTGTATGAGGATGAGCATTAGTTTTATTAGCTTTGCCATGTGTTGCCCATCTTGTATGCCCAATTCCTAAATAAGCATTTTCATCAAAGGTTACTAGTTTTTTTAAGTTGGCAATTTTTCCTTCACTTTTTATAGTTTTAACTTTATTATTTAAAATATAGGAAATTCCTGCTGAATCATATCCACGATATTCAAGAGCTTCTAGTCCGTGAATAATTTTGGGAATACATTTGTCTTTTCCTATATATCCAATAATTCCACACATAATATAATCCTTTCTTTAAAAGTATTTGATATATTTTTTGTTACAATATTGATTTTGTTTTTTAAATATATCTATCGATTATACTAACCGTAACAACATCCGCCGAAAATTCGATAATTGTTAACCTCGTCACCTAAAGTAGGTCTGGCGCTAACAAATAAAGTTAACCTCCTTTTATTATTTGCTTACTTTAAGTATATTATAAAAAAGTATTATTTGTCAAAAAGATAAATTGTAATTATTTGGTAAAAGTAATATAATTAAATTGGTGATATTATGACAAAGAATAAAGTAAAATTAGAAAAAAAGAATTCTTCTAATAATTTAAGTAAAACATTAATATTGGGATTAATTGGTTTAATTTTATTATTAATACCAGCATCTTTTAATAAATTTATTGGTTTAATAGTAGGTTTTTCTTTGCTTTTAATAGGTATTATTCAAATAATTAAATATGTCAAAAATAAAGATTCATTTAGTAATATCGATTTAATATCTGGTATTTTATATAGTGCTTTAGGAATAATTATAATATTAAATCCTCATGCGGTTATGGAATTAGTTACTGTTTGTTTAGGAATATATTTAATTATTAATGGTTTAATCAAAGTTAAATTGGCAATTACCTTAAAGCAATTAACTAATAGATGGATTGGTACTTTAGTTATGGCAATAGTAACTATTATTTTAGGCTTTTTATTAATATTTAATCCTTTTGGTAGTGTAGTTGCAATAACCCAATTAATGGGAGCCTTTTTAGTGATTGTAACATTATTTGATTTAATAGATTCCTATATTATTCAAAAATAAGGGGATGTTAGAAAATAGATAATTTATTTTCTATACATCTTCTTTTCTTTTGGCTTTACATCAGGAATAACTTCT
>CALVUS010000045.1 GCA_944363665.1 uncultured Bacilli bacterium | reverse complement strand
ACTCAAAATCCATTGGTAGCAATACCGTGTCGGTTCAAGTCCGACCTCGGGCACCAGATTGATAGGAAACTCGAACTTTTCGAGTAGTAATAAATTAGGGGCTGTCGTGAAACGAATTAATTAGTTTCTTGACAGTCTCTTATTTTGTCATGCTTTGACTGAACTGTAACATTAAATTTAATAAAATCATTCAAAGGTATTGCGTTTTCGTAATAAATAGTGTATATTATTTATCGAGATGTGCCTAGGAAACTTTTGAAGCCCTAGGTCTTTTTCATTGAATAGGAGGCAAATATGAGTAAAACATATAAAACAGCTGATGAATTAATCGAAATATTAGAATCTAAAAATGTTAGTATTAATGATAAATATATTGCTAAGTATTATATTGAAAAATATTCTTACTATTCAATAGTTAATTCTTATAAATGGATTTTCAAAGAAAAAGACAAATACAAAGATAATGCTTCATTCGAAGAAATATTTGCTATGTATAAATTTGATAAAAATTTAAAAATAATATTACTTAAATATATTTTAGAAGTTGAATCAATAATAAAAACAAAGATAGCAAATTTATTTGCAGAGAATTATGGTATAGAAAATTATTTAAAAATAGATAATTTTGATTTAAAAGAAGATAATTCAAATGTTGAACATATTGAAAAATTAATTCTAGAAATAAATAATGAAATAGAAAAAGGGAATGGCAAACACGATGCCATAACTCATTACTACGGTAAATATTCTTTTGTCCCACCTTGGGTTGTAACTAAAATTTTATCGCTAGGTACGATTAGTAAATTTTATGGGTTAATGAAACAAAGCGATAGACAAAAGATTAGTAAATGTTTTAATATCAATGATAGATTATTAAAAAATATATTAGGAAACTTAACTTCAGTTCGTAATATATCTGCTCACGATGATAGATTATATACATATAGAAGTACATTCTATATTAGGCTTGATAAAACTAAAAAATCACCTGATAAGGCATTACATACAAATATGTATATTATAATTAAATCATTAGAATTATTACTAGAAAAAGAGCAATATGACGAAATGATTAAAAGTATAAATAATGAATTAAAAATACTAGAAAGTAAATTAACTTCAATCGCAATAGAAGAAGTTTTGAAAGTAATGGGATTTAATACAAATAAATAATTAAATATTGCATATAATATAATTGAAAAGTGCCTAAGAAACTTTTGAAGCCTTAGGTCTTTTTCATATTTTGGTGAAGTGAAAAAGTAAATTCCAGTTTTAAAAGTGAAATTTTTATGTAAGAGAAAGTTCCGAAAAAATGGGACTTTTTTAATGAAAAAGCAAAACATCTATTTAACATGAACTAGATTTTGTCTAAATAATTTGATAAAATTATAATAGGAAGTGATAGAATGACGAAAATTGCTAAACATAGAAAAGATTATTTATCTTGGGATGAATATTTTATGGGAATTGCTAAATTATCTGCTCTTAGAAGTAAAGATCCTTCTACTCAAGTTGGAGCATGTATAGTGAGTAGTGATAATCGCATTTTATCAATAGGTTATAATGGAGCACCTAATGGTTTTGATGATAGTGAGTTTCCGTGGGACAGAGAAGGTGATGCCTTAGAAACTAAATATTTTTATGTTTGTCATGCTGAATTAAATGCTATTTTAAACTTTCGAGGCCATAAAAGAGATTTTGAAAATGCTAAAATTTATATTGCATTATTTCCTTGTAATGAATGTGCTAAAGCAATTATACAGTGCGGAATAAAAGAAGTGATTTATTTAAGTGATAAATATAAAGATCAAAATAATTTTATTGCTTCCAAGAGATTGTTTGATAAGTGTAATGTAAAATATCGGGAATTAGAAATTGAATCTAAAAAATCAATTGTTATAGAATTAAAGAATTAAGGGATATATCATAATGAATAAAATGCGCAAAGATGATTTTTTGGATAGGCTAACTCCTGATGATATAGAAAATATTATTTTACCCACTTTAAAGGCTGATAAAGAAGCCAAAAATGCTGAACTAGCAAAAATAGTAGAAAGAAAATTTTCGTTAAAAAAGGGTATTGTTTTATGCTTTTTGTTGCTGTTTTTAAGTGCATTTGTTTATTCTGGAGTTAAATTGATTTTTTGGAAAATAGATTCCGATAATACTTATGAGCAAATAGAAATAATTAATAAAAATGTAGAAATAGTTGAAGTAGAGGATAATGAGGCTACTCAAATAATAAATCCTCCAGAAGAAGAAAATAGTGCCAATCCTTATTGGGATTATATTAAGATGAATTTGATAAATGTTGATTTTGCTAACTTGCTTAAAATAAATTCTGATACAAAAGGATGGCTTCAAGTAAATGGTACTAATATAAATTATCCATTTGTTCAAACAACAGATAATGATTATTATTTAAAACGAGATTTTAATAAAAAGAAAAATTCTGCTGGTTGGGTATATTTAGATTACCGAAATAATATTAATAGTTTAGACCAAAATACTATTATATATGCTCATGGTAGATTAAATGGAACAATGTTTGGATCTTTAAAAAATATTTTTGATTCGGATTGGTTTGAAGATGCAAATAATCATGTTATTAAATTATCAACAGAAAATGAAAATACTTTATGGCAAGTCTTTAGTGTCTATCATATTCCAACAACCAGTGATTATTTAAAAATTAATTTTGCTAACGGAAATGAATTTTTGAATTTTGTTAATATGCTAGAAGCTAGAAGTCAATATGATTTTAATGTAGAATTTAATGAAAACGATAAAATACTTACATTGTCAACTTGTTATAATGATGAAGAAAGAGTAGTTCTTCATGCTAAACTTATAAAAAAAGAACTTAGAAATTAGAAAGAAGGAATTATAGTGGATATTTTAAAACATTTAAAAAGTGATAAGGGATTTATAGCAGCACTAGACCAAAGTGGAGGAAGTAGTAAAAAAACATTAATAAATTATGGATATAAGGAAGAAGAAATAACTGATGATATAGTTATGTTTGATTATATACATGAAATGCGCAGAAGAATCATTACTGATAAATCATTTAATGATGAATATATTTTGGGGGCAATTCTTTTCAAAAATACTATGAAAAAAGATATAAATGGTATAAATACAGTTAAATATTTAAGAGAAAAAAATATCCCATCATTTTTAAAAATTGATATTGGATTAGATAATTTGTGTGATGGTGTACAGTTACTAAAAGATATACCTAATCTAGATAATATCTTAGATGAAGCATTACAATATGGTATAGTTGGTACTAAAATGCGATCTGTAATTAAAGAATATAATGAATACGGTATAAAAAAATTAGTAGATCAACAATTTGATTTAGCAAAAAAAATTATTTCTAAAGGTTTAATTCCCATAATAGAACCCGAAGTAGACATAAATAGTATTAATAAAAAAAATATTGAATCTTTTTTAAAAAAGGAATTAATGAGAAATTTAGACAAAATGTCTAAAGATCAATTTTTAATTCTTAAATTAACTTTACCTGATTTAGATGGCTTTTATGATAATTTGCTAAGTTATAGAAATGTATTAAGAATAGTTGCTTTGTCCGGAGGATATTCCAAAGACAAGGCCTGTGATTTATTAAAAAATAACAAAAAAATGGTTGCTAGTTTTTCTAGAGCTCTATTAGAAGGATTAAGTATAAAACAAACTGATGAAGAATTTAGTGAAAAATTAGCTAATAATATTAAAAAGATATTTGATGCATCTATAAACAAAATATAAATTTCGATTTTATAAACTTAATTTTTTACAGAAGACAAAGGGATTAAATAAATTTGTCATATATTTAAGTTTTACAGTTTAAAAACAAACTAAATTGTTTAGAATTTAATTTGTTTTTTATTTTGTTCAAATTTTTTACCATAATTTTTATATCCGTGTTATACTAATTATAAGATATGGTGATTATATGTTTGGTAAGATATTAAAAATTGATAATAATGAAGTAATAGTAGAAAATATAAGTAAAAAAGCATTGTCTAGCTTAATGAATTGTCATCTTGTTTTTGAAGACAATGATAGAAAGGTTGTTGGTGAAGTTGTATATATAGATGAAGAAATAGTTAGAATATTACTGGTAGGTGAAATAATAAATAATAAATTTAATTCTGGAATTATTAAAAAACCCAGTGGTAATTCATTAATAAGAATTATAACTGTTGCTGAATTGGAATTAATATTTGGTAAAAATGAATTAAATAAAAACTTTTTATTTTTAGGAAAATCAGCTATATACAATAATTTTAATATTTCAGTATCTTTAAATGATTTTTTTGCTAATCATAGTGCTATAATTGGTAATACTGGATCTGGTAAATCCTGTGGTGTTGCTAGAATATTACAAAATTTATTTGTACTTAATCCATATAAACCGATTAATTCACATATTGTTTTATTTGATGCCTATGGCGAATATAATAGGACTTTTAAAAATCTTAATGAAATAGATAATTTAAATTTTGTTAATTATACAACAAAAGTTACAAAAGAAAATGAAAAAAAATTATCATTACCAGCATATTTCTTGGACGTTGATGATTTAGCAATTTTACTTCAAGTTCAAAATAGTGATCAAATACCAGCTTTGGCTAAAACTTTAAAGTTAGTTACTATTTTTAAAAGCGATAACCCTAAAATGAAAGAGTATAAAAATGACATAATTGCTAATTGTCTTCTAGACATACTCACAAGTGGAAAATCATCTAGTCAAATAAGAGATCAAATAATTGCTGTATTATCACATTATAATTCAGAAACATTAAATTTAGATGCGATAATTCATCAACCAGGTTATGATAGAACTTTTCGCCAATGTTTATTAATTGATGATCAAGGGAAAATGAATGCTATTTATGAAGTAGTACAATTTTTACAGCAATTTGAGCATATTAATTTAGAAAATATAGCGGTTGTAGATGATTTTGCTTATACATTAGATGATTTATATTATGCTTTAGAATTTGCTTTAATTAGTGAAGGAACAATAAATAATGACGAGGCATATAAACAAAACAATATTTTAAAAACCAGATTACAATCTATTATTAATAGTGAAGAAAAAAGTATATTTGAATTTTCAAATTATATAAGTAAAGAAGATTTTATAAAAGAAATGTTTGGCAGTACTCAACTTATTAACATTGATTTAAGTTATTTAGATGATCGATTCGCAAAAATTATAACTAAATTATTTAGTAAATTGCTATTTAATTATACGACGAAGTTGATTTCTCGAGGGAAATTTTCTGTAAATATAATTTTGGAAGAAGCTCATAGATATGTGCAAAATGATAATGATATAAACATAATCGGCTACAATATATTTGATAGAATTACAAAAGAGGGCAGAAAATATGGAACATTACTAACATTTATAACTCAACGGCCTAGTGAATTGTCGACTACAGCTTTAAGTCAATGCTCCAATTTTATAGTTTTTCGTGTATTTCATCCTCGAGATTTAGAAATAGTAAGAAGCATGAGTACTAATGTATCATTAGAAACTATCTCACAAATTAAATCATTAAATCCTGGAACAGCTTTTTGTTTTGGGGTAGGTTTTAAAATTCCCACATTAGTTATGTTTGATTTACCAAATCCTTTACCAGAAAGTACCAGCTTAAAAGTTAATGAATTATGGTATTAAGGGGGGAAAATGATAGAAGTTAGTTTAAAATCTAGTGATTTAGTCTATTTGTCTATTAGTCTTTTAGAAGTGCCTAATCCACGAGCAATAATTCAAATAATACCAGGGTTTAAAGAACATAAGGAAAGATATTATGAATTTGCTAATTATTTGAATACTTTTGGCTTTAGTGTTGTAATTAGTGATATTAGAGGTCATGGCAAAAGCATCAATGGAAGTTATCCTTTAGGATATATTGATGATTATCAAAAATTAATAAATGATCAAATAATAATTACGAATTATATCAAAAATAGATATGGAAATATTCCCATTTTTTTACTAGGAGACTCTCTGGGAGTTGAAATATCTATGGGTTATATAGAAAAAAATGATTTAAATATTCAAAAATTAATATTATGTAGTCCTATAAAGCCCAATAAAAATTTAAATATTTGGTTAAATACTATCAATTTATCTTTAAAATTTCAAAAAGATAAAGTTAATTCATTATTTCAAGGTGCAATTGGTTTAGATAAAATAGACAATTTGTTTCAGGATATAAATGCAAAAAATATATTTAAAAATGATGAATTGTGTAATTTTGGATATACTAATATGGCGATTAAAAATCTTTTGTTATTAAATAAGGAAGTAATGTCATTAAATAGCTATAGCCCTCAAAATAAAAATCTACCTATTTTAATTTTATATGGCATGTTAGATAATGAAATAAGTGGCAAAGAAGGAGTATTACAAATAATAAGTGGATTAAATAAAATTGGGTATCAAAATATAGAAAATATAGAATATCCAAATATGTACCATAAAATACTTTTTGAAGGAGCAAGAAAACTAGTTTATGATGATATTATAAAATTTTTAATAAAATAATATAAATTATATGGATTGAAATTAACAATAATGTTATAATAAGTCTAGCGGGGATGTGTAAGTATGTTAAATGTTGAAGTTATAGAATTTTGTGAGGATAATGCTATTGGTATAGAAAAGTTCTTGTGTGATAATTTTAATTTAGAAAAAAAGACAACTAAATATAATAATAAAAATAAAAAATGGCGAATTAAGCATAATGAAATTGAAGGATGGTTAAATATAATACCTGTATCTTTATTTTTTGCATATAGATATAAAAGATTAGTAAAAACTGGAGTAATAGTTATAGTAAGAGATGATTATAATCAATATAATGCTTATATTAATCCAAGAATAATTCATGAATCGTATGAATTAAAAGACTTAAATGAACAATTGAAAAATCTAAGTAATGATAAACAAAACGGAAAAAATAAAAAAATTATTTTGTCTAGAATAAAGGAATTAGAAGAATATATAAGAATTATTAAACATTTTGATGCTTATGATACTATGGAAAAAAATAGACATTTATTTGAATTATTAGATGACAATCTAGAATTAACAAGATCAAAAAAATAGTATGAAAAAAGGTTGAAATTAAATTAAGTATGTGATAATATAATATAAATCGCAGAAGAAAGACATGATTTTTAATTGATTTTTTATAGAGAGTTAGTGGTAGGTGTAAACTAATAAATAGATTAAAAATTACTACTTTCTAAGAGAGTTAATAAACTCCGGCTAAAAACCGTTATAATAATTAAGTATATAAAAGGATGGTACCGTCGTAAATGACTCCTTGGTAGCCATTCTTTTTTATTTTAAGAAAGGATTGAAATAAAATGCCCAAAGATGTAGAAGAATTAAAAATTAGGCAAAAATTAATCGCATTAGAAAAACAATTAACTTTATTAAAATTTAATAAAAATAATCCAAATTATGAAAGTAATATGGTTGAAGTCCAGCAAGAATTAAATTTATTAAAGAAAGAATATCGAAAATATAAAATAGAACAAGCTATGAAAGAGAAGGGAAGATGATTATGATTAATATAAAAGAAGATGAAAAATTAAGTGTACTAAATCACAGTTGTGCACATTTACTGGCTCAAGCTGTAAGCCATTTATACCCTGATGCTAAATTTTGGGTTGGACCTGTAATAGAAGAAGGCTTTTATTATGATATTGATCTAGGTAATACAGTAATTAAAGAAGAAGATTTAGCAATTATAGAAAAAGAAATGAAAAAAATTGCTAAAGATGGAAAGAGAATAGTGAGACATGAATTAACTCGTGAAGAAGCATTGGAAAAATTTAAGGATGATCCATATAAAATTGATTTAATCAATAATATGGATAGTGATACAGTTATTTCTTGTTATACCCAAGGAGACTTTACGGACCTATGTCGTGGACCTCATGTTGATACAGTAAAAGAACTTAAATATTTTAAACTTTTGAAAGTTAGTGGAGCATATTGGAAGGGCGATGCCAACAATAAAATGCTTCAAAGAATTTATGGTATTTGTTTTGAAACTGAAAATGATTTGAATGAACATCTAAATTTTTTAGAAGAAGCTAAAAAGAGAGATCATAAAAAATTAGGCAAAGAACTAGAATTGTTTATGCTTAGTGAATATGGTCCTGGTTTTCCATTTTTCTTACATAATGGTATGATTATTCGTAATGAACTAGAAAATTTCTGGTATAAAGAACATACTAA
>CALVUS010000044.1 GCA_944363665.1 uncultured Bacilli bacterium | reverse complement strand
GTTATTCCTGATGTAAAGCCAAAAGAAAAGAAGATGTATAGAAAATAAATTATCTATTTTCTAACATCCCCTTATTTAGCTTCTCATACCTTGGAATAATTAACTTATTTAATCTTTCTTCCATGCTTTTATAATAATATTCTTTTCTTTCTTTACTTATTATTTTATATCCTTCAAATTCTTCAGGGATACTTTCGATAAAATCCTTTATTTCTTTCATTTTTTTTGCTACAATTGGAGTTAATCTAATAATAGCTTTTTTTATATCTTCATTATCTAGATTTAATATATCTCTAAATTTTAGTTCTTTATCATCTAAAGTATAAACAGTTTGCATATATAAAAAACTTTGCTCCAAAGCATTATTATCGTTTAATCTTATCTTTAACCGTTCATCACTAGTTTTACTATAAAATGAGGCTCCATTATCAAATACCGGGGCTATTTTATATTCACCACTTTTAAATAGTAACCAAAAATTTCCTTTATTTCTATCATTATTATTTATAAGTCCATCGATTATTACCATGTCAAAAAAATACTCTCTAAAATTTTGAATGTTAATTAATATGGGATTATTATCCATTTGAATTAAAATTTCTTTTAAATCTACACTATTATTACCAGAATCAGATACATTTTCATCAATAAGTTTGTTTTCTAGTGTCTTGTTATATATATTTCTAATAGCCCTAAATTCTCTTAATTCATAACCATCAATACAAAAGTCTTCACAAGCAACTACTACCTTTTTATTTCTTATACTTAGTATAGTATTATGAGTATTAATCCCTAATATTTGATAAATGTGGCTTCCAATATACTCTGATAGGGGAGATGTTGTATAAGAATCTTCTACTCTTGCCATGCTTTTTGTAGATTTTGGATATTTAACTAACCAATATTTATTATCAAATATTATCCCTTCTTTTAATCCAGCTTGGCCACCATAAGCCCCATTTTTATCACTAAGAGGGCAATTTTCTAAATTATACATCTTTATAATCCTCCGCTCTAATATCATAGCGCATTACTAATGCATCCCATTCTTTTTTAGTAATCATACCTTCAGCATAAGCATTTTTAGCAAGTACATCTAAATGATCACAATAATCAAAATAAAGTATGTTTTTTTCTTCATCCAATCTTTCTAATTCTTCAATTTGATGTTCTATAGACTTGGGTACTTTAAAATCTATATTTATTTCATCATTTACCCAATTGTACTTTTTCATATACACTTCACCTAATAATAGTATAGCATAAAATTTGATTGTATCTAATAAAAACAAGTATGTAACTTTAAATTATATTGGAATAGTTTTAATTATTGTATCATTATTATGTGATATTTTGATTGGAAAAAATTTAAATGAAGAATCTCATAAAGAAGAAACATATAAAGTAGAAATAATTGAAGATCAAACAAAGAATGATCCAGCTTTATATGTGGAAACTGATTTAGAAAGTATATATTTAATAGGATTAAGCAATATTTTTGTAGATAAAAAAGAATTACGTGAAGATTATGATAGTAATTTTTTTCTAATTTAACGAATGAAATGAATTATGTTGAAAATCATCAAGATTATACAGTCTATAGAGATTTACAAGACGTATCTGAATATGGTTTTAGTTTAATTAAATGCAATGAAAATAATAAAATTTATATTGGCCTGATGAATATGGTTTTTAGTGATAATTTATGTGAAATTAAACTTATAAAGTTTTAAATGTCGAAGATAGCAATGATTATGATTATTTGTATTTAACTTTAAGACAATATCAATGTGAAGAAGTAGTTACTGTAAAAGTAAGAAGAGAGTTGTGTCCTGATATAACAGCTAATAATAATTATGAGTTACTTTTGAATATACTTCCAAAATGGTTGAAGAAGAAATAGATTCTATTTTTTCCAATACTAATTTAATACAAATAACTTTAACCGATAAACAAGGAATGGATCAAATTCAAGATAGAGTTTAAAAATATTTAGTCAAATAACAAAAAACAAGAGATTATTACAACATAGTACTTATTAGTTTTAATATACCTTAATTTTTGTTACAATATTACTGGTGGTTATTATGTATAACATCTTACTTATTGAAGATAATGATTATATAATAAAAGGGATAAAATACTTACTTGAAGCGCACAACTTTAAAGTTAGAGTTGCCAAAAGTTTAAAAGAAGCTAAAGAATCATTAGGAGGTAAATATGATTTAGTAATTCTTGACTTGATGCTTCCTGATGGTGATGGCCTAGACTTTTATGAAGAGTATCTAAAAAATAAAGCAACACTAGTTTTAACAGCTAAAGATGATGAAAATATTATTTCTTCTTCTCTAGATTCAGGTATAGAAGATTATATTATTAAACCATTTAGATCCAAAGAACTAATTGCTAGGATTAATAAAATATTAAAAAGAAATAAAGATAATGAAATAATTACTGTTGATAATGTTTCAGTAGATACGGAAGCCGGTAGAGTGTTTGCAAATAACGAGGAAATAAATTTAACTAGTTTAGAATATCGTATTTTACTTCTTTTATTTCAAAATTTAAATCGTATTGTTACTCGTGAAGTATTAATTGATCGTATTTGGGATATATCTGGTAAATTTGTTAACGACAATACTTTAACCGTTTATATTAAAAGAATTAGAGAAAAATTAGGTAGCGAAGATATAATTAAAACGATCAAAGGAATTGGCTACAGGGTGGATAAATGAAACACAAAATATTGACAATCACATTAATCATTGCTGCCTTATTTATAATATTTGCAACTCTTACATTTAATAGTTATTATAAATATAGTAATTTAACCAATTCATTTATTGCTAGTACGGTTGAAAATATTACCAAAAACTACCCAGATGTAGATATGACGAGTATAATTGAAATTATTAATAATACTGAAAATGTTGACAATTCTAATCTTCTAACTTCATATGGTTTTAGCAATTCTGATTTAAGCATATTAGTATCATTTGAAAATGAATTCCATAGACAATTGTTATTAAATAGCATTCTTTTTTTCACAATAACAGTAATTATCTTATTAGAAATATATATATCTAGCAAAAAGCGAAAAAATGAGTTAAATAACATTATTGAATATTTAAAAGAACTAAATCGAGGCAATTATAATTTAAAAACAGATTTAAATGCTGAAGGTAAAATGTCAATTTTAAAAAATGAAATTTATACAACAACTGTTATGCTTCGCGAGCAAGCCGAAAAGGAATTAATTGATAAAATAAATTTAAAAGATTCTCTAACTAATATTTCCCACCAATTAAAAACACCGCTTACTTCAATATCTTTGCTTGTTGATAATCTTATTGAAGAACCGATTGATGCTGCAACTCAAAAAGAGTTTTTGCTAGATATTAAAATCCAAGTAGAAAGTATAAATTATTTGATAATTGCTTTACTTAAATTATCGCGCTTTGATGCCAATGTTATCACTTTTAAAAAAGAAAATATTAATGTAAAAATTTTATTACTAGATATATTAAAACACATCGATATTCTAAGAGAAGTTAAAAATATTGATATTCATATAACAGGTAATAATGAAACATCCTTTATTGGAGATTACAAATGGGAATTTGAAGCATTAACCAACATTTTAAAAAATTGTTTAGAATATACTTTGGAAAATAGAAACATTTATGTTAGTTTTTCTACTAATAATGTTTATACTGAAATAATTATTCGTGATGAAGGAAAGGGTATGTCTAAAGAAGAATGTCGAAAAATATTTGAAAGATTTTATAAGGGGGTAAATAGTAGTAATAATAGTTTTGGTATTGGATTGTCTTTAGCTAAAGAAATAATTAACAAAGATAATGGCAAAATTAAAGTTAAATCACAATTAAATATTGGAACTTCTTTTATAATTCGCTATTATAAGTAATTTACTAATTATCGTATCTTAGGTATAATTAAAATGGAGTGAATTAATTTGAAAAAAGATAGGGAATTATTAAGCACATTAAAAGTTAATAAGAAAACTTTAATTATAGGTATATTTATTATTATAGTTAGTTTAATTGGAGGAATAATATTATATTTATTAGTGACTAAAGATGATGCTATAAGCATGAGGGATGCAGATCATTTAGAAATGTATGCTCAAATTGAAGGAGAAATTAGTTCTGTTTTTGCTACATCTAATAATGATGGAAAATTAGAAAAATATTATTTAATTAATAATAATGATTTTTACTATATTATTAAATCTATAGAGGATATGACCGGTAATATCATTTTTGGTAAAACAAAAGAAATACCTAATGAAATTAAAGAGTATGCTACTTTGTATCTAAAAGAAATTGGGTTAGATATAAATGATAATAATTTTAGTAATTATGTTAGTAATTATTTACTCGATAGTACTTATAATAAAAGTGATGAATTATTAAAAATTATGCTTATGTTTGGTATGTTTATTTTAATAGGAGTAATTTTTATCATTTATTATTTATACTTATTATTAAGACGAAAAAGCTTTTTAAATAAAAATAAAATAGCATTAAAAGAAATACAAAGGGAATTAAAAGAAGGAAATGTAATTCACAATAATATTTGTAAAATTTATTTATCTGATAATTATTTATTAAGTTATGATCGAAATATTTGGCTTTGTAATTTAGAAAATATTATTTGGATATATCCTTTTGAAAGAAGACAGCATGGCATTCCTACTATGAAAAGTGTTTGTATTGTGGATAAAAAAGGTAATTGTAATATGATAGGCATAATTAAGTGTAAAAAAAATAAATCTCAAAAATTTTATGATCAATTTTATAATGAGTTGATGAAAAAAAGTCCTAATGCATTACATGGTTATTCTAAAACTAATAAAGAAAAAGCAATTAGTATGCAATTCAAAAATTAATTGTATTGTTTATTTTTAAATTAAATGTAACATAAATATTTAAAATTAATGAATTTAAATTGAGGTAATTATGAAATATATATCTTATTATAAATCACCAATTGGCAATATTTTACTAGCAAGTGATGGTAATAATTTAACTGGTCTGTGGTTTGAAGATCAAAAATATTTTGCTAAAAATTTAGCTAATGATGTCAAAAAAATAGATTTAGAAATATTTAACTTGACTAAAAAATGGTTAGATTTATATTTTAAAGGAATAAATCCAGATTTTAAAATTCCTGTTAAATTTTATGCAACTGACTTTCAAAAAAAAGTTTGGCAAAGTTTATTAGAAATTAATTATGGTTCAGTTGTAAGTTATGGTGAACTTGCTAATAGGTTGCATACATCTCCTAGAGCAATAGGTACTGCTGTTGGTAAAAATCCTATAAGTATTATTGTTCCTTGTCACCGAGTAATAGGAAAAAATAATGCTTTAACTGGTTATGCTGGAGGAATATTTAGAAAAGAATATTTATTAAAATTGGAACATATTAACTTAGTTAGAAAACAATAATTGTATTGACGAGTAAGAAGTTTGAGATATATAATAAGTTTGTTTGATTTTGATATTTTAAAAAACATTTATTGGAACAAAATGATGTGTATTTTTTAATAAACAAAAAGAATAATAACATTAAGCCATTTATTTATTTTAATGTTGATTTTAGGAGTATTTTGCTAGAAGGGAATAATATGATTGAACTTAAAAATATATGTTTTACGAGAAATAACAAAAAAATATTAGATAATATAAATTTAGTGCTTGAAGATGAGAAATTTTATTGTTTAACAGGCCCAAATGGTTCTGGAAAGTCAACTCTTGCTAAAATTATTATGGGGATTGAACATCCTGATTCCGGTAACATTTATTTAAATGGGGTAGATATTACCGATAAAACAATTGCTGAAAGAGCAAATTTAGGTATTGGCTTTGCTTTTCAAGAACCTGTACGTTTTAAAGGTATTACCGTTTTTGATTTATTAAAATTTGCTACTAAGAAAAATATAAGTCGTAATGATGCTTGTACTTATTTATCTAAGGTTGGATTATGTGCATTAGAATATGTTGATAGAGAAGTTAATAATTCTTTATCTGGGGGAGAACTTAAAAGAATAGAAATTGCTACTGTTATAGCCCGTAATCCTAGTGTTGCGATATTTGATGAACCAGAAGCTGGAATAGATTTATGGAGTTTTCAAAATCTAAATAATGTTTTTAAAGAGTTGGAAGCAACATATAAAGGAGTAACTTTGGTAATTTCGCATCAAGAAAAAATTTTAGATATTGCTGATGAAATAATTTTATTAGAACAAGGTAATATTGTTAAAAAAGGTAATAAAATAGATATGTTAGATACAATATTACCAAGTACTAAATGTTGTAAGAAGGTAAAATATGAATAAAGTAGATGAGCTTTTATTAGAAGAAGTGATAGGAACAAATTTAAAAGAAGCAGATGCTATAAATATTAGAAAAAATGGTAAAAGCATTGAACGTAAAATATCACCTTATATTGAAATAGTATCGAAAAAAGATAAAAATGGTATTGATATTTATGTAAAGGATGATGTAAAATTTGGTATTATCCACATACCTGTTATTATTACTGAAAGTGGGTTAACTGATGTAGTCTATAATGATTTTTATATAGGTAAAAATTCTAATGTAATTATAATGGCTGGCTGTGGTATACATAATGATTTACATAAGGATTCTGAACATGATGGAATACATAGATTTTTTTTAAGCGAGAATTCTAAAGTTAAATATGTTGAAAAACACTATGGTGAAGGCAAGGGATCTGGAAAGAAGGTTTTAAATCCCACAACCGAAATATATATGAAAGCAGGATCTTCAATGAACATGGATAGTTTGCAAATTAAGGGGGTTGATGATACTATTAGAATAACAAAAGGAGAACTTGCAGAAAATACTACCTTAGTTATTAATGAAAAAATATTAACTAATAATGCTAATAAAGCAAAAAGCGAGTTTTATATTGAATTAAATGGAAACGGTTCTAGCACTCATGTAACTAGTAGATCTGTTGCAACAGAAGATTCCTATCAGGAATTTAAATCAAATATAATAGGTAATGCTAAATGCTATGCCCATATAGAATGTGATGGAATTTTAAAAGAAAATGGTTGTGTGAAAGCTATACCAGAAATATTTGCTAAAAATGTAGATGCTAATTTAATTCATGAAGCTGCGATAGGCAAGATTGCTGGAGAACAATTATTAAAATTAATGTCTTTAGGTTTAAATGAAAAAGAGGCAGAAGATGCTATAATAAAAGGATTTTTAAAATAGGAGAATTATGCAAAAGTTAATATTAGTTAGACATGGAGAAAGTGTTTGGAATTTAGAAAATAAGTTTACGGGATGGACAGATATTCCACTTTCTAATAATGGGGTTCAAGAAGCAATTAAAGCGGGAAAAATATTAAAGAAATTAGATTTTACTTTTGATATTGCATATACATCTTATTTGAAAAGAGCCCAAGATACATTAACAATAATTTTAAATGAATTAAATTTAAATATTCCAATAATTTATAGTTATAAATTAAATGAAAGACATTATGGTGCTTTACAAGGATTAAATAAAGAAGAAACCAGAAAAAAATATGGCGATGAACAAGTGAGATTATGGCGAAGAAGTGCAGATGTAAGACCACCTGCATTAACTGAAGATGACCCAAGGTATCCAGGAAATGATCCACTTTATAAAAGAATTTCTAAAAAAGAACTGCCTTTGACAGAAAACTTACTGGATACTGAAAAAAGGGTTGTAGATTATTATGAAAATGTGATAATGCCAGTTTTAAAAAGTGGTAAAAAGGTAATTATTGTTGCCCATGGCAATAGTTTAAGGGGATTAATGAAATATTTAGATAAATTATCTAATACTGAAATTATGGATTTAGAAATACCTACAGGTTTACCTATTTGTTATGAATTAGATGATAATTTAAAACCGATAAAACATTATTCTTTAATAAAAAAGGGTAATTCATAAAAGAATTATCAAAAGTTAAAAATTGCTTTATAAAAAAATGCAAAAATGAAATAAAAAAATTTCTTCATTTGGTAAAATAAATGTTAATAAGTTAAATCCTATTGCAGAAAACATTTGCAAAGAAATAAAAAAATTGAATAAGGGAACTGAATTTTCTATTCAACAGTTTATAGATAAATATGAAGTTGAATATATGGATAAATATCCTTTATGTAGTTTAATATTAGATTATTGTAAAAAAGAAAACATAATTGTAGTTTTAAAAGACTCTAATGAAGTTTCAAAATTACCATGGAATATGTCTAGAATAAAGAAAAACTAAAGAGGCGGGTATGAGCCTCTTTAGCATTTGTTGATTAATTTTATTGCTTATTTTCTAATTCGTTAATTTTTTCGTCTATAAATTTTATTATTTCTTCGGAAGTTTTTGGATGTTCTTTAATACAATCCTGCATTTTCCTTAGCTGTTCTTTCCCTTCTTCTTCATTATAAGACGGATCATTCTTAATTTCTTCAATTTTTGCATCAATTTCTTCAACTAATTCGTTAA
>CALVUS010000043.1 GCA_944363665.1 uncultured Bacilli bacterium | reverse complement strand
ATCCCTATGCTACAACAAATGAAGCTTACAATATTTTTAATAGATATTGGGGTGGGTAATTCTTATGTAACTCCGAATTCGTCGAACAGTAACAATGTGTTCAATGTGAACAACAACGGCAACCTCAATTATCGGACTTTTCTTATAATTGACATTATCGGACAAATTTAGTTATTGGACAAAAAGCACCAGATTATTTATTATTCTAGTGCTTTTATTAAAATATTTGTCCAATAATTCTTTAATCAAGTTCTAATAAAGATTTTATTAATTCTTCATTTTTATTCCAAGATGTTGTTTCATTATTAAAGTTATTATTAATGTTATAAACATTTTCTAGAGCTTTTCTTTTAGTTTCTACATTAACTTTTGCATATATTTCAGTAGTGCTTATTTCTTTATGTCCCAATATATCCCTAATATAAACTAAAGGAATATCTGCTTCTATCATATGCATAGCTCTAGTATGTCTAAATACATGAGGATGAATATTTTTATTTATTTTAGAAATTTCAGCATATTTATTAACAATATGAGTAATCATTTTAGTTGAACATTTTGAATGCTTATTTCCCATAAATAAATATTCAAAATTATTTAATTTAAATAATTCAATATATTTAATTAATAAATCTCTAGTACTATTACAAATAGGTACAGTTCTATATTTTTTACCTTTACCATATAGCATTACACTAGGATTATTTCCTAGATTAAGATCATTTACCTTAATATTAGTCATTTCTTCAACTCGTGCAGCACTATCATACATTAAGTTAATTTATGTATAATCTCTAATACCTTTTCTATTATTTGTAGAAATAACATTTAAATATGTTGTTAATTCTTCTTTAGTTAAATAATCGATTACAACTACTTTATTATCATCTCCTTTAGATGCTATCTCTAATATTTGAGATATGTTATTCAAATATTCAATAGGTTCATGAGATACATATCTACAAAAAGATTTTATTGCTGCTAGTCTTTGGTTTCTAGTTTTAATTGATATTTTATATTCCGTTTCCATATGTTTTAAAAAATCTATAACATTGTCTCTATTAATATCAGCAAATGATATTTTTTCAATTTTAATATTTTTATAATCAATTAAATATTTTACACACATTCTAAATGTTGTTTTATATGACTTAATAGTATGATTACTTAAATTCTTTTGAATTGTTAAGTAATCATTAAAAAAGTAATTTAATGCTTCTGCAAAACTTTTATAATTCTTCATAATTAATCTCTCTTTCTATATTTATAATATCTTTTATTTTATCTCTAATATCATCAAAAACTTCATAAGTTAAATGTAGATATTTATATGTTGAATCTAAATCTTTATGACCTACATAAGCACTTAATATTGGTATAAAAGCATTTAAATCAATATTATTATCTATTGCTTGTTTAAGTGAATTTGTGCAAAAAGTATGACGAATATCATGAATTCTTGGACCGTTTTCAGTATGCATTATCTTTGCTTTAAATAGTATTTTTCTAAATATTGCATAGATACAACCAACTGAATATGTCTTTTTATTACTATTTTCAAAATAATATTCAAACTTTTTATTATATTGTTGTTCAAATGATTTTAATTCATTAGATAGTTTATCATTAATAACTACTAATCTATCACAATCATTTTTTGTATTTTCTAATATTATAGTATTATTTTCATAATCTATATTACATCTTTTAATTGTTAATACTTCTCCAATACGCATTCCTGTTTTAACAAGTATTAAAAATATTAATCTTATTTGTTCTTGCTTCTTGGGATACTTTTTTAAATAACATTCTTTAATTGCTTTAAATAATCTTTGTATTTCATCTTTAGAATAAATATATGGTTTAAAATTTCTACGATTATCAAAATATTGTTCTGGAAAAACAAAGGCAGGAATATCTTTTATATTTAAATATATAGTAAATTGCCTAATTATACTTACATATGCTCCTTTTGTAGAACTTTTTATATTATTGTGATTATAAATATATTCCATTAAAAATTCTTTAGTCAATTCTTTTTTGGTTAAATTAGCATTTATTGTATATTTATCAAAATGTTTTAGTTTATGAATCATTGATTCATAATCAAAACCATTATTTTTCTTATATTCAATAAAACTCTTTAATTCATCTTTAAATATTCCCTTAAATTCATTCATAGTCTTCCTCAATAAAACAAAGAGCTAAACTCTTTTTGTTTATTTCTAAATAAGTTTTTGTTGAATTGTCATTGTTATGACCAAGTATTGATGCTATAATTGTAACTGGAACTTGTTCATTTATTAATTCTGTTGCAAGCGAATGCCTAAATGAATGTGTTCCTATTTTATTGTATTTATCCAGTGGTATATTACATTTAATTAAAGCTTTTTTTATAACTTCATTAAAAGATAAACTAGCATCTAATTTTACTAATGGGTATTTTGCTCTTATAAATACATTATCATCATTACCTCGTATTTTTATTGGTCTTTCCAATTTTATATAATCAATTATAGCTTCACCGACATCATTAGGTAATGGTAATGTATTTATTTTTTTAGTTTTACTTTGAATGAAAGTAATTGTATTACTTTCCCAATTGATATTTTCCCATTTTAAATTAATAACATCAATTTTTCTTATACCTAATCTCATAATCATTAGAAGCATAGCATAGTTTCTATAACCAGCTGGTGTATTACTTACTTCTTCTTTTATAGCATTAATAATAGCTTCGCTATCTTCTTTAGTAAAACAACTGGGTAATTTCCTTTGTTTATATCTTTTAGTAATAGGTATTAACAAATTAAAGTTATCTTTTAATATTCCACTATCATTTAAATATAAAAATATTGATTTTAAATTCCAATAAATACTTATTTTTTTACTTAATAGATCATTTTTAATATTATCTAAATATTTTAATAATATTTCTTTATTTAATTCTTTTAAATCATTAATATTATTATCTATTAAGTAATTAAAAAATAATATAGTAAATATTTTCTTTTTCTTAATAGTAGATTCTGAATTATTCTTAATATTTTGCCAAAAGTCTAAATAATTATTTAATATATTCATATAATAATCATTTAATGGTATATCTTTATAAGTTATAACTGTATATTTTGATATATTATTTATATCTATTAATAATAGCATAGCTTTAATAACTTCTTTTTGTTTTTTAGATAAGTTATTAGTATTATTAATTAATAAACAATTATAATTATCTTTGAGATATAAATGTATTTGATTATTATCAAAATAAGATATATCTTTAGCTAAACAATAATTTTTAAATTCTTTCCAATATCTTTTCATAGTATTTACCATATTTAAAGATAATTCCAAATTCATTGCTTCCTCCTCCCTCAAATAAATTAATTCAGTTAAATTTTGTTTCATAAACACTTCCTTTCAATTTGAAAAGCTGAATCAAACTTTTCAAGTTTTTATTCTAATATATTATCGGACAAAATAGCAACAAAAAAAGTACAAAATCTATTGAGTTTGTACTTCAAAAATGTTATACTTTTAATGTAGTATAGATGATATTTGTCTATCTATATATTAAATAGTTAATACAAATTGTCCAATAATTATATTTGTCCGATAATTTGAACAACAACAATGCGAACAACGGTTATGCCGCCAGAGCCTAAATGTTTGATGTTTAATTGGTTAAGGCTAATTAAGAATAAGCATTAAGGACATGAATTATCCTGAGGTAAGCCTCAAATAGGAATAGCAGATGAAAAAGTCTACGGACTTTTTCTAAAACTGTTATAGGTATTTTTTTAATTATTAATATTAAAGAAAGGATGCAAAAATGCAGGAAAGAGTAGAAATATTAAAAAAATTATATCCAAATTATTTAATAGTAATTAAGGTAAAAGATAAAATTAAATTTATAGGTACAGATAAAAAAATAGTTGATACATTTGGATATTTAAATTTAAAAAATACTAATAAATTATTATTAGATAATTTAGCTATATTAAAAATAGAAGAATATAGTAATAATCAATATGAAGAATATTATATAAAAACAAGACTAATTGAAGTAATAGATATAGTAAGAAAGGAATTATTAGTGAAATGAAAAAAAGAGTAATAGGAATATGTTTAATAGGAACAATATTAATAATTGTAGGAATCTGCACATTTTATTCTTCTAATAAAAATACATTTATTCAAGATGGAGTTACTTATGCCTTAACTTTAGATGGAGCTAGTATTGATAGTTTTCCAGCCAAGGGAATGTACCGAGTAGATGTAGAATGTAGTAATGCAACAGGAAAATGGTTATATGATGAATGGAAATTAGCAATAGAAGATTTTACTAGTAATAATATAACTTGTGATATTGATTTTACGACAATTAGTCAAACTAATTTAAATAATTATATAACATCTCTTGCAGGACAAACACAAGGAGATGGACAAATAGTAAATGAGAATGGTTATAGATATGAGGGAAAAAATCCGAATAATTATATCTGGTTTAATAATGAGTTATGGCGAATCATTGGAGTGTTTGATAGTGCTAGTCATGGACAAAGTGGACAAAATCTAGTTAAAATAATTAGAAATAATTCTCTTGGAGGATTAGCATGGAATAAATCAAGTTCCAATGATTGGAGTACTTCAAGCCTAAAAGCATTACTGAATGAAAATTACTATAATGCAACGGATGGTACAGATAGTGGCAATTGTTATGGAAATTCCACAAGAGTACCAAGTAATTGTGATTATACAAGTATTGGCATAAATGATATTTATAGGTCAATGGTTAAAAATGTAACATGGTATTTGGGAGGTTCGAGTGATAGTGCAACAGCAGATGCTTTCTATGGTTATGAAAGAGGAACAACAGTATATAGTGGCAGACCAACAAGTACTACAGGATATATAGGCTTAATGTATCCAAGTGATTATGGATATAGTGTATTAGCTAGTTCTTGTGCCAGAACGACTAACTTAGGATCTTATGGTAATTCAACATGTGCTGGACAAAGTTGGTTATATGGCCAAGGGACTGAGTGGACAATTACTCCGAATTCGTCGGACAGTAACCGCATGTTTTATATGGGCAACCACGGCGGCTTGCACTACAACTATGCGGGCAACGGTTATGCCGCCAGACCGGTCTTATATCTAGATTCTGGTGTGTATGTGGTTGATGGTAGTGGAACTATGTCTGATCCATACATTATAGGGATGTGATAAACTTATCCTCCGACGGCGGTCATCCCCGCCACGGAGGCCGAGTTATCAACAAAATTATTCTTTACTAAAATGTCGTATTGTGCTACTATATGTTTGGTGGTTTTATGGTTCGTTTGATTAATGTTAATGATTTAATAAAATATACTAATATTGGTGAATTTTTAAGTGCTACTGATTTAAGTAGAGGCTTAAATTACATTGATAATGTTGAAGTCTATGAAGATATGAATTCAACTAATCGTAATATGTTAGAATTTACATTTAATGTTAATTATTATCATTTTGAAGAAGGATATATTATATTAGATGGCGAAAAAATTAAAAAAGTGCATTGTTCATGTAATCAATTTAATCAAACTGGCCGTTGTTTTCATATTGGAGCAGCAATATTATCATGTTATAAAGATATTTTTCCTAGTTTAAATGATAGTAAAAATGTAACTAATATGTTATTAGATAAATATTTAGTAAAGAATAATATAACTCTTAAAAAAGAATTAAATTTAGAATTAGTATTAGATTTAGAACCCTACTATAGCTATTACTATAGTAGTTCTTTTAATATAAAAATAAGTATTGGCGAAAATAGATTATATAATTTAAATAATAAAATTGGAGTATTTTCTAAAACTTATGAAAATAATGAAGGTGAAGCGGTATTTGGTAAAAACTTTGTGTATGATCCCAAGAAGTATTATTTTAGTGAAGAAAATAAAGTTATAATAGATGCTTTTTTAGAATTAACAAATGGTGTTAATAAGAAATATTATTCTAATAGTGAATTAAAAACCTTTTTAAAAAGGATAAAAAATAGCACATTTATTATAGAAAATTATGTAATAAATGGTATTATAGATGGTTTTCCAATAAAAAGTAATTTAAGTAAAAAGGATGATTTATATAAACTTAATTTTGATTTAAATGATATACATAAATTAATTGAAGATGATTATGAATATATTTTTTATCATGGAAATGTATATCATTTAAATAATAAAGAACAAGAATTATTGGAAACATTAATAGATAATGATTTAAAAGAATTAAGTATTAGTAAAGAAAAAATTGAAACATTTACTAAAGGATTAATGAATATCGTCAAAAAAGAGATGGATATTGATGCCTCTGTTGATGATATAGTAGTAACTAAAGAAATAGTAAGTGAATTATATTTTGATATTCGTAAAGATCATATTATAGTAAATATAAAATTTATTTATGATAAAACAGTAGTAGATTATTTTGATAAAAATTCTTTAGTATTAAGAGATATGGAATTAGAAACAAATACGATAAATGATGTATTAAAATATGGTTTTGTAATTGAAAAAGAAAAAGTAATATTAGTAGATTTAGAAAAACAAGTAAGTTTTATTGAGAATGGCTTAGAAGAATTAGCAAGTAAGTATGTTGTATATACAACCGAAAAATTTAAGAAAGTAAATATTAGAAGAAAAACAGCAATTAGTTCAACATTTTCTATTGGAAAAGATAATATATTAAGTTTTAACTTTAATTTAGGGGATTTAAAAAGTGATGAATTAGTAAATATATTTAAAAGTATTAAAAATAAAAAGAAATATTTTAAATTAAAAAATGGAGATATATTAGATTTAGAAGATAAAAAACTACAAGAATTAGAAGATTTATCTGATGAATTAGAATTAACTGATGATGAAATAATCGCTGGTAAAGGGAATTTATTAAAATATCGTGCTATTTATTTAGATAGTCTGAAAAATACCAAGTATGATATTATTAATACCAATAATTTGTTTGATGATTTTATTAAAAGATTTTATAAATATAAAAATAGTGAATTAACATTAGCTGATTTAAGTATATTAAGAGATTACCAAATTACTGGTGTTAAATGGTTAGTAACCATTGATAAAACTGGTTTTGGGGGAATTCTTGCTGATGAAATGGGATTAGGTAAAACTATTCAAATCATTTATTATATTAAAGAAATGTTAAAGGAAAATAGTGATTATAAGTTTTTAATAGTTGTTCCAACTTCCCTAGCTTATAACTGGGATCATGAGTTTATGGAATTTGCTAATGAAATAAAAAGAGTTATTTGTATCGGAAATAAAGATAAAAGAAAAAATATTTTAGATAATATTGCGGAATATAATGTTATTATTACTACTTATGGTATTTTAAGAGAAGATGAAGACTTATACTTAGATAAAAAATTTCATGCTGTTATTATAGATGAAGCTCAAAATATTAAAAATAATATGGCAGGAATAACTAAATGTGTAAAAAAAATATATGGGGATGTTAAGTTTGCTTTAACAGGTACACCATTAGAAAATTCAATATTAGAATTATGGAGTATATTTGATTTTATTATGCCGGGATATTTAGCTAGTTTAACTAAATTTCAAAGCAAGTACAAAATTAAAGATTTTGATGAAGATAGTGATAAATTAATAAAGGGATTATCGCATCAAATAAATCCCTTTATATTAAGAAGAAAGAAAAAAGATGTAGTATTAGAATTGCCCGACAAAATAATTAATGATATTTATATTGACTTAGATAGTGAACAAAAAAAACTTTATGTAGCAGAACTTGAAAGAGTTAAAAAAGAGATGGATGAAATTCTTGATAATGAAGGTATGTCTAAAGCTCGATTTTTAATATTACAATTATTAACTAAATTAAGACAAATATGTATAGATCCAAGTATTGTTTATGAAAATTATGATGGAAAAAGCAATAAAATAGATACATTGGTTAATATAGTTAATGAATATATTAGTAATGAACATAAAATATTAATATTTTCTTCTTTTAAAACGGCTTTAAATATTGTTAAGAATAGATTAGATAAAGAAAAAATAAAATATTTTATGATTGATGGATCAGTTGCATCACAAAAAAGAATAGAAATGGTTGATGAATTCAATCAAAATAATGCTATAAAAGTATTTTTAATAATGTTAAAATCTGGTGGAACTGGTTTAAATTTAACTGGAGCTGATGTAGTTATTCACTTGGATTTATGGTGGAATCCTCAAGCTGAAAATCAAGCAACAGATAGAGCCCATAGAATAGGACAAGTAAATAATGTTGAAGTAATTCATTTAATATCGAAAGGTACTATTGAAGAAAAAATATTGGAATTACAAAATAAGAAAAGAATTTTAAGCGATAAATTAATTGATGGAGAAATTAGAGATAAAAATATCTTATCAGAACTTACAGAACAAGATATTAAAAATTTATTATCTTATGAAAATAAAGATTAGGTATCGATGAAAAAATCGATGCTTTTTTAATTTTTTATAAAATAAAAAAGGAAAATCGAACTTTATTGGTAATAAATATAATGAAGGGAGAAATTAGAA
>CALVUS010000042.1 GCA_944363665.1 uncultured Bacilli bacterium | reverse complement strand
AGATTTTTGACTAAATTAGTTCTAATTTCATTTTTAATTTTAATATTTTTTTTACTGATTCATTTATTTGTTTTTCGGCAATTGTTCCATCTTGTACAGCTTTTATTACTGCTGGTATTTGACTCTCAAATTCAGTTGTGCAAATTAAATCATTCCCAGCCAGAACAGCTTTTACTGCTGCTTCTGCATTTTCTAAATATTTACTTATTGCATCCATATATAAATCATCTGTAATTATTACACCATCAAAATTTAAATCATTACGTAAAATGTCATGTATATCTTTAGAAAGTGATGCTGGATTATTAGAATCAACTGCAGTAATTATATTATGAGAAACAAGCACTATATCTGCACCGGCTCTTATGCCAGCTTCAAATGGTAAAAAATCGCTTTCTTTAAAATTATCTAAACTTCTATTATCAATTGATATACCGGTATGGGTATCAACGTTATTTCCATATCCAGGAAAGTGCTTTAAAACAGAACCAATTTTAGCATCATTCATTGCATTTACTACAACACTTACATACTGCGAGGTTTTTTGAGCATCTTGACCAAAACTTCTTTTATAAATATAATCATTTGCATTAATAGAAACATCAGCAACTGGAGCAAAATTGACATTTATCCCAAAATCTTTTAAAAATCTTGCTTTATCTAAAGTATCATTTTTAATTCCTTCAAAACCTTTAGATTCATAAATTTCTTGAGAAGATGCAAAAGGAGTATCTCTAAGTTTTTTAAATTTTGATACTCTTACAACACTTCCACCTTCTTCATCAACTCCAATTAACATAGGAATACTTGATACATCTTGATAAGATCTAATAGTATTAATCACTTCTTCCTTAGTTTTACCTTCAAAATCTCTAGCAAAAAGAATATAACCCCCTAAATGATATTTGGATACCATTTCTTGAGCATTTTCTAAAGGTACTCTTACCATAAACATTTGACCAACTTTTTCTTCCAATGTCATGCCTTCAATCATTACTTTAAGCTCATCTATTTTCTCTTCATTCTTATCTAGATTTTCTTTCTTTTCAGCATTACTTTTTTCTAAAAAAAACCTTCCATAATTAAATCCTAAATATACAACTATTCCTACAAACAATAAAACAAATAAAAGTAAAAAAATCTTTTTCAAAAAAAATCACCTAATAATATTATAAACTATTATTAAGTAATTATTAAATTAATATTGTTTACCAACGTAAAGTCTTGTATTAGCCTTCTTACCACATACTGTACAAGGACCTGTTACATTTTCATCTTCAATTAAACATCTACTTTTCATGGCAGTATCTTCTTTTATTTTATTTTCGCATTCTTCGCTACCACACCAATTAATTTTTACAAAACCCTGTTTTGTTTTTGCAATATCTAATAGTTCATCATAAGTTTTAGCATCATATATCATACTATCACGACGAATCTTGGCTTTATTAAACATATCTTTTTGCATCATTTCTAGTAACTTATTTACTTCACTAGCGATACTATCAAAGGAAACAATTGTTTTTTCTAACGTATCTCTTCTTACCAATGTAACCTTATCTTGTTCTAAATCTCTTTTACCAAGCTCTATTCTAATTGGATATCCTTTTACTTCTGCTTCTGCAAATTTAAAGCCTGGGGTTTTATTAGAATCATCTACTTTATAAGTTATATCAGCATTTTTTAAAGATAATTTTAATTCTTCTAGTTTTTCTGATACATCCCCGATTGGAATAATTATAACTTTAAATGGAGCAATCTTCGGCGGAAGAACTAATCCTCGATCATCGCCATGAACCATGATTAAGGCACCAATCATTCTGGTAGAAACTCCCCAACTAGTTTGATATGGAGTTTTTAAAGTATTATCAGCATCAGTAAATTTTATACCAAATGCTTTGGCAAAATGATCGCCAAAATAATGACTAGTTCCATTTTGTAGAGCATTTCCATCATACATCATGGCTTCTAAAGTATATGTTGCTTCTGCTCCGGCAAATTTTTCTTTTTCAGTTTTCCTACCAGTAATAACTGGTATAGCTAAGTAATCTTCTTGAAATGTTTTATAAACATTAAACATCCGTAATGTTTCTTCAATTGCTTCTTCGGCAGTTCTGTGCATAGTATGTCCTTCTTGCCAAAGTATTTCTCTACTTCTAAGAAATGGCCTAGTAGTCTTTTCCCATCTAACTATTGTACACCATTGATTATAAAGTTTTGGTAAATCTCTATAGGTTTTAATTATTTTTTTGTAGTGATCACAAAATAATACTTCACTAGTTGGACGCACACACATTCTTTCTTCTAGTTTTTCACTACCACCATAAGTAACCCATGCTGCTTCGGGAGCAAATCCTTTAACATGTTCTTTTTCAACATTTAATAAAGACTCTGGAATAAACATGGGCATTTGCACATTTTCATGTCCAGTTTCTTTAAACATTCTATCTAGAGTTTTTTGCATTTCTTCCCAAATTGCATAACCAAGAGGTCTAATTATCATACTTCCCTTGACACTAGAGTAATCTACCAAATCAGCTTTTTTACAAACATCAGTATACCACTGAGCAAAATCGACATCACGATTAGTTATTTCTTTGACTTCCATGATTATCCTCCTTATTCAGCATTAAATTCTTCGAGTTTATTATCTTCAGTTAAAATTTTATTAACCTTTGTAGTTGCATCATTTAATTTTTCACTACAAAATTTAGCTAATTTCATAGCTTCAGTGTATTTATTTATAGCATTATCTAAATCAACGTTACCACTTTCTAATTTCTTCACAATAGTTTCCAATTCTTGTAATGCATTTTCAAAAGTTTTTTCTAATTCCATTATTTTACCTCCAATATTTTATTTTACATTCTATATTTTTTTATCTTCCATATATTTATAATTTAAATTATTATCTTTTGTTACAACACTTTCACCTAGATTTTCTTCTAAGTTATCTCTAGCTGCCTTAGCAACATTGCCACCAATTTTAGCAACCTTTATGTTTTCTTCTAAACCAATAGGTCTTTTCTTTGCTGCTAATCTCTTAGTTGCTTCTTCTGATAAATCAGTTAATATAAGCTCAATACTATCCGTATTATCTCTTAATGACTCTTTTCTAAGCCCTTTATATTCTTTATATTCTTTGGCAGTCATTCCTGACCAACTTTTATATATTTCATTAGTTAGTATAGCATATTCAAAATTCTCATTTATTCCATTTTCTTTTCCAATATCTGTAAGTTGTTTTCTTTCTTGTAATGTTTTAATTCTTTTAGCAATCCATGTTTCATCATATCCTTAGTTTTATAGGTTCAGCATTTTTTGATGGAATCGATTCAATTATTCTGAACATTCCTTCAATATCGACAACATCAGTCATCCGATATTTACCATCTTCTGACTTTAATTTTAACTGTCCGATTTTTTCGGACACTTCACTTCCCTCATCATAAATTTTCTTTTTTAAATCACTCCAATATTTACGAGGCCTAGAACCTTCTGACAAAACCCCAACCACATCAACAACACTAACATAATATTTTTCATCATCTTTAGACCAAACAGTTCTAATATTTTTTCCTTCAAATAATTTGTTGATTAAGTGCATTTTTTCTTCGTTCATAAAAATACCCCCTTATAACACTTTAATTAACAATATTATATCTAGCAAACATACGTTTGTCAATGATTAATTTATTTTTTTTACTTCAGCTTTAATGTTTCCTTCATGCAATCTTATATCTAAAATATCATTTATTTGGACATCTTTACTCGACTTAATAATTTTATTATTCAATTCAACTAGTGAGTAACCTTTATCAAGTATACCTAGGGGATTAACTAATTTTAAGGTATTCACTAATAAATCAAATTTTACTTTTTTATCTTTTATTAAATTATGAGGATTTTGAATTACGACTGACATCATAATTTTACTTAATTTATTTTCTTTATCAACTAAAATATTTTTTATATCTTTATTTAAAGTATCTATTAAAGAATCTAACTTTTGTTCTTTTACCTCATACATACTCATTGGATTTTTAAGTATAAAACTTTGTTTTAAACTTCTTAATTTAATAAATTTAGTATTAATCATATTTTTAATATTTTTATTAAGTCTAATTTTATAATTATCTATTAAAGTTTTTATATCTAAGACAGTTGGCACAGCCATTTCTGCTGCTCCAGTTGGTGTTGGTGCTCGTAAATCTGCTACAAAATCAGCAATTGTCCAATCAATTTCATGACCTACAGCACTAATTATTGGGGTCTTACATTCATATATGGCATGAGCAACTATTTCTTCATTAAATGCCCATAAATCTTCGATTGATCCTCCACCACGACCAACAATTATTGTATCAACTCCATATTCATCAGCTCTTTTTATTTGCCTTACAATATCTGCTGCTGCATCTTTTCCTTGAACTAGGCAAGGAAACAAAATGGCCTCACAAAGAGGATAACGTCTTTTAATGGTACTCATAATATCTCTAACCGCTGCTCCAGTTGATGCGGTAATAACTCCAATACGATTCGGAAATTTTGGAATTGGCACTTTATGATCTTGAGCAAATAATCCTTGAGCAGCTAATTTTTTCTTTAATTTTTCATATTCAATATATAAAGCACCTAAACCATCTGGTTCCATTGTATCAATATATATTTGATAAGATCCTTGAGTAGGATATGCGGAAATTCTACCACTTACTAATACATTCATTCCATCTTCAGGAACAAAAGTAAGTTTTGATGCACTACTTTGAAACATTACTGCACTAATTCTCGATGTATCATCTTTTAATGTAAAATATAAATGCCCCCTGGTGTGATTTTTAAAATTACTTATTTCTCCCTTTAAATACACCTTATTTAAAAATACATCTCTATCTAATATACTTTTTATATAATTATTTAACTCACTTATTTTAATATACTCTTTATCCATCATTACCTCAATTATTTATATATTTATCTAAAACCGCATTAATTATTTTTCTAACCGATTCATCACTATATTTTTTAGCTAATTCTATCGCTTCATTAATTACTACAACTTCTGGAGTATCTTCATACTTAAGTTCATATAAAGCCAATCTAAGAATCGCTGCTCCCGATTTATCTATACGATCAATTGTCCACTCCTTCATTAAACTATTGGCTATGTTATCTAATTCATCTTTATAAGTTATAACACCGTAAACCATATTTTTGACAAATTCATTTTCAACTTCAATATTTTCTTTGATAATTTTATCAACATCATACTTAATATTACGATCTTTATAGATGTCTATTTGATATAAAATAATCATTATTTTTTCTCGAAGCTCACTTCTTGTTTTTCCCATGTCCATCTTACTCCTAACTCATAAATTATATCAAATATATCTTAAAAATAATAGTATTTTATTTATCAACCTTAAAAAAGTTGAACAAAATCAATTACTCAACTAATTCTCCTTCAACTATTATTTGATAACCCTTAATTATTTGATCACAAGTGGTAAGATATATCTTATTTTCTGCACTCGTTATAGCTATTTCACCGCTTTTTGGCACCTTATAATTTCTTACCACTTTAAAATGCATGTCATTATCTTTAAATTTCATATATATATCGTCACCTTCTTTTAATAAATACAAATCATTAAAATAAGCAATATCACTTATACCTGAATGCGCTGCTATTAAAAAAGTATTATTAATACCAGTTTCAATCATTTCAATATTTTTATCAACATCATTTAATGAACTATCATAATTATAAAATCTTAAATTTAAATTTATACTGGGTATAATTAATGTTCCCCAATAATTTTGTGTATCATATTCGGCACTAATATTGTTATCAATTATTAAAGTATCTTTTTTATTAAATATAATGACAACTAATATTATCCCTAATACTATAATTAATCCTTTTTTTAACATAATAATATTCCTTAATAAATTTAATTTCTATACCTGTATCTGGTATTGAAATAGTTATATTTTCTTGATCTTCTTCAGTTTTTATATTATTATCTTCTACTTTTTCTACTTCTTCATCTTCTTTTAAATAATTATATACTAAACCATAGTCATTTAAATATATATAATTTTTATTATCTAATAAATTTAGTTCATAAGATTTACCATTAATATAAATTTCGTATATGTTTGGCAAAACAAAATCCATAAAATTTATAAAATTTCCCATTTTCTCTATTTCTAAACATTGTTCGTTTATACAAATTTTATCTATATTTTCAGTAGTAATTAGACCAGCAACATAATATCTTTTTAAAACTACTTCTCTATTTTCTACTAAATCAACAAATACTTTATATTTAGATACATTATCTTCAAAAATATATTTTCCTGCTTCTAATTTAATACTACAATTGTTTGAACATTTTTTGCTATTTATTAATTCCATTTTATCATTGTAAATATTTACATCTGTATATGTTTTTGTAATGCTTTCATTATCACCATAATAATACATTTCAGTATCTATTAATATATCAAAGTTCTTTTTCTTTTTATAAATATCTATACTATATTCTTCATCTTGATCTTTTAATAATATGTCTTCACTTAATTCATATGTTGAAGCATCTGTTAATTCTTTTAAGTATACATCTTTTCCTTTTTCAAAATAAACTTTGTTATTATTGGCATCTAAATAAAATTCTTGAATTAAATTATTATTCAAATCAAAAATACCATATTTAAAATTATAATTATCTTCATCTAATATAAAATTTAAATCTACTATATTGGCTATTACATCTACCGTAATTTCAAACGGCTTATAATAAACACTATCGGCATAAATGTAATTTTCTATTTTTTTTATTTCTAAAGATGTAAAATGAATTATTTTAGAACCAACATGATTAAACGTTAATTCTGCCTTTAATCCCTGAACAGTTGCAGCACATTCATCAAAATAATAATTCGCTAAATTAACATTTGTATCAATAATTAACTTTTCTAGATAATTTACTTGATAGTGATTACCGTCTATATTTGGCTTTATATCATAATTTGATAATAAATTATTAATATCTTTTATAATATTAGATATATCAATCTTATTATCATTACATTTTATATAAAATTCATATTCCGGATAGATATTTTGCCATATTAACATTTGAATAACTACATTATATAAATAATTATTTTTTAGATTAGCTATATATGCTAAATTATTAATTACTCTTGAATATTTAATATCTATTGTTTCATCTATTCCTAATAAAAAAGCATATTTTTCATTAATTATTTTTTCTTCATATAAATAGTCTTTACCATTTACATTAATATAATAAGTATCACTACTAGCACTAGCACATTTCATAAACATGATAAACAATAAACTAAAAAACACAAATTTTTTCAAAAAATCATCTCCTTGGCTAAGTATCCTAGCACACAAATACCACTTTGGAAATAGCGAATTTTCCCTAGTTTTGTCAATATTTAGCAACTATTGAAGAATTTTGTTTTAATGCACAAAAAAGATGAAATTACATTGGTTCAATTCTGTCAACATCATGAAATTCATTGATATTGCTGGATACACTTTCTGTCTTAGATTAAAGAAAAATATTAAAGTTTTCATTTTCGATAAAAAAGAAGGACATAAAGGTTGGAAATGGTTAGATGATATTTCTAATTATGAGTGGCACTCTGTTTGTTATGATGATATATTACTTACTGATGATAAATACAGTTGTAAATTAATTTATAGTAAAAGACATGATACTAATGATCCTTGGATTATTGCTACCAATTGTGATTACAAACACACTATCATAAATTATAGTTATAGATTTGGTGGAATTGAAACTCTATTTAAAAATCAAAAATCTAATGGGCTTTTACATTTTTTATGTACAAAAATGTTATTTTTAATCAGTTTAAGTGTATTGATAATATGCAAAAAATAGGATAAATCGTTCACTGTTGAGCGAACTTTTTACCCTATTTTTTTGGTTTCACCGCTGTTTTTTCAAAACTGTCCAGAGTTAAGCTATTTTGTAAGGATCACTCGAATTTCCTGTTCCTCCAGTTAGTACTACACTAGACTCTAGATAAAAGGACGGACACACCGCATGTGTAATAGCCACATTGTAGTAGTCGACATACCCTGTGTCGTACACAACGAAGGCATCACCCGTAGTGTCTGACCAGCGGGAAATTGTCCATTCACTAGAACCTAAATATAGCCAGTTTGTACTTGTTGCACTGTCATAATCTTCTAATGCTGTTGTCCAATTACTTGGTGCTGCTGCATATCCATAATCACTTACATACATTAAGCCTATTTTCATGTTATCTGTTGTACTACCTGAGCTACTTCCTATTTCTGTATTGTAATATTCTTTTGCTGTTGCTGTATAATCTCGATCCATTCCACCAACTTTCCAATTTTGTGTTGCAATCTTTTCTTGCCATGTTGAATTTATTGTTCCTAAAAATGTACTATTTAATGTTGCTCTTATATCCGGCTTTGTACTTGCATCCCACGTATTATCACGTTCACTATTCCATACATAATTTCCAATACTTGTATTTTTTATTAGTTTAATATTGTATATTCCATCTTGATCATCATCAAACAACCCTATTATGCGATATAAATTATCATTTGAACAGGTTGCTGCATCTGATCCAAAACACACATAGTTATTTGGATTAGCTCCACTATATCTATATGAATTATCTCCAGCTTCCTGATCGGCATTGGTATAAGATCCTACTCCATCATGATAATATAACCCATTTGTTCCATCTGTTGTATAGACATTATTTATTATGTAACTTGCAAAAT
>CALVUS010000041.1 GCA_944363665.1 uncultured Bacilli bacterium | reverse complement strand
GAAATCTCTTTGGCATGGAATCTTTTCCAATCTATAACTTTCTATTAAAAAATACTTGACTTTTAATAGTTAGTCACTTCCTTAAAAAAAGGGTAGTGTGAATAGTTTTACACACTACCCCTTATTTTTTTCTTTATATTTCAATGAATTTCTATATTTTTTTCAATCATTCCCTTTTTAGAATGATTTTTTATATAGAAATTGGTATTTTTATCTATCAAAAAATGACATTACTCGATATAATGTTTTTAGACATAAACAATAACAAGAATCGAGGTAATGTCATGTCTAAAATTATATCAATTATTATTACTTTTTTAAATAGAATTAATAAATTTATTTGGAAAATTATCATTTTTCTTTCCAAATTCATAAAAGTTGATGAAATAAAGCATCTTGATGATAAACCAGAAGACGTTAAGTATCGTTTATTTCATGTTGATGAACCTGCTATTGTTGAACCTTTTGTCAAGATAGAGCACAAAGACTATAAACAACTTATTAAAGATAACAATATTAAACCAGTTAAACGTCGCAATGGTAAAGAAATTACTATTGATGTTCATTGTCCATGCTGTGGTGCTCCTAAAGAGTATCTTTATGACAATACTGGAAAGCAAAATCAATTTCAATGTAAAGCTTGTTCTTATATTTTTTCTGCAAATCCTAACAAAGAAAAAGATGTTATCCTAAAATGCCCTCATTGTAGACATATTCTTGATCATAGAGTATCTCGTGAAGACTTTAATGTTTATTTTTGTAGAAATGATAAATGCCCTTATTACCTTAAAAATAAAGCTTCTTTAAATACCCATGATAGAAGGCTCTACAAAGAAAATCCCACTTTAATAAAACTTCGTTATGTCTATCGGAAATTTAATATAAATTTTCCTACTCTTCAAAAAGATTATCGAGAATTCATTCAATCACCCATTGATTTATCTAGAGCCTATTCTTCTCAATATATCATTGGCCTTTGTCTTACTTATCATGTGAATTATGGACTTTCTTACCGTCAAACTACCTCTATTTTACAAGATGTTCATGAAGTTTCTATCTCTTATAAAACGGTAGAAAACTACTGCAAAGCTGCTTCTTCGATTGTTCATCCTTTACTTGAATTCTATCCCTACGAACTTTCTGATACCATTGCTGCTGATGAAACTTATATCAAAATACTCGGTAAAACCAACTATATCTTCTTTTGGTTTGATGCCATCAAAAAGATTGTTACTTCTTATAGGGTTTATGAGAAACGGGATGCTTTATCCTCTATTAAAGCCGCTTATTCTACTTTAATTAAATATGATAAGCTACCTGATTCTCTTAAAGTGATTTCTGATGGCAATCCCATTTATAATGTTGCTGTAGAGTATTGGTCTCAAAATGGGCTTCCTTTTCAACTTTATCAGGTCATTGGTCTTACAAATCAAGATGATACTTCTAAAGAATATAGAAGTCAAAAACAAATCATTGAACGTTTTAATCGCACCTTAAAGTATTACTATCGGCCCAAAGGTGGTTTTACTTCTCTTGATCATGCCAATTCTTACATGGTCTTATTTGCTACTTATAATAATTTCTTAAGACCTAACAAAGCCCTTGACTGGAAAACTCCTGTACAACTTGATGAACTAACCGGTATCTCTAACATGCCTAACAAATGGATTGAATTATTAAATCTTGGTTACAAATATTCTGATATTTATTGCTAAGCTTTATTTTTTATACTCTTCTTAGCTTTTTTTCATGCCTTTTTTTATTAATTCTATTATCAAAGATCTTTTTTTCTATCTTTTTTCGATAGTTTTATATCAAGATTTTCATCTTAATATCTTTTTTCATCTAGTGTGTCTTGTTTTCCATAAAACTTTTCACACTATCAAAAAAAGGTCTTTATTGACCTTCGTATTCATAAATATCTAACAATTTTTGAAAATCTCCAGCATTGATAATATTATCATCATCTCTTGTTACTGTATTAACTAATTCGCCATTTTTGTAATATAAAATTATTGGTACAGTACTAATTTTATCAGTATTAAAAGCATTATTTAATCTAGTTAAGTAATTGTCTTGATCCATTATATTTTCGATATTTAGATAATAGAAAGAATCACTCAATTTGTATTCATCAATAATATCTTTTATATCTACTTCTAAATTATATGTATCTTCATTGCCAGTATAGGTAATTAGGACAAAATATTCAGTAGGGGGGGCTTCTAGTAAAATTTGACTTATTTCATCTAGATTTTTAATTTCTAAATTAATAGTTCCAGAGGAAATCAAATAGCTAGTTCGCCATGTTTCTTCTTCTTTGATTTTTTGCCATCTATAAATATATATACCAACAATTATTAATATAAGTACAATACCCACAATAATTAAAATGCTCTTTCTAGATATTGTTTGCTTAGCTGCCTGCATTTCCTTTTTTTCTTCTTTTCTAATATTTGATTTATTTGTTATATTAGTTTGCTCAATTTGAGCATTTTTTTTATTTGCCATAAATTATCCCATACCTTTCAATATATATATTACCATATATTTTTTTAATTTTAAATTATTTTTTTATTCTTCGACATCGTTTTTTTGTAATTTTACTAATACTTCTCTTGGTTTTGATCCATTTTGAGGTCCAACTATGCCACGACTTTCAAGTAGATCCATCATTCTTGCAGCACGATTATATCCAAATCTGAATCTTCTTTGAATTAGTGAAGCACTAATTTTCCCTGTAGAAATTGCAAATTCGACCACTTCATTATAAGCTTCATCATCATCTCCCCCTGCAAAACTATTACCAATTCCACTAGAAGTATTTTGACTGACATTTTCGAATGCTTCATCATATTTAACGGTTGTTTGATTCTTGCAATAATCTATTAATCTTTTTATTTCGTCATCATTTATAAAGCAGCCTTGGATACGAGTAGGTGAACTATCTCCCATTGGAAAGTATAACATATCACCTTTGCCAAGTAATTTTTCAGCACCAGGCTGATCAAGAATAGTTCTTGAATCAATTTGACTAGATACTGCAAAAGAAATACGTGATGGAATATTATTTTTAATTAAACCAGTAATAACGTCCGTTGAAGGTCTTTGTGTAGCAACAATCAAATGAATTCCCGCCGCTCTAGCAAGTTGAGTAATTCTAGTAATTGAGTCTTCCACTTCTTTAGATGCAACTAGCATTAAATCTGCAAGTTCATCAATGATTACTACAATATAAGGCATTTTGGCTTTAGGGTTTTCGGGATGCTTTTTATTTTCTTTTTCAATTAGTTCATTATAACCAGCAATATTTTTTACTTCATTATCGCTAAACAGTTGAAAACGATTATCCATTTCACGAACAACGTGTTGTAATGTAAGACTAGCTTTTTTAGGATCGCTAACCACTGGACATAAAAGGTGCGGAATGCCATTATAATTAGTCAATTCAACTTTTTTAGGATCGACTAAAACTAGTTTTATTTCATTTGGTTTATAGCGCATTAATATTGAGGCAATAATTCCGTTTATGCAAACGGATTTCCCAGATCCAGTAGAGCCTGCTACTAAAAGATGGGGCATTTTGGTTAAGTCGAATACTTTAGGAGTACCCATTATGTCTTTACCTAAAGCTGCACAAATTTTAGCATCACTTTTTAAATTTTGGGGAGATTCTAATACTTCTCTTAAAGTAACACTACTAATAGTAGGATTAGGTATTTCAACTCCAATAGTACTTTTGCCAGGTATTGGTGCTTGTATAATGACATCTTTAGCTGCTAAAGCTAAAGCTATTTCTTTATTGATATTAACAATTTTACTTACTTTTGTTCCTGCTGGAACTGTAAGCTCATATTCGGTAACTGCTGGTCCAATATGAATTTCTACTACTTTAGCATTTACTCCAAAATCTTTTAAAACTCTTTCTAGAATCTCTTTATTGCTTTTAGTAAAATCAGTAGAATTGACTTTTTTTGGTTTAATTGGGTCAAATATTTCATTAAATTTTGGAAGTCGGTAGCTGAAATCTTCTTCTGTTTCAACAGTTTTATTTTTTACTTCCAAAGATTCTTGCTCTATAGGCTTTTGCTTTAATTCTTCCATACTAGTTATTATAATTTTTTCTTTTTCTTTTAAAGCAGGTGTTGTTTCTATAATTTCATCTGAATTACTAATAGGTATTTCATGTTCTTCTTCTTTCTTCCTTTTTCTTTTTATTAAACTAAATAATTTTTTAAAGATATTTGATAAATTGACATTAAATGTGAGTACAGATGCAAATATTCCTAATAATACTAGTATTACAATAGTACCTGTTTTACCAAATAATCCATATAATAAACTAATAAAAATTGCTCCTATAAAACCTCCACCGATTACAACTGAAGTCGTTCCATTAGTTTGCAAAGCATTAGTTGCAGTAATACTAGATATTCTTTCCATAAAATTATTGTAAGTTGCTATTAAAATATCTTTAGGATTACTTTCTACATTTAAAAATTCAAAGTGGCTTGCTACTAATAAAATTATAAATATTATATAAAGACCTACCAACTTTTGAGTTGTAAACTTAGGCATTTTTCTTTTATATAACATGTATATACCTAATACAATGGTAGTAATAAGTATAATCATCCACCATGTTCCTGCTAAAAACATTGCAAATTTTTTGATAAGTGATCCCACGAATCCAAAGCCAAAGCCAATAATTCCAATGAGAATTAATATTAGACCAACTAATTCGACACTATATCCAATATTATTATTACTATCTTTTGATTTTTTCTTTTTTGCCATATCATCACCATATTAATTATATCGTAAGATAGCTAAATTTTCAATTTTTTCTAAGTAATTAACCCATACAACTAAAATTTAAATAACATACTATAATGTAGGGAGGAAAAAGTATGTTATTTGATGATAATTTAGGTTTTATTACTTATGATTTATATAATAATATGCCTAAAAAGAAAAATGAACCAAAATTAGTATCTATTGAAGAAGGTTTTTTAAGAGGAAATATGTTTGCTGATGAATATAAACCTTATAAAAATTATACTTATAAACGAATAATACCTAAAACTAAAAAAGAAGAATTAATAGTAGAAATTATGGAACTTTCATTTGCTATTAATGATTTAAATTTATATTTAGATTTAAATCCCCATGATACCAAAATGTTAGAAGTTTTTAATAATTTAGTTGAAAAATCATGTCAAAAAGAAATGGAATATGTTAAAAAATATGGATCTTTAGAAGTAATTGATAGTAATTCTAATGAAATATTTGAGTGGATAAAAAATCCGTGGCCTTGGGAAAGTGAAGGTGATACAAAATATGTTTAAATATGTAAAACATCTAGTTTATCCAATTAATATTACTAAAAAGGATTTAAAAATGGCAAAATATATTGTTACTCAGTTTGGTGGTCCAGCTGGAGAACTTGGTGCAACTCTTCGCTACTTTTCTCAAAAATTTACAATGCCAGATGAAAAAGGTAGAGCATTACTTAACGATATAGCAACAGAAGAAATGGGACATATGGAAATGGTTGCTAGTATGGTTTATCAACTTATGAAAAATGCTACTATTGAAGAAATAAAAGAAGCAGGACTTGAAAGCTATTATACTGAGCATAATAAAGGTGTTTATCCATGTAATGCTAATGGAATACCTTTTGATGTTAACACTCTTGCTGTAACAGCAGATCCCCTAACAGATTTATCAGAAGACATGGCAGCGGAACAAAAAGCTCGCAGTGCTTATGAAAATTTAATCGATTTAGCAACAGATCCAGCTGTTATAGAACCACTTTTGTTTTTAAGACAAAGAGAAATTATTCATTTTAATCGATTTAAGGAATTATATGAATACTATGAAAAAAAAGGTTATTAATTAACAAAAAGTCAAAAAAAAATAAAATTGACTTTTTTTTATGAAACGAATTGACTTTATAGTAATATTATTTTAAAATATTTATTAGGATAGGTAAAAACATATGAATAAAGTAAAGGGAAAATTAAATGATTTAAAACAATTTTTTAATAAAGACATTACTGAATATGTGCAAAAACATAAAATACCATTAATCGGGGGATTAGTAGTATTTCTTTTAGCTTGTGTTGGTATGTTTGTTACTTATGCTTTTTATCAAGTGAGCGATATAACTCCTGTTATTGGTGGAACAACGGGAGAAATTGCAGATTTAGATGTTCGAGTTATGGCTGAAGAAAGAGATGCTAATGGAAGTGGACTTGGTAGTTATTCTCTTTATCCTTATATACCTGAGGCTGGGTATCAATATAATGCATCTAAAAGTTATTGTACTAATGGCTCAACAATTACATATAATCCTACAACTTATGATGCTGATATAACTGCTCAAGGACATGATGTTTGTTATTTATATTTTGATTCAACTGCTAATCTAGATTTAACTTTACATGTTTATGCAGAAAATATAGATTCAGATGGCTATGGTACGGGTCAATATACTAAATTAGAAACTACCACATTACCAACAATTGGTTATACTTTAAATGTGGCAAAAAGTAGTTGTGAAAATGGCTCTACAATAACTTATTTAGAAGATGAAAATATGTTTAGTATTGAAGCAACAGAAAAAGATGTATGCACTGCCTATATGGATGCAATGGATGTTGATATTCAACTTAAATTGATGATTCAAGCTAAAAGTGGATCATCAACCTATTATGAATCAAAAACTATTCCTACTAATGTATTTTATGAATTAGGTGATCAATCAGCTTGTACTGGTTCCGCTAATACAGATGCTTTATCAATCAATAATCAAAAGGTAGTTATTGCTGCTGCTAGTCGGACAAGCTGTGTAGCTTATCTCGATGTTTCGAGTGGACCAATTTTGGAAAGTATGGGAGCATCAGTTAGTGGTACTAGTGTAACTATTGATTTAGGAAATAGTAGTGCTGGTACTAGCCCAACTACATATTATTTTAGCTCCAATGGTGGAGAATCCTATGTGTCTAGTACTTCGCCAACATATACCTTTACTGATTTAACACCGCTATCAGAAATTACATTTAAAGCCTATTCAGTTGATGCATCGGGCAAAACATCAGGTATTTTAACTACTACAGCTGAAACTGGTTATGTATTTAATGGGATTTATCCTTATCAAAATAGTGTTCAAACTGAAGAAATAGAAGTAAGTGGATATTATAAATTAGAAGTTTGGGGTGCTGAAGGTGGTCCTGGATATACTTATTCTACTGGTGGAGGAATGGGAGGTTATTCATATGGAACAGTCTATTTAAATGCTGGTGATACTTTGTATATTTATACTGGCGGTAAAGGAACTGTATCTAAAGGGTCGTCAACAAGTAAATCAGGAGCTGGGTTTAATGCTAATGCAGGTAGTGTGACAAATGGTGCAACTGCTGCTAACTATGGCGGTGGCGGTGGCGGCGGCTCCGATATTAGGATTAATACAGATAGCATATATGCTCGTGTGATTGTTGCTGGCGGCGGTGGCGGTAAATGCGGGCAAGCTACTAAAGCTTATTGTTATGGTGGCGATGCTGGTGGTACTACTGGTTCTCGCGGAACATATCAAGCATCTACAACGACCAATAAAACTTATGCAGGTCAAGGTGGAACTCAGACTGCAGGAGGTGCAACAGGAACTTATAGTTCTTATAAAGGTAGGGCAGGCTCATTTGGTTCTGGCGGTTATGGGGGTGTAAGAAGTAGTTCATCTAGTTATCGTGGTGCTGGCGGCGGCGGTGGCGGCTGGTACGGCGGCGGTGGTGGAACTTACCGCTACGGCGGTGGCGGAGGTGGTTCAGGTTATGTTTATACTGAATCAACTGCTGCAAATTATCCTTCAGGATGTTTGCTTAATAGCAATTATTATATGACTTCTGCAGCAACAATTGGTGGAGATACGGCCTTTGAATCACCAACTGGTGGAACTGAAACAGGTCATTCTGGAAATGGCTATGCTAAAGTAACATACGTTGGTCAAGAATTATCATAGAGGTTGAAAATGCAATGTAAAAGATGTGGAAAAGCCTTACCAAGTAACGGAATATCTTGTAAGTTTTGTGGAGCACTTATGGATCAAGAACAAATTAATATGCGAAATAATTTACAAGATAAAGAAAATAAAAGAATAGAATTATTAAGTGAAAAATATGGCCAAATTCAAAATATTGAATATCAAAAGCCAAAAGAAAATAAAATATTAGGATTGATCATTATTATACTTGTACTTTTATTTCTGATTATTTTAGCCATAATACTAAATGTAATTGGAAAATAAAGGTGATTAATGTGATATTTACTTGTATAAAAATATTTTTAGCAAGAATAGTTGATGTAAGTTTAGGAACAATTAGAACTGTTCTAGTTGTTAAAGGAAAAAACTTTACACCTGCTATTGTTGCTTTTTTTGAAGTTTTAATTTGGTTCTATGCAGCACGAGAAGCATTAAATACAGATATCAATTCCTTTTTGATTCCCATTTTTTATGCTGGAGGTTATGCAACAGGAACTTACATTGGAACATTTTTATCTAATCGTTTTTTAGATGGTTTAATTGGTGTACAAGTAATAACCAAAGAAGAAAAAGAAAATAAGATGTTAAAAGAAATTCGTAATAATGGTTTTGGAGTTTCTGTAATAGATTTGAAAAATCCTCACAATGAACAAAAAAAGGATTTATTGATAATTCAGCTTAATAAAAGCAAATTGAAAGTACTAACTAAAATTATAAGAACTAATGATCCTGATGCTTTTGTTGTTATTAATGAAACTAAATATGTTCAAAATGGTTTAATAAAATAAAATATCGATGAAAAATACGATATTATT
>CALVUS010000040.1 GCA_944363665.1 uncultured Bacilli bacterium | reverse complement strand
TAACTAAATTACGATGTAACATTTTTCCTTAAAATTGACTTACTATTTTTGTAACATTTTCGCTTGTAAATCACACATATTTTTCAATTAATCTAAAAAATTTATTTTTTCAATTATATTTTTATATAATAAATTTTCTTTATATAATGATTTTTCCAAATACATTTCTGAATCTATTTTTGCCTGCATTAAAATTTTATAATCTCTTTTAAAATCAGCAATTTTAAAGGCCAACTCACCACTTTGCTTTACTCCAAATAAATCACCTTGACCTCGTTGCTCAAAATCTTTTTCACTTATATAAAATCCATCATTACTTTCTTCCATTACTTTTAATCTTAAGTTATTAGTATCCTCCGTAACTAAGTAGCAATAACTTTGTAAGTTATTTCTCCCCACTCTACCACGCAATTGATGCAATGTTGCCAAGCCAAACCTCTCTGCATTATATATAATCATCATCGTTGCATTAGGTATGTCAATACCTACTTCAATAACAGTTGTTGAAATCAATATATTTATATTACCTTTTTGAAATTCCAGCATTAATATATCTTTTTCTTTTTGTTTTAATCTTCCATGTAGCACTTCTATTACCACTCTATTTTTAAATGCTTTGTTTAGTTTTTCTTTTAATAAGTTAACACTATTTACATCTAATTCATCATTTTGTTCTATCAAAGGTGATACTACAAACATTTGATGCCCATAATTCAATTCTTCTACCATTTTAAGTAACATTTCTTTAATGTTTTTTTCACTTATGACTTTTGTTATTATGCTTTTTCGCATTGATGGTTTAGTCTTTATTTGAGATAAGTCGAGATCCCCATAAATAGTAAGAGCTAATGTTCTAGGAATCGGAGTTGCTGATAAATATAAAACATCACATTTCTTAATAATATCTTTATTTTGTAACAAACTTCGTTGATTGACACCAAATCGGTGTTGTTCATCTGTTATAACTAAACCTAAATTTTTAAATGTAGCATCTGCATTTAATAAAGCAGATGTTCCAATAATAATATCGATTTGTCCATCTTTTAGTTCACTATATATCATTTCTTTGTTTTTCTTTGGTAAACTTCCAGTTAAAATTTTAACCTTAATACTGTAATTTTCAAAATAATTTTGGATTACTTCAAAATGTTGTTTTGCTAAAATTTCTGTGGGAGCCATAAATGCACTTTGATAGCCAGCAGTATAATTGGCTAACATAGCAATTATGGCTACAATAGTTTTACCACTACCAACATCACCTAAAACTAAGCGGTTCATTCGTCTTTTACTTTGCATATCATTTAGTATATCATCAATTGTCTTTTCTTGATCTACTGTCAATTTAAAATTAAGATTACATAAAAAATCTTCTATATAATTTTTATCAATTTTTTTCATTATTCCCAAAACTTTTTTATTATTTTGCTTTAAATAATTTATTTTAAACATATAGATAAATAATTCTTCATAAATTAACTTTAATTTGCTCATCTTTATATCTATAATATTTCTAGGCTGATGAATTAATTTTATTGCTGTATTTTTCGGTAATAATTTATATTTATTATTAAATATATCTGGCACATAATCACAAATATTATAGTCTAATTTTAAACCTTCAGCTATAAAATTTTCTAAGTTACTATTTTTTATTTTATCGGTTAAATGATAAATGGGCTCAATTCGATTATCTTCTATATTAAATAAAATATTACTTGCAGTAAAAACATTTCTAATTTTGTTATATTTTCCTACTAAAACAATATCCTTATCAATTGTTAACTTATTTTTTAAAAATACTCTATTAAAAATAATAACATTAAAACTTATATCATTACTAGATGCAAGAAATGATAGTTTATTAAAATTTCTTTTTATGTAACTTACTTTAGCATTACTAATTATTTTTGCTAAAATATAGCAATTTTCATCACTATTTGCACTATTAATATCAATAAATCTAATGATGTTATATTTATATGGATAATATGTTAATAAATCTTCAATAGTAAAAATATTCAGTTTATTTAATGTTTTTTCGGTTTTTGGTCCAATATTTTTGATTAAGCTTAGATTCATTTTTAACTCCCCAAAATATTATAACAAATTTAGCAAAAAATTGTTGACAAAGTGAATAAAATCGGTTAGGATAGTAATCACCAATTCACTTAGAAGGCGAATTGGTGCTAGTATCACACTAGTCAACCCCTTTTTATTCTTTTGAAGCTTCCTTTATGGAAGCTTCTCATTTTTTTAAAAACTTCATTTTTTGGATGAAGCTTTTTTTATAATTGTTTATCAATTAAATTTTTGTAATAGTTATAGCGCTTTATAGCATTTTGCTTTTGACTTTCTAAAATTTCATAAGCCAAATCTTTATCTTTAATTTTTAAAGCATTAAATCTTACTTCATTATCTAAGAACTGTTCATACTTATCAAAATCAGGCTCTTTAGAATCTAAATGATATTTGCCATCATATCTTAAAAGTAATGTATAGCCACAATCTACAGCTAGTTTTTCTTCTGTAATACTACAGCCCATTCCAGTTTTTATACCATGCTCTATACATGGAGAATAAGCAATTATTATTGCTGGACCATCGTGTTCTTCAGCTTCTTTAAAAGCATTTATAGCCTGTTGCATATTTGCTCCCAGAGAAATACTGGCAACATAACAATTTGGAATGCAACTAGCAATTTTAAATAAATCTTTTTTAGCTGTTTTTTTACCAAAATTTGCAAATTCAGCTACGGCACCTAATTTAGTAGATTTACTAGCTTGTCCGCCAGTATTAGAATATACTTCAGTATCTAAAACTAAAACTTTAATATTTTCATTGGAATGTAAAACATGATCAAGTCCCCCATAACCTATATCATAAGCCCATCCGTCTCCACCAATTGCCCAAACACTGCGGGAAGGTATGTAGTCAATTAAACTTTTCAATTCTTGAGGTATAATCCTATCTTTCAATCTTTCTTTAACATCCATTGTAATAGAAAAATCATTTTTATGATCTAACCAAGTTTTAAATAATTCTTGCTCTTCTTTATCTACAGAATCAATAGTTTCTTTCATAATATATTCTATTTGATTTCTTTTTTGCTTATAAGATAAATGCATTCCCAGTGCAAATTCAGCATTATCTTCAAATAGGGAATTAGCCCATGGTATTAAATAAGGTGTAGACGGAGTGCTGCCACCATAAATACTTGAACACCCCGTAGCATTAGCTATTATTAACTTTTCTCCAAATAGTTGGGTTAATAGTTTAATATATGGAGTTTCACCGCAACCAGCACAAGCACCACTAAATTCAAATAAAGGTTTTTCTAGCTGACTACCTTTAATAGTAAATTTGTTTAAAGGATTAATAGATTTATATTTATTAAAATCTACTTTATCTTTAACCTTTTTTTCTTTCATAATTAAAGCTTTTAATCCACCTTTACCTGGGCAAACATTAGCACAAACACCGCAACCCGTGCAATCTTCTTCGCTAATTTTTATCACATATTTTAGTCCATCTTGGCCAATAAACGGAATACCTTCATCTTCGTCATAAGTAGTTACACTACGAATTACCGCATGAGGACATGATAAAGCACACATACCACATTGAATACAATTTTCTTTATGCCATTCTGGAATAATATTGGAAATATTTCTTTTTTCTTGAGAAGATGTTCCTCCAGGGAATTTTCCATTGCAAAAGTTTTGTAATTTACTAACAGGTATTGTATCACCCAAGCGACGATTAATTAAATTAATTACATTATCATCAACTATTTCTAATGATTCAAAATTAAAATTATTAATTTTCAATTCTTCCATTTTATCTAAAGCATCATTTATCGACTTGATATTATTATTTATTACGTTTTCTCCTTTAGTAGCAAAATTTTTCCTAATGCTTTTTTCTACATACTTTAAGGCATCGTTTATACCCAATAATTTTAAAATTAAAACTTCCATAATTTTGCTAATTTTTCCTGGAATATGATTTTTTAAAGCAATATCTTCAGCATTTATATAATAAACTTTTATATCTTTTGTCTTTATTAATTTCTTGACTTTATTTGATAATAACTTGTTTAATTCATTACTATCTTTTATTGTACTTATTAAAAGAATACCTGTGTCTTTTATTTTATCCACTATATCAAACATTTTAAAATATACATCTTTAGTAACAACTACTATTTCGGGATTCGTTACATAATAGGGTTCCTTTATAGTTTTATTTGATAAACGTAAATGAGATACTGTAACTCCGCCGCTTTTCTTAGAATCATATTGAAAATAGCCTTGAACATTTTTATTTAAAGATTCATGAACAATTTTTAGTAAATCCTTACTAGCACTAACCATACCATCAGATCCAAAACCATAAATTAGTATCTCTTGATGATTAGAATTTATTTTCATTGGCCACGGCTTAACACTAATATTAGTAACATCATCATTTATTCCAATTGTAAAATTATGATGTGGATTTTCATCAAGCATTTTAAAAATTCCCATTATATCATCTGGTGTCGTATTTTTACTAGATAATCCATACCTTCCACCATATATTTTAATATCTCTATCTTTTAAAATACTACAAACATCTAAATATAAAGGCTCTCCAGGTGCTCCAGACTCTTTAGTTCGATCTAAAACTGCTATTTTTTCTGCTGTAGGAGGCAAAGCATTTAAAAAATATTTGCTACTAAAAGGACGATACAAATGAACTGTTATAAGTCCCACATTTTCTAGTACATCAACCACTTCTTTAATTGTATCAGTAACACTTCCCATCGCGACTATTATTTTTTTAGCATTTTTAGCACCATAATAGGAAAATGGCTTATAATCTGTATGCATAATTTCATTAATTTTTTGCATATATTCATTTACTATATCTGGTATTTTTTCATAATAAGGATTTCTAGCTTCCATACATTGAAAATAAATGTCTTCATTTTGAGCCATGCCATATTGTACTTTATGACCGACATTAAGGGCTCTTTTTCTAAATTCATTAATTGCCTTATGATCCACTAATGACAATAATTTATCTTCTGGTATTTCTTCAATTGTATTTAATTCATGACTTGTTCTAAAACCATCAAAAAAATGCAAAAAAGGCAAACTTCCTTTAATCGCTGATAAATGAGCAACTGCCGCTAAATTTTGAGCATCTTCAACACTTGCGGAAGCCAAAATGCAAAATCCAGTTGCTTTTGTTGCATAAATGTCTTGATGATCACCAAATATAGACAAAGCATGAGTGGCTAAACTTCTAGCTGCCACATGAATTACTCCTGGTAACATTTCACCAGCCATTTTGTACATATTAGGAATCATTAAAAGTAAACCTTGAGATGCTGTAAAAGTAGATGCGAGACTACCTGAAAGCAAAGCCCCATGCATAGCCCCAGCAGCCCCTGCTTCTGATTGCATTTCTATTACCTTGGGCTTATAATTAAAAATATTTAATAAATTGGTAGCTGTTAATAAATCGATATTTGAAGCCATAGGGCTTGAAGGTGTTATAGGATAAATACTGCAAACTTCACTAAAATAATAAGCAATTTTACTACATGCACTATTGCCATCTACAATTTTTTTCATTTAACCATCTCCGTATTTTAATTATAAAACAAAAAAGACTTTATAACTAGTCCTTTTTTAATTATTATATATGTCTTAATTTCTCTTCTATTCTCAATAATTCATTATATTTAGCTATTCGTTCTCCACGACACATTGAACCAGTTTTGATAAAAGGTAAAGATAATCCAACTGCTAAATCAGCGATAAATGTATCTTCAGTTTCTCCACTTCTATGCGAAATAATAGTTTTGTAATTATTTTTTTTAGCTAAAAGGATTGTCTTAGTCATCTCAGTTATTGTGCCTATTTGATTAGCTTTAAGCAAAATAGCATTTCCCGCCTGCATATCAATTCCCTTTTGTAAATATTTTTCATTAGTTACAAAATAATCATCACCAACTATCATTATTTGATTTTTATAAATATCCGTAAATTCTTTTAAAGTTTCAAAATCATCTTCATAAAAAGGGTCTTCTATACTTATTATTGGATATCTTTTAATAATTTCTTTATAATATTCAATTAATTCCTTATTTGATAATTTACGATTATCTATTTTATAAGTTTTAGAACTTTTATCATAAATTTCACTTGCAGCAACATCTAATGCAATAAAAACATCTTCTCCTGGTTTATATCCTGCTTTTTTGATTGCTTCAACTATAAATTCTAAAGCCATTAAATTATTTTCAAGATTTGGGGCAAAACCGCCTTCATCACCAACACCAACATTAAATTTATTCTTAACAAGCAAATTTTTTAATTCCCAAAATATTTCTGATCCAGCTCTAATCCTTTCTCGCATTGTTTTAACAACAGGTACAATCATAAATTCTTGTATATCTATATTATTCACAGCATGCTTTCCGCCATTAATAATATTAATCATCGGAATTGGTAAAGATACACTTTTACTTGAAACATATTCATATAATTCTTTATCTTCAGAGGCTGCCAAACATTTTAAACAAGCTAAGGAAACACCTAAAATTGCATTAGCTCCAAGTTTACTTTTATTTTCAGTTCCATCTAAATCAATTAATACTTTATCAACACTTGCCTGATCAGCTTTATGTCCCAATAATGCTGGTCTAATTATTTCATTAATGTTAGATACAGCTTGCAATACACCTTTCCCATGGTATCTATTAGGATTTTTATCGCGCAATTCCAAAGCTTCTCTACTACCAGTTGAAGCTCCACTTGGAACACTAGCTCTTCTAGTAATATTGTTATCTAAAGTCATTTCTACTTCTACCGTAGGATTTCCTCTACTATCTAAAATTTCTCTTGCTTTTATATCTTTAATTAACATTAAATCACCTTTTTCTATAAATAGTATATCTAAAAGAAAATTATTTATCAATTAAAAATACTTTCTTTTATAAAAACAAATGACAATTTACTTCTTATTGTCATTTGTTTTTATACTTTACCAAAAAATATCCATTATTTCTTTAGCTCTTTTTTTAAATAAAATTGCATCAGTAGCATTTAATATTCCCACTATCATTAAAAAGGCACCAGCAATTTGAGTAAGTGTTAATGCTGAAAATGGATTAAAAACTACCATTATACCTAAAATGCCTAAAAAAATTCCTGCAACTAAAGTAACTAACCACGAATCTTCACTGCCTTTTTTTAACCATAAACCGTAATTAATTTTAGTAGCACCGTTTATTATCATAAATAATCCTAAACATACTGTTACAAATCCCATTACACTAAATGGATATAAAATTATTATTATACCTAGTATTGCATATAATACACCAAAAACTATATTTAATGAATAGATTTTTGCACCATCACGATGAAAATATTTATAAATCGCAGTAATTCCAAAAATCAAAAATATTACTCCAACAATAATACCTACGACTTTATTAGAAATATTAGGTAAGAATATTAAAGTTAATCCAACCAATATAGTTAATATTGAAGTTAATAATGAATAAATAATCATTTTATTATAAATATTTTCAACACTATTTTTAAATGGAGTTGCCATAACATCACCTTTAATATATTATTACATTTTATAAATTTATTGTCAACTAATAACTTTATATTTTACAACTTGTATGATATAATAAACTCTTAATTTAAGGAGGCAAATGTATGTTTATAAAAGAACTATCTTTAAATGATTATAATACTTTTGTTGAAAATAATATAATTGGTAATTTTTATCAATCTATAAATTATGCTATGTTAAAAGCAGAGGATGGTTATGATTATGAATTTATTGGATTATTTGAAAATAATAAAATATTAGCTGCTGCCTTAATACTTTTTAAAAAAATTGGCAATCATTATTACGGATATTCACCAAGAGGATTTTTAATAGATTATTCAAATGTATATTTATTAGAATCATTTACTCAATTAATAAAAGATTATTATAAAAAGAAAAATTTTGCTTTTATTAAAATTAATCCTGAAATAGCTATTAGTAAATTAAATAAGAAAACATTAAATTTTGAATATAACGAAAATTATAACATCATAAATAATCTTACAAGATGTGGATATAAAAAATTAAAAAATAATATGAACTTTGAATCATTACTTCCAAGAATAAATGCAATAGTTGATTTAGAAAATCTAACTATAGAGAAGTTAGGTAAAAACACCAGAAATAAAGTAAAAAAAGGAATAAGAAAGGGATTAACATTAGAAAAAGTTGGAGCATCAAAAATAAATATAATTTATAATTTTTTAAATAATATTAAAAGTTTTAATAAAAATAAATTTTACTTTGATAATTTTTATAATGTATTCAACAAATCAAATAACATTGACTATTTTGTAGTTAAAGTGGATTATAAAAAATACTTAATTAATTCTCAAAAATATTACAATTATGAATTACAAATTAATAACTATCTCAATAGAAAAATCATAAATAATAATACTTCTAATATTATTAATTCAAAAATGCAATCAGATAAAGCTTTATTAGCTTACAAAAATGATATTGCTGAAGCTTCAAAATATATAAATACCAATGAAGAAACATATGTCGCTGCAGCAATGGTAATTAAGTATGAAAATAGAATAGCCATAAAAATAAGTGGCTACGATAACTACTTAAAACGATATCCTTCTAACTATTTTTTATATTATTCTATACTCAATTATTATAAAAACGATTATAAGTATGCCGATCTAAATGGTGTAACTGGAGATTTTTCTGTTAATAATCCGTACCATGGGTTAAATAGATTTAAAATGAGTTTTAACCCTGAAATATATGAATATATTGGAGAATTTGATTTAATAATAAATGAACAACAATATAATCATCTATTAAAAAACGGTTCTTTAGCAAAAGAATTTAATAAGTAAAACAGATAATAATTTTATTTTTGATGTACGTACATTTTATAAAAGTCATATAAAAAAATAATTTAAAAAGATATATTCTAATAAATTATTTCTCAGTAAAAATTAAATTTACAAAATAAAACTATTGGCTCATAACCAATAGTTTTATTTTGTGTTTATCTTTAATTATTTAATAATTTCAGATACTACACCAGCACCAACAGTTCTTCCACCTTCACGGATAGAGAATTT
>CALVUS010000039.1 GCA_944363665.1 uncultured Bacilli bacterium | reverse complement strand
TTTATAATTTTTTTTTTTTTTTTAATTACTACACCTCTATTTTCCCCAATAATAAAAAAAAAAAAAAAAAAAAAGTCAAGAGCTATAACAATTTTATATCATCAATTATGTATGTTAAATCTTTATTGGCATCAATAACTCCATAAATAATTACATCGATATTTCTTTTTTTAAAACTTTCTATAATATATTTATTACTAAAAAAATCTAACAAGCAAATAAAATCATAGTTATAATTACTATCACTATTGATAATATAATTTAATACTCCTAACTTATATTTAGTAGTTATTTTGCTTATTTTTTCTATTACTCTTGTATCAAAGGACATTAGCATTACATTTTTATTATATTTATTTAATAATTTTAAAAGTTTTTTAACATTAATATTAAAGTCTTTGATTTCAATTAAAAATATTTTCGATGTTTTAATATTTAGAATATCTGCTAATTTAGGAACATCTTGTTTTATTTCTTTATACAATAAATTTTTAACCAACTTACCTTTATATAATGCATTGTGATAAACAATAAATACATTATCTTTAGTTATACGAATATCAGTTTCTATCCCAATATATTTATCGCTATTTAATCCATTATAAATAGCTTCATATGAATTATCTTTAACTTTATCATTCCAAATACCTCTGTGGGCAATATATTTTGCCATACAATCACTAATAAATAATATTAGTAAATATTAAAAATATGAAAAAAAGCTATTAAATAGCTTACCCAATTAAATCAAAATAGACATAACATTTATCTGATACATCTGCTGAAATCAGTACTGTTTGTGTTTCAGTATCATAAGTTATTGTACTGCCGTTTTCACAGCGACTTAAATATTCATTAAAAGTATAGTTCTCTAATGGAAATTTTGAACCACTACCTTCTTCATAATTGCCACTACCTACTTCAGTTTCATACATAAAAGCCAAAGATTCTGCACTAGCACTATAAGCATTATTGTTGTTCTGATCATTGGTACTAAATAAATATATTCCACTTATATAAAGTGATGCTAACAATAATAAAACCACTATATATTTAATAATTCCTATTTTGGTTTGCTTCATTAATAATCCCTCTATTCTAGAGTAATTTTAGCAAAAAATATTATTACTTGCAATATAAAAGGCTTATAGTTGACGTAAAGAAAATAATGCTTATCGTCCCTTTCCTTTACTTTCCTTCAAAAAATTATCATATGTATTAATATTAATTTTCTTTAATTCCTGTTCTAGTAAATATAACTTTTTTAAATATTTATCTATAAATTCTTTTTTTAATTTTTTATTGTATTTATAAAGTAAAATATCTTTAATTCGGTCTATTTCTGTAAAAGTAACTAAAATATCTCCACTCGTTGTATCTTCACTATTAATTAAATCATATATTATTTTAATTAATTTATTATATGATTTTGTTACTTTTTCTTCCAAAATTTTAGATAAAATTTCTTGATCTAATACAGTTATTTTTTTTACTCTTTTATAACCTTTTTTGGGAGAAAATGAATAACTAGTTTTCTCTTCATACAACAATACTTTTTTTTCCTCATCACTATTTTTTAACACATAACTACTCATTATTATCCCCCATTAAATCTGGTCTTAATTCCTTTGTCTTTTTTTCTTGTTCATTTTTCCGATAAAGTTCAATATTTTGATGATGACCACTTAGTAATACATCTGGCACTTTCATTCCTCTATATATAGCTGGTTTTGTATACTGTGGGTAATCTAATAGATTATTATTAAAAGATTCTTCTTGGATTGATTCGGCATTTATAACTCCAGGTATTAATCTAACTACTGCATCTGTTATGGCTAAAGCAGGTATTTCTCCACCAGTTAAAATAAAATCTCCAATACTTATTACTTCATCAACTAAAGTTTTAATTCTTTCATCAAATCCTTCATAATGCCCACAAATAAGTATTATATGTCTATATTTTTTTAAATCTTTAGCAATATTTTGATTAAAAGTTTTTCCTTCCGGTGACAATAATATTATATGAGAATCATCGGTTTTAATTTGGTCAATACAATTAAATATTGGTTCACATCTTAAAAGCATTCCTGCTCCACCACCATAAGGTGTATCATCTACTTGCTTGTTTTTAAGTGGTGAAAATTCTCGAAAATCAATAATATTTATTTCTACTAAATGTTTTTCTAAAGCTCTTTTTATAATTGATTCATGTAAAAAGTTTTCAAAAAAATTAGGAAACAAAGTTAAAATATCAATTTTCATAATCTGCACCTCTTAAACTAATTATACTAAAAATAATAAGCATTTTCTATAAATAATTAAATAATTAAACTTAAAGCATTATTTGTATAAAGTATTTTTTTATCTCTATCAAATTTAATAATATATTCTTTTATAATAGGAATTAAAAAACTTTTTTTATTATATAATACTTTCACATAATTATTATAATTAGATGTATATATTTCTGTTACCTTACCAATATTCTTGTTACCTTCTATAACTGTTGCACCAATTAATTCTTCTAGTAAGTAATCATCTTCTTCTAAAATTATGTCTTCTTTTTTTACATATATATTATAGCCAATATACTTAGTTATCTTATTAATATCATTAATGTCATTAACTCGAATTAAATAATAATTTTTATGTACTCTTATGCTAGTAATTGTTAAATCTTCTTCTTTTATTTTAATAGGCATTCCTACTTTATAAACTAATTCTTTTTTATCAAAATTAGTTAATACTTTTAATTCTCCTTTAATTCCAAAAAAGTTAATTACTTTTCCAATACACACTAATTCATTCATTATTTACCTCATACATCAATATACTAGCAGCAACACCTACATTTAATGATTCACAGTCATCACTCGTTTTAATATAAACAAATTTATCACAAAGCTTTTTAATATCATTACTGATGCCATTTCCTTCATTTCCCAAAACTAAGGCAATATTTTCTCGAACAATGTTTTTTATATCATTACCCTTCACTACATCGGTACCAACAATATTATAACCAAGCATTTTTAAAGTTGGCAAAAATTCTTGTAAATTACGTCTTAAAACATTAATATGAAAAATCATACCTTCTGTTGCTCTTATGACTTTAGGATTATATATATCAACACTTGTGTCACTTAATATAATATTTTTAAAATTAAAAGCAATACAAGATCTAATAATTGTTCCTAAATTTCCTGGATCTTGAATATTATCTAAAACTAAAACATGGCCATTTATTTCCTCTTCCTTTATAAAATTAACTACTGCAGCATTATAGCTTATAGATTTTTGGCAACTAATTTTAGTCATAATTTCTTTGGTAACAAAATAATCAGCATTTTGATCAACTATACTAATGGTTTCAACGATTAAATTTTGCTTTCGAGCTTCTTCAATAAGATGATCCCCTTCAATTAAAAATTTCTTTTCTTTGTCTCTGTTTTTCTTTTCTTTTAAACTAAGCCAATATTTTACTTTAGCATTTTTTAAACTAGTTATTTGCATTTAATACCTCAATTTCTTTCTTGCTTCTTTATAATTAGGATAAGCTTGTTGGACTAATTTCCAAAAATTTTTACTATGATTTCCTTCAAAAAAATGACACAATTCATGAATGATGACATAATCTAAAAGCTCTATATCTTTTTTTAATAATTCTGTATTTAAGGTAACTGTCTTTTTAAATGTATTACATACACCCCATCTAGTTTTCATTTTACGAAATTTCAAAGTAAAGTTAGGTAGTTTACTAAAGCATTTTTTAGCAATTTCTACTTCTTCCGTAAATATTTTTACAACTTGTTTTTGATAAAAATTTTCCAATGCTTCTATTGATGGAGTATAAATACAATTATCTTTAAATGCTATATTAGAATCATCAGAAAATTTTATATCATAACTTTTTCCTAAATACCAAAATTTATCATTATCATTATTTTTATTAGCTACTTTTTCATACATTTTCAAAATTGCTGCTTCATTATCTTTAATTAAATTTAATATACTATTACTACTTAAAAACATTGGAGCATTAACATAAAGCTTTAAATCTTCTTTAACTCGGAAATAAATATTTTTATTATTCTTTCTATTTACTATTACTTCTATTTCTAATCCATTACTTGCTTGATAAATCATTTTTAAGTATATCCCTTATTTCTTCTAATGTTTTAAGTTCAGCACTCTTAGTGTCTTTCTTTTCTTCCTTTTTTTCTTTTTTGGCAGTTACTCTATTTACTACTTTAACAACTATAAATAAACAAAATGCTACAATTAAAAAGTCGATGACACTTTGAATAAATGCTCCATACATAATTTGTGTATCACGGAATGTTATCGAAAGATTAGAAAAATCAACTCCTCCTAGAATAAGGCCAATAATAGGAGTAAAGATATTATTTACTAAACTAGTTACAATCGATGAAAATGCTCCTCCAACAATTACACCAACTGCTAAATCTAATACATTACCTCGAGCAATAAATTTTTTAAATTCTTTAATCATATTACCACTTCCTTTTTAATTTTAGCACATATTTACAATTTATAAAATAATTCTTTTCCCTATTTATTATTATTACCAATCAATTGCTTATTTCCTTTTTTTATTGGAATTTTTTATTAAAAAAAGCCTATTTAAGGCTTAAGTTGTAAAATGGTGTCCTCGACAAGATTCGAACTTGCGACCTAATGCGTCGGAGGCATTCACTCTATCCAGCTGAGCTACGAGGACTCAATACCATTTTATCATTTATTTTTATTTATAGCAATTTCAATTTTTCGGTTTTGCATCAGATTCCTTTATAATATTATATATAAATGTATGTGTGTCAATTAATTTTTACTAAATAATGCAATTTCTTATAAGACAATTATGTAGAATTCTACATAAAGACAAAAAAAGTCCTAAAGACTTTTTTCAACACTAATTTTTACTAATTCATCATTAACAACAAATTCATCTACCAACTTTTCATCAACAATAATATCTTTGGCTAAAGTTTCTCTTTTTATGTAATCACTAAATTCCAAAATTGCTTCTTTAATTGTCTCAGAAGATTTATATTTTATAATAATTCGATCTGTCAATTCTAAGTTCATATTTTTACGTATTTGTTGAATTTTAGATACTATTTCGCGAGCTATACCTTCATTCATTAATTCTCTATTTAAAGTAGTATTTAATATAACAAATTCATTATTTTCCATCCCCACATTAAATCCTTCTTTAGCATCAATTCTAATATCAACCATGGTTGAGGTAATCTCTACGTTATTTCCAGCAATAGTCATATTAATTATTTCATTATTTTGTAATTTTTTAATATCATTTAAAGATAACTCTAATAATTTATCTTGAAATTCTTTAATATCTTTTCCAAATATTTTACCTACTACTTTAAAATTAGGCTTAACAGTAAAATTCATATAAAGCGATGTATCTTCAATAAATGTTACTTTTTTGACATTTAATTCTTCTTTAATTAGCTCTGTAAGTTCACCAATTATCATTTCATTTTTACCATCTAAAAGAATTTCACTTAACGGTTGACGTACTCTAATTTTTTGTTCTTCTCGAACAAATCGCCCAATACTTATTAGATTTCGTATTAAATCCATTTTTTCTTCTAATAATTCATCAATTAATACTTCATCATATTTTGGAAAATCGGAAGTATGAACGGAATATTCGCCAGTTAAATTAGTATATATTTCTTCAGAAAGATAAGGAACTATCGGAGCCATCAAACCGGAAATTCCTACTAAAACTTCATAAGTTGTTTTATAAACAGCTTTTTTCGAATTATCTAATTTTGATCCCCAAAAACGATCTCTATTTCTTCTTATATACCAATTAGATAAATCTTCGGATACAAAATCAGTTAAGGCCCGTACTACTTTATTTAAATCATATTCTTCATAAGCATCAGTTACATATTTAACTAATTTATTATATTTACTAATTAACCATCTATCTATATCTTCTCTATCATTTACTAAAATATCACATTCAGCAATATCTATTTCATCGATATTAGCATACATTGTAAAGAAGTTATAAGTATTTTTAAGAGGATTAAAAAATTTAGAATGTACTTCTTTTAAACCATTAATATCAAATTTAAGTGGTACCCAAACTGGTGATACATATGGCAAATAAAATCTAACAGTATCAGCTCCATATTCTTTCATAGTAGTAAATGGTTCTACTATATTACCTCGAGATTTACTCATTTTCTTACCTTCAGCATCTAAAAGTAAATCATTAACTAAAACATTTTTATAAGGGCTTACGCCTTTAACAAATGTGGAAATTACTAGTAAAGTATAAAACCAGCCTCTAGTTTGATCGATTCCTTCACAAATAAAATCTGCTGGAAATTGAGTTTCAAATAAATCTACATTTTCAAAAGGATAATGATATTGAGCAAATGGCATTGAGCCTGAATCAAACCAACAATCTATTACATCTTTACAGCGAGTCATTGGCTTGCCACATTCAGGACATTTAATATGTATTTCATCAACATATGGACGATGTAGTTCAATTGATTCATCGATTGTCTCAATTGCTTTTTCTACTAGTTCCTTTCTAGATCCAATCATCTCTGAATAACCACAAGAACAAGTCCAATAAGGAAGAGGTGTTCCCCAATAACGTGATCTTGATATTGCCCAATCATTTAAATTTTCAAGCCAATTGCCAAACCTTTTTTCTCCAACATATGCTGGATACCAATTAACAGTTTTATTATTGGCCACAATTTTATCCTTAATCTTAGTTATTTCTAAGTAATAACTTGGCTTTGAATAGTAAATTAGTGGACTATGGCATCGCCAACAATGTGGATAATTATGAATAATTCTTTGCTTTTTAAATAATTTACCATTTTCTTTTAAGTATTTAATAATTTCTTTATCAGCATCAAATACAAGCATTCCTTTCCAGGGGCCTTCGGTATATTTACCATCTTCACCAACAGGGTTTAAATAAGGTAAGTTATATTTCTTACCGACATTCGCATCATCTGCACCAAATGCTGGGGAAATATGAACAATGCCTGTTCCATCATCATCTGTAACATAAGTATCACAAGTAACAAAAAAACCTTTGCGATCAGCTTTAAGTTCTGGAATTAGTTGTTCATATTCTGCATATTCCAAAGTACTACCTTTAAAAGTATCAAGAATAGTTACTTCATCACCTAAAACTTTAGAGACTAAACTTGTAGCTAAAATAAATTTAGTGCCTTTACTTTCCACTAAAGAATAATCATATTCAGGGTTAACACACAAAGCAACATTTGACAAAAGAGTCCATGGTGTAGTTGTCCAAACCAAAAAATAAACATCTTCATCTTTTTTCTTCATTGGAACAATTACTGTATCCACACTAATTTCTTCGTAACCTTGAGCTACTTCATGAGAAGCAAGTCCTGTACCACATCTTGGGCAATATGGAAGTATTTTAACTCCTTCATAAAATAATCCTTCTTCCCAAAATTTTTTCAAAATCCACCATTCTGTTTCAATATAATTATTATCATAAGTAACATAAGGATGCTTACAATCAATAAATTGTCCCATTATATTAGTCAAATTAGTAAAAGCATCCTCATTTTCGCGAACACTCTTACGACACTCATCGTTAAACTTGGAAACTCCTAATTTTTCAATTTCCTTTTTAGATGTTATTCCCAATTTTTTTTCAACGTGATTTTCTACAGGAAGACCGTGAGTATCCCAACCTACTTTACGAAGAACTTTATATCCTTGCATAGTTTTATATTTACAAAAAGCATCTTTAAGACTTTTAGCAACCATATGATGTAACCCTGGAAATCCATTGGCAAAAGCGGGGCCATCGAAAAAAACAAAATATGGTGAGCCTTCACGATTTTCAATACACTTATTTAGTATATCCTCTTTAAGCCATTTTTCTCTTATTTTAGCTTCTGTTACATCTACTGGTTCTTTACTTAAACTTTTAAAATTTTTCATAATCTCCTCCCAATATAAAAAGGATGATACCTAAGGAGTGCAAATAAGCACGGTACCATCCTTTTAATTTACTTAATTATCTTAACGCGATTAACGAAATAACTTACTATATTCAGCTATTCAACTCCCGAGTGATATATATTTTTTCATTAAATGTTCTACTTCCACCTAACAAGAACTCTCTGCAAGTATCCAAAATATACGTGTCTCGTTCATAATTTTTAAGGTATTTTTATTATAAAACATTTATTTTAAATAAGTCAATAGCAAATTATAATTAATAAGAATTAACTGTTTATATCAAAAGAAATTCTAAAGGGATTTTCTTTTGAACCATCACCTGAAGAAATAGTAACAGAATGCTTTAGATAAAATACTGGGCGTATTGCAATACCAACGTAATTAACTGTCTCACCACTACCAATTTGTCCCAAAAAAGAAATATACAAACTTTGATTGGTAGTAGGATAATTCTTAGTAATTGTATATTCTGCAAGCCCCATATACATCCAATTATTATTTCTATTTGTATCATCATAATCAGCTGGACTTTTAGTCCAATTTTCCGGGCTTGCCGCATAACCATAATCACTTACATACATTAGCCCTATTTTATTACTATATATTTTATAGTTTGAAGAATTAGATATTTCCATATTATATACATATTTTATTGATGACAACCTTTCGATACCATTATACATATTATCAATTTTCCAGCCAATTGTTTCAACCATGTTTTGCCATTTAAAGCCTAAATTGTTCCAAAAATTTTCATTCAAATTTATTGTATTCAATTCACTTTCATCCCAGGCATTTGTACCGGTATTATTATTCCAATAATAGCTATTAATAGTTGTTAAATTTCCCCTATAATAACTATCAATAGTTGAATATATTCCAGCATAATCTCCATCTGTCCCTAGTAAACCACTATTTGCATAATCATATTTAATTAATTTTATATTATATGCTCCATCCTTATCATCATCAAATAATCCGATTATGCGATATAAATTTTCATTTGGACATGTTGCTGCATCTGATCCAAAACATACATAATTATTAGGTTCTGCACCACTATATCTATATGAGTTATCTCCCGCTTCTTGATTAGCATTGGTATAAGATCCTGTTCCATCATGATAATATAAGTCATTTGCTCCATCAGATATGTAAACATTGGTAATAATGTAATTAGTTAATGTTGGATTATACTTATCAAAATACACATAGCACTTGTCTGATACATTAGATTCCATTATAACTTTTTTAGCTTCATCATCCCATGAAAGTATGCCTCCATTTTCGCATCTACTTAAAGATGCATTAAATACATATCCATCAGTCGGCCACTCACTTTGTTTTACTTCTTGATAATTACCAGTTCCGGCTTCTGTTTCGAGCATCATTGTTAACGTATTTACATTATTTATTCGCTTTTGTGTTTTCTCTACTTCGATATCTTTTGTTTTTACTGAGTTTAATATAACTAAACCAGTTACTATTGATAATATGGTTATTGCTATTATTTTTTTGTTCATTACTACACCTCTATTTTTTTCTTTATTATCATAAAAAAAAAAAAAAAAAAAATTTTTTTTTTATTTTTTTTCTTTTTTTTTTATT